>NZ_JAKJSO010000012.1:0-328820 GCF_050337045.1 Photobacterium kagoshimensis | reverse complement strand
GGAACATCAAGAGGTGAATTTAAACATATTTCAAACTTAAAAAAACAAAAAAAAYTGTCATCACTGAAAATAAATAATAGTGTTTCAAATTTATCAGATATTAACGGAAGTCAGTCATTGGAACTATTAAATTTGATAAGTGTTGATGGTGGTAAATATAACATTGATTTGTTTAGTTTTCCAAATTTAAAATATTTATATGTATATGGTGATAGTAGCAATGACTTATCAAAACTGCATGAGCTTACTAAATTGAAAATTCTATTTGCCGGAGTTGATGCTTATATTGGTGGTGTTAAATTGCCTAAGTCATTAGAGTATTTAAGATTTGGAGGGGCTGTTAATAATAAAATGCCAAATTTTTTCAACTCAAACAAATTAAAGGAGATTATAATTTCTTATGCTTCTTTTAGTGAACTTAAAGGGCTTGATGGTTTAGATAATTTGGAAAAGTTGACAATTTACAATACACCATTAGAAAAGATAAGTGGATTAGATGATCTCTCTAGCTTAAAAGAACTAAAAATAAAAAGGTCTAACATTACGAAAATTGAAAATGTAGAGCACTTAGATAATCTTGAGGTTTTATCGTTAAGTTATAATAAAATTAAGACTATCGATAACATCAATGGTCTTAAGTCAATCAAACATATCCAATTGGATGTAAATGAGATTGAGAATATTGATTTCTCTGTTTTTGATGGTATAGAGGGATGTAGAGTTTATCTATTATCGAACCCTGTTTTTGATAATAGTGAGGGTGAGCTTTATAGAAAGCTCATGAGCTTAGAGACTTACGGTGATTTAACGACGTTGAAAAAATAATTAAACAAAGGATATGTGATGGATTTAATTGTTGAACTTTATGTGGTTACTTTAAGTGCTATACCTCTTAATACCGTTCAAAGGTTTTGACTGAATGATGATGACAGTTGTCTAAGATAACAGGACATATGATATGTTATATAGAATTTTAGCTTTAATAAAAATATCAATGTTATTTTTATCATTTGGGGTGTTGGCATATGATCCTCTGGTTGAAGAAACACTGCAATCACCACAAATAAAGCATGTTATGGATTTTCTTAAAGAAAACGGCTATCAATCGAAGCCTGAAATATTCATTGAAACGTATAATGCTGAATTGGTGGATAGAGATGATTTTAATGACAGTGATGAGATATTTAAATTTAGTAGTTCAAGTGTAAAATATAATGGTGGAGATTTTTGGTTCTATGACTATCAAAAATCTGAAAACTATATTCTTGTAGATTATGAGCTTAATGTTACTCACTTGCAGTTGAAATTAAAAACTGTTAACACTGAAATGCTCTTCTCTTTATTACCAAAATTAACATATTTAGCCATAGATGTAGATGATGTAGATGATGTGGTTTTAAACTTAAAGAGTAATAAAAACCTTAAAGAGTTATACCTTAAGAGTGGTATTGTTGATGATGTTATTTTACCCGTAGATAGCTCTCTTGAAATGATAGGAACATCAAGAGGTGAATTTAAACATATTTCAAACTTTAAAAAACAAAATAAACTTTCACTGCTTAAAATAAATAATGGTGTTTCCAATTTGTCAGATATTAACGGCCATCAGTCGTTAGAACTATTAATTTTGATAAGTGGTGATGGTGGTAAATATAATGTTGATTTATTTGGCTTTCCTAATTTAAAGTATTTGTATGTTTATGGTGATCGTGAAAATAATTTATCAAAACTACATAGACTTACTAATTTAGAAGTTTTATTTACTGGGGGAGGGGCTTATCTTGGTGACGTTAAACTTCCTGAAACATTAAGGGTGTTAAGATTTGGTGGGACTATTAATAATAAAATGCCAGACTTTTCCAACTCAAATAACTTGAAGAAAATTATCATTTCTTATGCTTCTTTTAGTGAAATAAAAGGGCTTGATGGTTTAGATGGTTTGGAAGAGTTGACAATTTATAATACACCATTAGAAAAGATAAGTGGATTAGATGGTCTATCTGGATTAAAAAAACTAAAAATAGAAAGATCAAACATTAAGAAGGTGGAGAATGTTTCTCATTTGAGTGCATTGGAGTATTTAGTACTGGTAAGTAATAAAATTAATGCTGTTGGTGAACTTGATGGATTAAGTTCAATCAAAGAAATCGAACTTCAACGAAATAACTTAAACCATGTGGATTTATCTAAATTTAATGCTGTTAAAGGATGTAAAGTTTTTCTTGGGTCTAATCCTTTTTTTGACAATAGCGAAGGGGAGATGAGACGTAAGTTGATAAGTCTTGCCAAATATGGCGCCTAATAGGTTGGAAGTAGATTATTAAACAAAGGAGATATGATGAATCTAACAGGAAAGTTAGTTGTTTTTATAGTCGCGGCACTGTCATTGATGAACACGCTCTCTACAAGTCCAACGGCTAAAGCGATTCGTGAAGGAAAAGGTGATTGGTTTTCTTTTGAGGCTGGGCTGGTTTTAGTTATTATTTTTTCTATTATTTATATTATATTTCTAGGGGTTTACTCTTATCATAAAAAAAAGCATGAACGCGAAAATAGAAACAATTAGATGTTATCTTTACTTGAATAGAAAAAGGGAAGCCATGTGCTTCCCTTTTTGTCACTCTCAAATTTGTTATCTCGAGTTTTGTTGCTTCGAATGTTGTTGTTTCGAATACAGTGCGCGCTTAGCGCATAGTTACAAACTCTTCTGAGCCCGTTGGGTGGATCGCGACGACTGCATCGAAGTCTGCTTTGGTTGCGCCCATTTTGATAGCAACGCCAAAGCCTTGGATCATTTCATCAACCGTAAAGCCGATACCGTGAAGACCCACGACTGTTTCTTCTGGGCCTGCACACACTAGTTTCATCTTACAAGGCTGACGGTGAGCGGTGACTGCTGTGTACATAGCGGTAAAGCCAGATTTGTACACTTTCACATTGTCTTCGCCGTATTGTGCAATCGCTTCTGGTTCAGTCAGACCGATAGTGCCAATTGGTGGGTGGCTAAATACTACGGTTGGTACTAGCTTGTAGTCCATTTTCGCGTTGGTCTTGCCATTGAATAGACGTTCAGACAGCTGACGGCCCGCTTTAACCGCGACAGGTGTTAGCTCAATACCGCCTTCCATGATATCGCCCACACAGTAAATGCCAGCGACATTGGTTTGCTGGTATTCATCGACTTTGATGTAGCCACGGTCGTTGGTTTCAACGCCTGTCGCAGCAAGGTTGATCTTGTCTGTGCTTGGCTGGCGACCAATTGCCCAGATGATTAAATCTGTGTTGTGTGACTCACCGTTTTCAAAGTGCATGGTGAAGGTGCCATCGGCTTCTTTAACCACTTCTTTTGGAATCGAGTGGGTGTGCAGGGTTGGACCTTCTGCATTCATCACTTCTACCAGTGTTTCTACGATCAGTGGATCGAAGCTACGTAGTGGCGATTCTTTACGAACGAACAGGTGAGTATCCGTGCCGAGGGCGCTTAGTACGCCTGCAATTTCTACCGCAATGTAGCCTGCACCAATCACGGCAGTACGCTTAGGCTGCTCGGTTAGCTCGAAGAAGCCATTCGAATCGATACCGTGGTCGGCACCAGGAATATTAGGAATGGTTGGTTCACCACCAACGGCAATAAGAATGTGATCGGCTGTGTAGTGTTCGCCATTTACTTCAATGGTTTTTGCATCCACAAAGGTTGCGAAACCGTTGATCACTTCAACCTTATTATTGCCAAGGACATTGTCGTACGCTTGGTGAATACGACCAATGTAGGCTTCACGGCTCTCAACCAGTTTGCCCCAGTTGAACCCTTTTACATCAACATCAAAGCCGTAGTCTTTTGCGTAAAGGTGCATTGCTTCAGCAATTTGTGCGCCATGCCACATTACTTTTTTGGGTACACAACCTACGTTTACACATGTACCGCCTAATGCTTTTGCTTCTACGATCGCAACCTTTGCGCCGTACATTGAAGCGCGGTTAGCTGAGGCAATACCACCGCTACCACCACCGATACAAATGTAATCAAAATGCTTCGCCATGACTTTCTCCACCTGTTTTCATTATGTAATACCCACCAAGATAAATAGCCAAAACTAAAGCGGCCAAGGAATCAAAGAGGTATCAGCGATATCTTTGCGTTTAGTGTAATGGAGAAAAGTGTGAGATACGAGCAGCAGTCGTGGCGATTAAAACGGGATAGAAAGGAGATGTGAGCTGGCGAGCATTGTTACTCGCCAGTCGATGTAACGCGGCAATGAACGACAGGATTATTCCGGTACAATCCACTCAACAGTGTTGAAGCCTGTTACCGGTGAGATCGCCTGTTGTAGCCAAGGTAGAATGGTCTGCATTTGGCTTTCCAATTTCCACGGTGGGTTAATCACGATCATGCCAGAGGCTGTCATGCCGCGCTCTTCGGTATCTGGCTCTACACCTAATTCAATTTGCAGGATCTTACGAATGCCTGTGTCTTTTAAGCCTTTAATCATTTTATCGATGTTTTCACGGTAAACCACAGGGTACCAAATTGCGTAAGTCCCCGTTGCCCAACGTTTGTGGCTTTCACGAATGGCTTTCACCACATCCATGTACTCATGCTTGAGTTCATACGGTGGGTCGATCAGAACCACGCCACGGCGTTCTTTCGGTGGCAGGCTTGCTTTTAAACGAGCAAAGCCATCTTCTTTGTAGATCTTCACTTGGCGATCACCGCGGAACTCTTGCAGTAGCAGCGGGAAGTCAGTTGGGTGCAGTTCGGTTAATACCATGCGGTCTTGACCACGGATCTGTGCACTCGCAACTTTCGGTGAGCCAGGGTAGTAGCGCAACTCTTCACTGTCGTTTAGCGTCTTGATGGCATCAATGTAAGAGGCAATTTCAGCCGGAATATCATCGCGCGACCAAATACGTGCGATCCCTTCGAGGAATTCACCGGTCTTCTCGCTGCGCTCGTCTTGTAAATCGTAACGACCAACCCCTGAGTGGGTATCGTGGTAAACGAAAGGTTTATCTTTTTGCTTGAGCGAATCCAAAATCAGGCTTTGAACAATGTGTTTTACCACATCGGCGTGGTTGCCAGCGTGGAAGCTATGACGATAACTCAGCATAAGGTGGGTCTCTGTGACGAATAAGAATAGTGAAGGCGCTATTATCGCCAAATCATGATGAATATCCAGTTTATACCAAGCTAAGCGCTGGCTTATTTAAGGCTCTGACGCATAATTAAAGCGATAAGCGGCGTTAAATTTGGCTCTAAGCTGGACTAAGGGATTGAATTTAACCAGAGAAAGACACATCTATTAGGGATAACCTCATAAAGGATAAGCGCATGTCAAACCCACTATTGACCATGACGGATCTGCCTCCGTTTTCTCTCATTAAAGCTGAGCACATTCAACCTGCCGTTGAACAAGCGATTGCTGATTGTCGTGCCAAGGTAGAAGAGGTCTTGGCAAACGATGCGCCACCAAGTTGGGACTCCATTTGTGAGCCGCTGGCGGAAACCGATGATCGTTTAAGCCGTATTTGGTCACCGATCTCTCACCTAAACGGGGTGAAAAACAGTGCTGAATTGCGTGAGGCTTACGAAGGTTGTTTACCTATGTTGTCTGATTACGGCACTTGGGTGGGTCAACACAAAGGCTTGTACGAAGCGTATAAAGCGATCAAAGCCAGTGATGATTTTGCGGCAATGAACCAAGCGCAGCAAAAATCGATCACAGACGCGCTAAAAGAATTTGAATTATCGGGTATTGGTTTACCTGCCGATGAACAACACCGCTACGGTGAAATCAGCAAGCGCCTTTCAGAGCTGGCCTCGACGTTTAGTAATAACGTGTTAGATGCCACCATGGGGTGGAGCAAGCAGGTAACAGACGAAGCTGAATTGACAGGCTTGCCTGAATCCGCGATGCAAGCAGCTCAAGCTGCCGCGCAAGCGAAAGAGCTTGAGGGTTACCTGTTTACGCTGGAAATCCCATCGTACCTTCCTATGATGACCTACTGTGAAAACAGTGCATTACGCCAAGAAATGTACGAAGCGTTCGTAACACGTGCTTCTGATCGTGGTCCGAACGCAGGCACATGGGATAACAGCGAAATCATTGCTGAAAAACTGAAGCTGAGCCATGAGCTAGCACGTCTACTTGGCTTTAGCACTTATAGCGAGAAATCACTGGCGACCAAGATGGCGGAATCGCCAGAGCAAGTGCTGGGCTTTTTGAACGATCTTGCAACACGCGCCAAGCCACAAGGTGAGCGTGAAGTGGCAGAGTTACGTGCATTCGCGAAAGAAGAATTTGGTGCCGATGATCTGCAACCATGGGATTTTGCTTTCTACAGCGAAAAGCTAAAACAGCATCGCTACAGTATTTCTGATGAGCAGCTACGTCCTTACTTCCCTGAGAAAACCGCCGTGGCAGGCCTATTTGAAGTGCTAAAGCGTGTGTTTGGGATGGATGTGAAGCAGCGTGACGGCGTCGATGTTTGGGATGACACGGTTACTTTTTACGATATCTTCGACAGCAAAGGTGAACTGCGCGGTAGCTTCTACCTCGATCTGTATGCGCGTGAACACAAACGTGGTGGTGCGTGGATGGATGAGTGCATGGTACGTCGCACCCGTCTTGATGGGTCGCTACAAACGCCAGTTGCTTACTTAACCTGTAACTTCAACAAGCCGATTGGTGATAAGCCGGCTTTGTTCACCCATGATGAAGTCGTGACCTTATTCCACGAAACTGGTCATGGTATTCACCATATGTTGACTCAAATCGATGCACCTGCGGTATCGGGTATTAACGGTGTGCCTTGGGATGCCGTCGAGCTGCCGAGCCAATTCTTAGAAAACTGGTGCTGGGAAGAACAAGCCCTAGCATTTATTTCGGGTCACTTTGAAACAGGTGAAGCCCTGCCAAAAGAAATGCTCGATAAAATGCTCGCGGCGAAGAACTTCCAATCCGCGATGGGTATCTTACGTCAGCTTGAGTTTGGTCTGTTCGATTTCAGCTTATACACCCAATACGATCCAGAAATTGGTGCGCAAGTGCTAGAAACCTTGTTTGACATTAAGTCGCGTGTTTCTGTGGTGCAAAGCCCTGAGTGGGGACGTTTCCCACACAGCTTCAGCCATATCTTTGCGGGCGGTTACAGCGCGGGTTACTACAGCTATTTGTGGGCAGAGCTGTTGTCGGCAGATGCGTTCTCACGTTTTGAAGAAGAAGGGATCTTTAACCCACAAACGGGCGCGGATTTCTTGGATTGCATCTTAGAGCGCGGCGGCAGTGAAGAGCCGATGGCCTTGTTCAAACGCTTCCGTGGTCGTGAGCCACAGTTGGATGCCATGCTACGTCATTGCGGTATTACGGGGTGATCTTGCGCCATAGCGTGAACACTGGTGTCTAGTGTTAAAAATGACGTCTAGTCTTAAAATAGACGGTTAATAAAAAAGGCTGCCTTGATAACAAGGGAGCCTTTTTTGATCGTGCTGAAACGGTTATCGCATGGCTAGCGTGAAGCGATTAGGCTTCGTCATCCATCGCCACTATCTGCAATGGCCAGCCCATATCGGTTTGGCGGTTAGCTTCTTGCTGCAGCTCCGCATTGGTAAGCGGATTGTTGGCAAGCCATACACTGGGTAGTGATAGCGTAAGATTATTGTCTTGTGCTGTGAGTGTCACAACCGGCTGATGCTGGTGGTCGCGACGATGACAAATAATCACGGCTAAACGAAGCAAGCGCAAAATACGGGTTGCGCTTGATGCCGACAGTGCGTGTTGCTCGGGTAAGCTGGTGAGCGCTTCGCGATGACGGCGAAGTAACTCGGCAATCAAATGCTTCTGTGCGCGGGTAAAACCAGGCAGATCAATATGATTGATCAGATATGCTGCATGCTCACCGCTTTTTTTGAATTCGATGCTGGCACCGATTTCATGCAAAGTACTACTTGCGTGCAAAAGACAAGGTGCTTGCTGTTCCAGTGGCCATTCATTCTTGCAACTGGTGAGCAATGTCATTGCGGTGCTTGCCACATTATCAGCATGGATGGCATCAAGCTGAAAACGGCGTTGCACACTGTTTAAGGTACGTTCACGCACATCATGATGGCGCATCTGGCTCATCATCTCGTAAACCATCCCTTCACGCAGTGCACCACCTGCCAGTGTCATGGTGTCGATATTTAGCGATTCAAACAGCGCAATAAGAATCGATAAACCACTCGGGAAGACTAAAGCGCGTTCTAAGGTTAGCCCTTCGATGTCTAAATCTTCCAAGCGCTCATACTGCATCGCTTGGCGCTGCAGGCGTTTTAGCTTTTGCAGCGTAATCACTTCATCCATGCCTTGTGCCAGCATGATTTCTTGCAATGCCTGTACTGTGCCACTGGCGCCGACACAGGTATCCCAGCCGAGTTGTTTATACTGCGCTAAGATCGGGTCAATCGCAGCTTTTGCGGCTGTGATTGCTGCATCAAAATTCGCGGCACTGAGCTCGCGATCTTTAAAGTAACGCTCAAGCCAAGTAACACAGCCAATTTTAAGGCTGGTCAGGGCATTGGCATCAAAGCCTGCTCCGATGATCACTTCGGTACTGGCGCCACCAATATCGACCACGAGGCGTTTGTCGCTACCACCTGAAGTATGCGCGACACCCTGATAGATGATACGCGCTTCTTCTTCACCCGGAATAATATCAACCGAGTGACCAAGAATCGTTTTTGCTTTGGCGAGAAAAGTATCAGCATTCACCGCGGTACGAAGTGCGGCAGTACCTACAATACGAATGCGCTCTGCGGGAATGTCTTGAAGACGTTCAGCAAATAGGCTTAGACATTCCCAGCCACGCTGCATGGCTTCATCGCTGAGGATATTGTCGTGGTTTAACCCTGCGGCTAAACGCACTTTGCGCTTTATTTTTGCGAGAGTTTTAACACTGCCTGCAACTTCACGCACAATCCACATGTGGAAGCTGTTAGAGCCTAAATCAATCGCGGCGTACAAAGGTGATACTGAACTTCTTTCCATAGACTTATCGATTCTTATTATTTTTGCGTTTGTGGGCGGCGACGCTGGCGCTGGCGAGATTGCCCCTGACCTTGTCCTTGACCCTGACGCGAGTTGTTACGACGGTTACCGTTTTGACGCGGCGTACGTTGTACTGGCAGTGCTGCTGGTAGTTCAGTCATCAGCGCGTCACTGTCGTACTTAGATACTGGGATTGAGTGTTCAATGTAAGTTTCAATCGCAGGTAGGTTAATTGCGTAACCTTCACAAGCAAAACTGATTGAGTGACCACTTGCACCAGCACGACCAGTACGGCCAATACGGTGAACGTAATCTTCGGCATCGTCAGGGAGATCGTAGTTAAATACGTGCGTTACCTGAGGAATGTGTAGACCACGAGCCGCAACATCGGTAGCCACAAGAATATCGATTTCGCCTTGCGTAAATTGCTCTAGAATACGCACGCGTTTCTTCTGTGGTACATCGCCCGTTAGCAAACCAACACGGTGATCATCTGCCGCTAAGTGTGCCCAAATATCTTCACAACGGTGTTTAGTATTGGCAAAAATGATTGCGCGATCTGGCCACTCTTCTTCGATCAAGGTTTGTAGCAAGCGCATTTTTTCTTGATTAGAAGGGTAGAAAAGCTCTTCTTGAATGCGGTGACCTGTTTTTTGTTCAGGCTCTACGACCACACTTTCAGGGCTGTTCATGTGTTCAAAGGCAAGTTCTTTTACGCGGTAAGACAGCGTAGCAGAGAACAGCATGTTCAGGCGTGCTTCAGGTGCCGGCATACGACGGAACAAGAAACGAATATCTTTAATGAAACCCAAATCGAACATGCGATCGGCTTCATCCAGTACAACCACTTGGATGCTACGTAGATCGATAACACGTTGTTTGTAGAAATCGATAATACGACCACACGTACCCACCAGAATATCGACACCGTTTTCGAGTGTTTTCTGTTGTTTCTCGTACGCTTCGCCACCGTAAGCTAAGCCTGCGGTAAGACCGGTGCTTTCTAGTAACGGTTTGGCATCGTTATAAATTTGGATTGCCAGCTCACGCGTTGGAGCCATGATGATTGCGCGAGGGTGGTTCTGTTTACGCTCTGCTGATGCTGGGTTTAGCAGCAGGTGGTTAAAAGTAGCAGTCAGGAAGGCAAGGGTTTTACCCGTACCTGTTTGAGCCTGTCCTGCAATATCTTGGCCGGAGAGCACTACCGGCAATGCCAAGGCTTGGATCGGGGTACAATTGTAGAAACCCTTGCTGTCCAAACCTGCTACAACCGTTGGTTCAAGACCAAGGTCGGCAAATTTTTGCTCTGTGATATGAGTCGTCTTCATTGCTATAGAATATCAGCTTAGGGTTGCAATACGAAACGGATTCAATTCAAATAGGGCAACGATTTGCTCTTTATACTATGAGATAGGTCAGGTTTAACGTAATTCAACTAGCCTGAATCGAACTTTGTAGCGTATAAATAATACTTATCAGACAAGCTATCTGATCATGTAAGCGGATTTAAATAACCTATATTCAGCCTAATTAATCCTAACTAGACAGACTAGTTATTGCTGTTTACGCTTTGAATATAGTGATGATTTATCAGTTAAACATTGAACATTTACTTATCCGGATTGGTATAAGCTAATAAAATCAACCATTGGAGTGGAAGATGAGCGACAAGATTGTGCAGCTAAGCGATGCAAGCTTTGAAAGTGATGTAATTAACGCTGCAGGACCTGTACTAGTCGATTTTTGGGCTGAATGGTGTGGTCCATGTAAAATGATTGCCCCAATCCTTGACGAAATTGCTGACGAGTACGAAGGCAAGCTGACGATTGGTAAGCTAAACATTGACCAAAATGCAGCAACGCCACCGAAATTTGGTATCCGCGGCATCCCAACATTACTGCTATTTAAAGATGGCAGCGTAGCGGCGACCAAAGTGGGCGCGCTATCAAAATCTCAACTTAAAGAGTTCCTAGACGCGAACGTTTAAGCTGTAAATACGGGCTGTGCGCAATTTCTTTGTTGTGCGCAGTTTGTCTTCCGACTATGCTAGACGGATGGAAGGTTTAGTGCTAACTTATTGCACGTAATTATCAAACTTGTTCATTTCATGACCAGCCCCATTGGTCATTAACTCTCTCAACTATATAGAACCCCATTTTGACAAACAAGAAACCCACCACTATGAATCTTACAGAACTGAAGAACCAACCTATTCCAAAGCTGGTTGCGCTTGGCGAAAGCCTAGGATTGGAAAATCTAGCGCGTTTAAGAAAGCAGGACATTATTTTTGCCATTCTTAAACAACACGCAAAGGGTGGTGAGGACATATTTGGCGATGGTGTTCTAGAAATTCTTCAAGACGGCTTCGGCTTCCTTCGTTCTTCAGATAGTTCTTACCTTGCTGGCCCAGATGACATCTACGTCTCTCCAAGCCAAATCCGCCGCTTCAATCTTCGTACTGGTGACACCATTGCCGGCAAGATTCGTCCACCAAAAGACGGTGAGCGTTACTTTGCCCTGCTAAAAGTTAACGAAGTTAACCACGATAAGCCGGATAACGCGCGTAACAAGATCTTATTCGAAAACTTAACCCCGCTTCACGCTAACGAACGTATGCGTATGGAGCGTGGTAACGGTTCGACGGAAGATATCACAGCACGTGTTCTTGATTTAGCATCGCCAATTGGTAAAGGTCAGCGTGGTCTGATTGTTGCTCCGCCAAAAGCGGGTAAAACCATGTTGCTACAGAACATTGCCCAAAGCATTGCATACAACCACCCTGAGTGTGAGTTGATGGTATTGCTGATTGATGAACGCCCAGAAGAAGTAACCGAGATGCAACGCCTGGTTAAAGGTGAAGTTATTGCATCAACGTTCGATGAGCCAGCATCTCGCCACGTTCAGGTTGCTGAAATGGTTATCGAGAAAGCAAAACGTCTGGTTGAGCACAAAAAAGACGTGGTGATCCTACTGGATTCCATTACACGTCTGGCACGTGCATACAACACCGTTGTACCTTCATCAGGTAAAGTCCTAACAGGTGGTGTGGATGCAAACGCACTTCACCGTCCTAAGCGTTTCTTCGGTGCAGCTCGTAACGTAGAAGAAGGCGGTAGCTTAACTATCATCGCAACAGCACTGGTTGATACTGGTTCTAAAATGGATGAAGTTATTTACGAAGAATTTAAAGGTACAGGTAACATGGAACTGCACCTATCTCGTAAAATCGCTGAAAAACGTGTTTTCCCAGCGATCGACATTAACCGCTCTGGTACGCGTCGTGAAGAACTACTGGCGAAATCAGACGAGCTACAGAAGATGTGGATCCTGCGTAAGATTGTCCATGCGATGGGCGAAATCGACACCATGGAATTCATGATCGATAAGCTATCGATGACCAAAACGAATGATGAGTTCTTCGATGCAATGCGTCGTCAAAACTCATAATCGATAGGGTCTTAAGCTAGAAAGTTAGCTTGGTCACAAATTCAAGAAACGTCGCCTAGTGCGGCGTTTTTTATTGCTTGGCTTTCAGGCATACTAAATTTAAACCAGTGTTCAATTGTGGCTGGAAGACGAAATAATTACACATAAGCGCACGGTTGCTTATCGTGATGTCATAGTATGAATAACAATAGCGTAGAGAGCTGAGAAGAATAATCATTCGGCTTGGTATTACCGCTTGAATGCTGTATAGGTAAAGAGTAGGCAGGTTAGGATGGCACGCCTACACCACAACATTGCATTGACCAATAGAGCATTGATGGCTCTTGATCTTCCTCTCGATGAATAGGAGATAACATGCGACAAGGATTGTGCATGATACCCTTGCTACTGACGATGTGGACAGCACCCGTTTTGGCACAAGATGTGTCAGAACAACAGGTACTCGACACCTTAGCATCAGCGCAAGTGCAAACTCGGGTGAACGCCCTTACCACGCTTTATAAGCGAAATGACTTTCGCGCTTTAGAATTTAATCTCTCGCAATTACCGCCACTATCACAAGAAGCTGTTCGTGAAAAACTGGTGGCATTTGCGGTCGAATTTGGTCAGGTTGATCAAGCCAAAGCCACGTGGTTGGCTGAGCAGGCTGGGCGAAAACCAACCTTTACTATTGTTGAACAAGGTGACGGTTACCTAGTAACGAAAGCGGCGTTTCATTATGGTGCGCTAGCTCGGACCTTGATTAAGCACTGGGAACATCAATTACAAGCTGACGATATGGTGCGTAAAGCGGAATCGGGCACCTTACAGTTGTCAACGTGGCTAACGACCGATCGCCATGTTCAAAAACACCGTCGTGATCTGTTTTTAGAGCGTATTGATACACTTTCACCTGCTGCGATTGCCACCTTAGTCGATCAATTTCAATCCGATAACCAGCTGATGTGGCTACCTGATAATGCCATTATTGCTAGCTTAGCGGCCCACTCAGGCGATAGTGATATGTACCAACTTCTGTGGCGTCGTCGCACCGACACCTACAGCTACCAGGAACTAACACGATTAGCCGAACAAGCGCCTAAACCGCTCGCTTTAGAGCAGCTAATGGCTGCCACCAGTAACCCATCGTTGAAGCAGCAAGCGTACCGATCTTTGATCATTTTAAAACCTATGCCCGCATCCACGCGCCAATTCTTGATCGCCAAGATGGGGGAAGTCGATGAAGGGCAAGTGGTGGCGCAGCAACTCGCGCAGCAAGGCTATACCAGTTGGTTACGCCAGCTGGCGACAACCCATAGCAGCAATGTATTGAAAAAGAATCTGCAAATTGTACTCGAGCAGTAACTGATAATCAGTAACGGGTGAGATTAGGTTAACAACTCGTTATAATATCGCCCATTAGTTGATGGGCACTCGCATAGTGAGGGTGCCGCTTGGTAACGGGTAGCACCTATGAAATTCAAGGACCTGCGCGACTTTATTGATCGCCTTGAGCAGCAAGGGCAATTAAAGCGTATTTCGCAGCCTATCGATCCCAATCAAGAAATGACCGAAATCAGTGATCGCACGCTTCGCGCGGGCGGTCCTGCATTGCTGTTTGAAAATCCGATTGGTTATGACATGCCGGTACTGACTAACCTGTTTGGTACACCAGGCCGTGTTGCCATGGGGATGGGACGACAGGACGTTAAAGAACTGCGCGAAGTGGGTAAACTGCTGGCGTATTTAAAAGAGCCTGAGCCACCACGCGGTTTTCGTGATGCGCTGGATAAGCTGCCGGTGTTCAAACAAGTGCTGAACATGCCTGTGAAGCGCTTACGCAAAGCGCCGTGCCAAGAAATCGTCTGGCAAGGTGACGAGGTCGATCTTGATAAAGTCCCTGTGATGAGCTGCTGGCCGGGCGATGTGGCACCGCTATTAACCTGGGGCTTAACTATCACCAAAGGGCCGAACAAAAAACGCCAGAACCTTGGCATTTACCGCCAGCAAAAGCTGGGTAAAAACAAGGTGATCATGCGCTGGCTGGCCCATCGTGGTGGGGCATTAGATTTACGCGATTGGATGGAAACCCATCCTGGTAAACCTTTCCCAGTGACTGTTGCCTTTGGTGCCGATCCTGCGACCATTTTGGGTGCTGTGACGCCTGTGCCAGATACCTTATCTGAGTATGCGTTTGCCGGGTTATTGCGTGGCAGTAAAACCGAGGTAGTGAAGAGCCTTAGTAATGATCTGGATGTGCCCGCGAGTGCAGAAGTGGTGTTAGAGGGTTACATTGACCCGACTGAATTTGCCGATGAAGGCCCTTACGGTGATCACACGGGTTATTACAACGAAGTTGAAAGCCACCATGTGTTTACTGTTACCCACGTATCCATGCGTAATAACCCGATTTATCACAGCACTTATACTGGCCGTCCACCCGATGAGCCAGCCGTTCTGGGCGTGGCATTGAACGAAGTGTTTGTGCCTATTTTGCAAAAGCAGTTCCCTGAGATCACGGACTTTTATTTACCACCTGAAGGTTGTTCCTACCGCATGGCGGTGGTGACCATGAAGAAGCAATACCCAGGACATGCCAAGCGCGTCATGATGGGCGTCTGGTCTTTCTTACGTCAGTTCATGTACACCAAATTTGTGGTGGTGTGTGACGATGACGTCAACGCACGTGATTGGAACAGCGTGATCCACGCGATGACCACGCGAATGGACCCTGTGCGCGACACTGTGATGATCGACAATACGCCGATTGATTCCCTTGATTTTGCCTCGCCAGTGGTTGGTTTGGGTTCGAAAATGGGGCTGGATGTCACCATTAAATGGGATGCTGAAACGGTCAATTCACCAAGTGAAGCATTCACCGTTAACCGTGATTTTGATGTCGATGCAGGGCTTAAGGCACTGCGTGAGCAACACCCTGAAATTTTGGATTGTTATTTACCACCTGAAGCTGATTCACACCGTATGGCGATAGTGAGTATCAAGAAAGAAGGTGCAGGCCAAGCGATCGCGGTGATGGAAGCGGTGTGGGCATTCTTGGCACAGTTTACCAATGCTAAATTTGTGATTGTCTGCGATGATGACGTTAATGTACGTGATTGGAATGATGTGATTTGGGCCGTTACCACTCGTATGGATCCAAGCCGTGATGCCATTATGATTAACAGCTCGGCCGCAGAACAACTCTCGTTGGGCTGTGGTTCAAAAATGGGCTGGGATGCGACCAATAAATGGCAAGGTGAAACGGATCGCGAGTGGGGTACCCCTATTCGTAAAGATCCCGTCATCGTTGCTAAAATTGATGCTATTTGGGATGAATTAGCGATTTTCAAACCATAGCGATTAGCCTAAATTGAACAGGTTATCATCGCTGGTGACCTGTTGTTTAATCCCTCTTTAATAGCGTGCTCAGTGACTAGCGGCCAGCTGTTAAGGACACGATAATTAAGAATATTATGATGCACCAAGTTCGCCTGTTGCCCGCAGATGTGTCTTTTACTGCCACCGAGCATGAAAGCGTACTGCAGGCAGCGCTCAATGCAGGCATTGCTTTTCCTAACCGTTGCCAGGTCGGTGCGTGTGCCATGTGCATGTGCCGAAAGTTATCGGGTGAGATAAGTTACCAACTTGAGCCTATGCTTACTGAGAAAGAGCAAGCGCAGGGTTGGATGTTTACTTGTCAAGCAACGGCGAAAAGCGACTTGGTGCTCAGCATGGACTAGCGTCTTGGACGTACCATGCTTTTGAACGACCAGAGGACAATCATGTCGATTAAATGTGAAGTAAAGTCAGTTGAACCATTAGCATGTAATACTTTCCGTATTTTATTGCAGCCAGAACAAATGATCGATTTCAAAGCCGGTCAGTACCTATTAGCCGTGATGGGTGAGAAAGATAAACGCCCATTCTCGATTGCAAGTAGCCCGTGTCGTGACGGTGAGCTGGAGCTCCATATTGGTGCTGCAGAGCACAACCCGTACGCGATTGAAGTGGTGGAAACCATGAAAGCCGCACTTACCGCAGGTACGCCTGTTGAAATCGAAGCGCCACACGGTGATGCGTGGGTCCGTACCGACAGCGAAAAACCACTGCTGATGATTGCGGGGGGGACGGGCTTTTCTTACGTGCGCAGTATTTTAGATAACTGTTTAAGCCGTGGTGTTAGTCAACCGATCTTTGTTTACTGGGGTGGCCGTGATGCATGTCAGTTGTACGCCAATGATGAGCTACAGGCGCTGGCGGATAAACACGCTAACCTGACTTACGTCCCGGTGGTTGAGCAACCAGAAGCCGCTTGGCAAGGCAAAGTCGGCAATGTATTGGAAGCCGTCAGTAACGACTTTATCAGCTTATCAGCGTACGACATCTATATTTGTGGCCGTTTTGAAATGGCGGGTGCAGCGCGTGAACAGTTTACGGCGGAAAAAGGTGCAGAGCGCGAGCGTATGTTTGCTGATGCCTTCTCGTTTATCTAATCGAGAGATGAGTCGATACCAATAGAAGGATAAATAAACGGCGAGCCAGTGGCTCGCCGTTTTTGTTGCTACAAAATTGAATACAGGTCTAAGGCTGGTTAAGCACTGGCTTGGCGTGATGCTGCGACCTTGCGCTTGACCCAAGTTTCATTGAGCCACAATGAAAAGACAATAATAACTCCGCCAATGATCAAACGAGGGTAATCCACATCACGGTTCCAAATCACGATATTGACAATCAAGCCCGCAGGCACCAAGGCGTTGTTCATGATGGCGAGCGCCCCCGCATTAACCAGCGTCGCGCCTTTGTTCCAAATGTAGTAACCCAAACCTGATGCAATCGTCCCCAGATAAATCAGTACGCCCCACTGAGTGGAAGTAGTTGGCAGTTTATCGGTATTACCAAACATCAAAAACATCGGTATGGCGATACACATCGCGCCTAAGTAGAACAAGCCAAATACCGTGTGCTGTGGGATATCTTGGCTTTCTTGTTCCATGGTACGTTTGTAGCCCACTTGGCCTATCGCAAAGCTCAGGTTGGCGCCTTGGACGATCAAAAAGCCCGTAATGAAGTTTTCATTAATGCCTTCAAATTTGATGACGGCCGCACCGAGTACAGCCACAACAGCCGTGACCAGATACCACGCCGAGAATTGGCGGTGCAGCATGTCGTAAATCAGGGTGACATAGATGGGGGTAAAGATAGTGAACAGTAGCACTTCGGGTACCGAAAGGTACAAGAAAGATTGGTAATAAAAGCAGTACATGATGCCAAGCTGAAAGGCACCCACAACCATCAATTTTGCGGCTAACTTCGGGTGTAAATGTTGTTTACGCAAGAAAGGTAAAAATACTAGCGCCGCGAGTGACACACGCGTTAATACCGAGAACCAAGCATCGACTTGGCCCGCAAGATAGACCCCTATCAGGCTAAATGAAAAGGCCCATAGTAGGGTGATAGTAGAAAGGTATCCCATAACAGTTTGATCAATCCATAAGTGTCATGGCGATAGTGTACCTTAAAGCGCTCGCGGCAAGCAGAGAAATGCTCACCCAAGGCGAGAGGTCGGAGCGGTAAATCTGGCTTACCGCTCATCCCGTTTATGGTAGCGCTATTTCAATGGCACCATCAGCATATCAACGGGAGTGCGATTGATCAGTTGTTTCGCTGAAGACAGAATTTTGCTCCAGAAATCTTGGTGATGACCGCAAACAATCAGCTCAATATCAAGATCATCGATCGCTTGGCAGATTTCATCGGCGAGATCGCCGCTACCCACTAAGGTATGTGAAACGGGGTAACCCGCTTTGTCAGCTAAGGCTTTTAAGTGATGCTGTGCTTCATCAGCCATGCGGTGTTGGGCATCAGAAAGGTTAATATCAATCAGGCCGGTATAGAGCTCCGCATAATTAACATCAATATGGATCAGCGATAATTTAGCATCGACGGCCTTAGCCAGAGCGGCAGCTTTATTTACTAAAACGAAGCTGTCTTCAGATAAATCAATAGCAACGAGAATGTGTTTGTAAGCCATAACTGTGCACTCCTTATCACGGGTTCATTTCATGCTACCACTGAGTATGGCGCAAAAATATCGTGTAGATCTCACCCTTGGTGGTAACTCTAAAAATACATGCAGAGTGGTCTTTTTACCTTTTCTTTTCGTATCTTACCTCTGAGTGACATGTGTCATCGCAGATACTTGCTGCTGCTATGTTGCAAACTTGATTGTGCGCTGTGACAATGTCTCTATTACAATTGTATAAGAAGGAGTAGTGCGATGTTAGCGCAAGCGATGGTTGAAAAACTGAATGAGCAAATTAACTTGGAGTTTTTCTCTTCAAACCTGTACCTGCAAATGAGTGCTTGGTGTGAAGACAAAGGCTTTGAAGGTGCTGCTGAGTTTCTTCGTGCCCATGCTGTTGAGGAAATGGAACATATGCAGCGTTTATTCACCTATGTGAGTGAAACAGGTGCAATGCCAATTCTAGGTGCGATTGAAGCGCCAAAACACGAATTTGCCTCGTTGGGTGATGTGTTCCGTGAAACCTATGAGCATGAGCAGTTGATCACTAAGCAAATCAACATGCTGGCGCACGTAGCGTTCACTACTCAAGATTACTCAACATTTAATTTCTTACAGTGGTATGTTGCAGAACAACACGAAGAAGAGAAGTTATTCAAAAGTGTTCTAGACAAGATTGAGCTAGTAGGTGAAGACGGTAAGGCCTTGTTCTTTATCGACAAAGACCTAGCGGCTATGGCTAAAGCTGAATCATCGTCTGTGATGGATACGCAAGCAGGTTAAATCATAGTATGGGGTGCGTTGCGCACCCTTATCCCCTGCTTGTGTCCAAGGTAGTTTGGGGGTTATTTATGATTAGTGGGGATGCATTACTACTGGCGCTATTTATGGTCGCCGTTGTTAATATTTCTAGGTACGTCAGTACATTACGTACATTGCTCGCGATCATGCGCGAGTGTGACCCTTTGCTTTATCAGCAAGTAGATGGTCGTGGGTTTTTCTCATCGCAAGGCAATGTCAGTAAACAAATTCGTTTGTTTCACTACATTCGCAGTCAGCAATACCATAAACATCATGATCCCGTCTTTATGGCCAAGTGCATCAAGGTACGTCGATTATTTATCTTAGCCAGTACCTTTTTGATGGTGTTCTTTATTGCCATTTTTGTTGTTGCTTACCTTGGCGTGTAACAGAAATAGCCTGATCTTCGCCTAAAATCACGCGTATTTCTGTTTGCCAATAGTCGTTATTGCGCTTAACGTTACGGCTATTGAATGCAAATAGTTATGCTGGTTATTGATGGATAAAATGACAACCTGGTGGTTATCGTTAGAGCAAGGCGCTAGCCCTGATTGGCTCTTAAATGTGGGCTTATTACTGGCCTTAAGTGCCGTGCTCTGGGGGGCGTGGTGGCTGATCAGTCGTCGTCTTGCTCATGTCGCAGAAGCCACAAAATTCATTTGGGATGACGCATTAGTACATGCAGTGCGTCGGCCGGTCTCTTGGCTTGTTTGGCTTTGGCCTGCACTGATCTCAATCGGTGTTGTGGTTGAGAACACCAGCCACTATTCCACCGAGTTTTTGGGTGTGGTACGTCACCTACTCTTGGTATGGACGCTCATTTGGATCTTACTTCGTCTTATTTCTAATGTTGAAGCGGCATTAGCAGATAAAGCGAGAGATCTCACCACCTTGAATGCTGTCTCTAAAGTGCTGCGCCTGATAGTGATGGTGATCGGCGGCCTTGTGATGATGCAAAACCTTGGGCTGAGTTTATCAGGCATTCTGACCTTTGGTGGTGTCGGTGGCTTAGTCGTGGGTATGGCTGCCAAAGATCTGCTAGCCAACTTCTTCGGTGGCATGATGATTTATTTTGACCGCCCGTTTAAAGTCGGTGATTGGATCCGCAGTCCTGATCGCCAAATTGAAGGCACGGTTGAGCGTATCGGTTTTCGCATGACGGTGATCCGCACCTTTGATAAGCGTCCGCTCTATGTCCCTAATTCGGTGTTTAGCTCGATTGTGGTGGAAAACCCATCGCGAATGCTAAATCGTCGGATTAAGCAAAAAGTTGGGCTACGCTATCAAGATGCAGCCGTTGTTGGTCAGGTGGTGGAAGGGATCAAGCAGATGCTGCGCCAGCACCCTGATATTGATAGTCGTCAAACCCTGATTGTTAGCTTTGATAATTACGGCCCATCGTCGTTGGATGTATTGGTGTACACCTTCACCAAAACTGTGAATTGGGTGGAGTACAAAGATGTGCAGCAAGATGTGATGCTCAAAATTGTCGAGATTGTTCACCAGCAAGGGGCTGACTTCGCGTTCCCAACCAGTACGGTGCAACTGGATGATAACGCCTTGATGACACTGCAATCTTCTTCGCTGAAGGCTTAGCTTGGGTCACCTGAGCGCTAAGCGTGTAGGATAGCAGTTGGTATTCACCGCGTAGGCGGGTAAAATGTGCACAAATGAGGGATGCTATATTGGCATCCCTTTTTCATTGCGAGAAAAGCAGGTTGAGTGAAATGGCAGAACAGTTTGATGTAGTGATTATTGGTGCGGGTGCCGCAGGGTTGATGTGTGCTGCAGAAGCTGGCAAGCGAGGCCGTTCGGTGCTGGTGGTTGATCACGGCAAAAAACCGGGCCGCAAAATTCTAATTTCAGGCGGTGGTCGTTGTAACTTCACTAACTATGATGTGGCCGCTAACAACTATGTTTGTCGTAACCCACACTTTGTTAAGTCGGCATTGTCGCAATACACCCAGTGGGATTTCTTGGCCATGATTGGCAAGCATGAGATAGCGTTTGAAGAGCGCGATCATGGCCAACTGTTTTGCTTAGATTCTGCCAAAGACATCGTAAAAATGTTGCTGGCTGAGTGTGATTTACCGACAGTCTCGCAGCGCTACCAAGCTGATGTGCATGCGATTACTAAGACTGAAGAAGGTTTTAGCCTGAAGGTAAATACCGACACCATTCACTGTCAGTCATTGGTTGTTGCAACGGGCGGTTTGTCGATGCCTAAACTGGGTGCAACCCCGTTTGGTTATCAGATCGCGGAACAATTTGGCTTAAAACGCATTCCAACAACCGCGGGTTTAGTGCCATTTACCTTGCACAAAGAAGACAAAGAAGCCTTTGCGGAACTGTCGGGTATTGCTATTCCTGTGGTGATTGATGCCCAAGATGGCACGTCATTTAAAGAAAACTTACTGTTTACCCACCGTGGGTTGTCTGGCCCTGTTGTGCTTCAGATCTCTTCATACTGGACCCCAGGGCAAAAAGTAACGGTCGATTTATTGCCAAATGACGATCTCGCCGAAACACTGACGGCAATGCGTGAAGCGCATCCGAACCAGAGCCTGAAAAATTCATTAGCGCGCCTATTACCTAAGCGTTTAATCGAAGTCTTGATCGCCCGTGGCGATATTCACGATAAGCCCTTAAAGCAGTTTAACCCTAAAGATATTACGGCCTTAGCGGACTATTTCCACCGCTGGAGTATTGCGCCAAATGGCACGGAAGGCTACCGCACCGCAGAGGTGACGTTAGGTGGTGTTGATACCGATGAATTATCGTCTAAGACAATGGAAGCTAAGAATATTTCTGGTTTGTATTTTGTCGGTGAAGTGATGGATGTGAGCGGCTGGCTTGGCGGTTATAACTTCCAGTGGGCATGGTCGAGTGGCTATGTGGCTGGCCAATACGCCTAAGTAAAATTGTGATGAACTAAAGCAAAAGTGATGCTTTTGTCAGCAATGCAAAACAGTGCTAGCACTTAAATTATCTTCAAAAACAAAGTGTTGAAATGGTCGATTTTCACCTGCAATTTTTTCGTATAAAAAGCTCGACCTTTATCCAAAAAGGCCTATAATCCGCCAGCTTTTTTTACGATCTAAATAATTGGAGATATCGGTAATGACGAAAGTTGCGCTTAAAGCGGTTGCAATGGCAGTGCTAGCAACATCACTAACGGGTTGTATTGGTCAAATGGGTACCTCTGCGGCTGTGACAAAACTTAACTTGTCTGCGGTGGATAATCGTTATGGTCGTGCTGGACTGTTTGTATTGCTAAGCCCGGTATACGGTATTGCCGCGACTGCTGATATGTTCATCTTCAACAGTATCGAATTCTGGACGGGTAAAAACCCAATCACAGGTCGTTCTCCTGCGGTGGTTGATATGCCTGTTGATGCTATTTTTAAAGTAAATAGTAAGCTAGATAAAAGCATGACAACAGCCCCACTTGCGAGCGTTCGTCACAGTAATGTTGATGCTGCAAGCTTTGAGCAAATTGATGCTGATACGCTAGATATGCACGTTGCTTACCAAAATGGTGAGACGGCAGTGTTGCGTGGTAAGAAAGTAGAAGACGGTGTCGACTTCTACCTTGATGGCCAGTTCGTAACGACGGTAAGCATGGCAGAATTAACACAATACGCGCATAACCTTTCTTAGGTTTCATTGCGAGTATAAAAATGGGCGCTTCGGCGCCCATTTTTGTACCTGTCATTTGGGGTGAAAATATGATTATTGCTGGTGCTCTGGCGTCACAATGGCTTGCCATAACAGCGCAAAAGCATGTTGTAGCCATTCAGGATCACTCGCGTAATCTGGGTGTTCAATCAGTAAGCTGGCGGTGGCGAGATACTGGCTATGGCAGAAGTTAAGCAATAGCGGTAGTGGCCGTTTCACCAGTTTTCCTTGGTCGATCCCCGTTTCAATTAAGGTCATCAGGAACCCCATGGTCGTCGCCATCATTTCATGCTGTTGGCGCAGACTAAAGCCGGGATCGCTGGCGATTTGGCGCAAAAACTGCAGCTTGGTGGGGTTATGTTGTGCCCATGCCAGCCCGCTATTCCAATAGTGTTGGAACTGTTGCTGTAGCGGTAAGCTGGACTCTGCTGGCGTCAGCGCGGCACTGAGTTCTGTCTTGGTCAGTAAATACAGGTTATCAACCAGCGCTTTTTTGGTCGCAAAGTGATGAAACAGGGTTCCGTTCGCCACCCCTGCTTCTTTCGCTATCTTGGCTGTCGCGGTACCTTGGATCCCGTTCTCGACAAACAGGACCAGGGCAGTATCAAGTAATTGCTGTTTTTTGTGGCTTGCCATTGCTGCTCTCTGTTTTAATTCGGATGCTTTATCTTGGTGATTTTCATTTTTATACAAACAGTTAGCGAATAAAAAAGGCCAACATCAGTTTCTGGATAAGGCCGTTGTAGGGTGGTGTCACCAATTTGCCCGTATTGAGTTTCCCGCGCGTTAACACGGTTTTGGCTTTAGAAAAGGTTAAAAAGCCTTCATGACCATGATAGTGCCCCATGCCTGAAGGGCCGATCCCGCCAAATGGGGCATCATCGGCCGCGACATGAAAGACCGATTCATTAATGGCCATGCCACCGGCATGGGTGGTTGTTTTTATTCGTTGCTGCAACGCTGGATCAAAGCTCATCAGATAAAATGCCAGTGGGCGCGGTCGCTGCTGAATATAAGCCAGTGCTTCATCAATGGATGTGTAGGGCACAATAGGCAAGATAGGGCCAAAAATTTCATCTTGCATTAAGGTCATGCTGTCTTTGGTATCTAATACTAAGTGAGTCACCATACGGTGTTGCTCGTCGTTACGGGCATCCTCATGGCATGGCATGATTTGGGCACCTTGCTGCTTTGCATCGGCTAAATATTCGTTCAAACGCTGATATTGGCGCGCGTTGATCACTGAGGTGAAGTCTTTATTCGCTACTCCTTTCGGATACATCTTATTAAACTGCTTTTTGTACTCTTCAACAAAATCACTTACTTGCTCTTCGGGCACTAAGGCGTAATCAGGCGCGACACAAATTTGACCGCCATTGAGGCTTTTACCAAAGATCATTCGCTCTACCGCTGTTGCCATTGGCATGTCTGGCGCAATCAATACCGGGGATTTTCCGCCTAATTCCAGTGTGACAGGCGTGAGGTTATCTGCCGCCGCGCGCATAACATGACGGCCCACAGTGGTTGAACCGGTGAAAATCAAATGGTCGAACGCGAGGCGACTAAAGGCGGCTGCGATATCGGCTTCGCCTTCTACTACACTGACTTGCTCTGTGGTAAAGGCTTCGGCTAACAGTGCGGCGATCACAGCATTGGTCTGTGGCGTGAATTCGCTGAGTTTAATCATCGCGCGGTTGCCAGCAGCCAGAGCGGTGATCAGTGGCCCTATGCTTAACATCACTGGGAAGTTCCACGGCACGATAATGCCCACCACACCGAGGGGCTGATAGATCACTTCGACTTTGGCTGGTGCCAGCAATAATCCCGCATGGCGACGTGAAGGTTTCATCCACTTTTTCAACCGCTTGATGGTGTAGTTGATGTTGAGAATGCATGGCAGGACATCACTGATCAGGGTGTCATGTTTATTGCGCTGGCCAAAGTCTTGGTCGAGTGCGTGGCACAGGGCTTTTTTATGATGCAGTAAGGCTTTTTTAAGGGCTTTTAATTGGCGAATACGCTCAACGAGATCGGGGTATGGAGCGGCATTGAAAGCTTGGCGTTGTTGATCGAGTTGGTGTTGGATCTGGGGGATTGCGACGTTTTCAACGGTCTGGTTAGCGAAAGTGGGGTTATCAGAAACGATCTTTTCAGAAGTGATGCGCTCGGAAACAGGGGAATGTGCCGTCGTCATGATCTCGTCCTTAGATTTATCAACAAAAGATAAAAACCGACTAATTAGTCGGTTTTTAAAGTATAGGCGATAATAGCTAAGGCGCAAGTTAACACGATCACAGTTCTGATGAAGGCGTAATCTTGGTGTGGGTCTTGATACTACCGATGGCTATGTCCGCTGCGATCAGCATGAAAAACGTCAGAAAATGCAGTGAAATAGCGCTGAAGTTGTTCGGCTTGCTGGGGCTCATTTAAGAGTGACAGCAAGGCAATGCCTGTTTCGCAGGTACAAAGATTCCCCGCTTGTTGATTGCGACGGAGCTGATATTGAGACAGGGCGGTTGGTGTTAAGCTCAGGCGCGGCAGATTGGCGAGCCAGGGGCTTTTTCGTACCATTTTACGTGCTTCTTGCCAGGTGGCATCAAGCAATACAAATAGTGGCGTGGTTGTCGTTGCAACTGCCGTTGCGGGTGCTGATGGCGTTGAATTTGCAGTAAAAGGGGTGGCGGGATGGGCATCGTCAGCAGGGAAGAGCAACCAAGGTTGATAAGCTGGGTTGGCAAGTTTTTCAATTAGCGCTGTCGGTGAATTAATGCGATCCCAAATAACCCGCTCACAATGGGGTAAGGTGCGCATCATGAGTTCGCCCGTGTTGGTGCTTTTATGGCATTCATTGGGATGAGTCAGCAACACAAAATGGGCAGAGCTGGTTAACTTGGGCTCGTGCGAGCAAATACAGTTATGGGTGAAGCCACAGCGTGGGCAAGACATGCGCGAATTCCCGAGAGTCAGGGGTGAACAGAAAGAGGATTGTGCGGCAATCATGCTGTCGCTGCAAGATGGCAACGACAGCCAATGGATAGTGATTTAGTTATGACTCGGCTAGGGTTGACGTTGTAGCTGTAAGCCCCCTTCACCAAGGCTGTATTCATGACCATTGATAATTTCATCGTGGGCAATTAAACGTTTCCCTTTTGCGGTTTCTTCTATTGTATAAATACGTTCACTTAGCAGGCGGCGCCCTTGGTGTGAGGTCATCATTACTTTGACGCTGTCTTCGCTCACTTGCTGCCATAAACCTTGTTCTTCTAACGCGGGTTCGTTGCTGTCGTATTCATAGCGAGTTATCGCCGAGTGATCGGGCAGTAGGGTGAGCGAGGTGGTCAAGCCTGGAGTGTTGGTGGCATCGGCGGCGCTTTTGTATTGGCCAACCCAATTTGCGGTCACATCGGTCGCCCCTATTGTGGCGCAGCCTTTAAAGGTTTTCCCTTGCCAAGTAAGGTTTGACTGCCAGCCGTAGAGCGAGTCACTCATGGTGTCGCTACAATGACCCTTAGTGAGGGTTAAGCGGAAGTCTTTGCCTTGGTAGACTTGTTTACCCGACGTGGATTGGCGTTGTGTGATGGCTTGTTGCTGATTGTTCATGCCCATTTGCGAGAAGATAACCGCATCTTTTTGAATCTTAACATCCCAGCTAGGTTCCATGCCAAAGGCGTTGGTGTAGTGAGCGCCCATTTGACACCCACCTAGCATTTCCGCTGACAATAAATTGGTTTGCTTTACCATAAAGCGGCCATCGTAATCGGCAGCAAAGCCATCATCAGGGGCGGGTTCAAGCACGCCGATCACTTCCGCATACATAGGTTCATAATTGTATGGCGCAATCTCTCGGATTTTATTGTGATCGCTCGGAGGGAACACCACCCAGTATTGTTTTTGGCTGTTACACGGCTGAATCGAGTAACTTTCATGACCCCAAGTCACCATACCACGCATCATAAAGGCTTGTACTTTGGAGCCTGAATTTGCTGTTGAAACGGCGTTCTCTGGTGTCGGGTTTATCGTAGCACCAGATTGTGAGTTCGGTGTGGTGCTGGGTTGAATCGAACAGCCCGCCAGCAGCGCTAAGGTTGCCAGTGGTAGCGTGAGTGGAGTCCAAAGCTTCATCATTTTCCTCTTCATCGAGCGTGGTGGAATATAGTATGGTGAGCGTTATGCTCCTCGGTGTTATGAGCTTACCTGCTCTAACATCAGATAACAAAGAACCCCGAACAAAGAGGTCTTCCATGGCGAAATGGCTATTTAAAACAGAACCCGACACCTTCTCGATAGACACGTTAAAGCAACAAAAAGTTTCATGTTGGGAGGGCGTTCGTAATTATCAAGCCCGCAATATGATGCGCGATGCGATCAAACTGGGTGATGAGGTCTTTATTTACCATTCGTCGTGTAAAGATGTTGGGGTGGTGGGCATCGCAACAGTGGTGAAAGAAGCGTACCCCGATCATTTCCAGTTTGATCCACAAAGCCCTTATCATGACCCTAAGTCGACGCCAGATAACCCGCGCTGGATAATGGTTGATATTGCCTACCAGCGTCATTTACGGCTGGTATCGTTAAAGCGGATGAAGGCTAATCAAGCCCTTGCTGAGATGCCTTTGGTGAAGCGAGGCAATCGCTTGAGCATCATGCCGGTGACAGAGACAGAGTGGGCGGAAATAGTGCAGATGACAGGGCAGTTTTAGGGCGAGAGCACAGTGCGCGAATGCTGCAATGAAACGGCTTTGTTTGGGGAGAAACAAAAACGACTTTAGTGCAAGCATCTAAAGTCGTTATTCCTTGGGCGGTGTTGATTGAATTACAGCACGTTTTCAATCAAGTAATGGGCAACCGCTTCATGTTCGCATGAGCCGATCACTTCATTGTTTGGCAGGGCACGTTTTACTTTTTCGTGTGCTGTGCCCATGACTAAGCCTTTGCCTGCCATCGACAGCATTTCGGCATCGTTCATGCCGTCGCCAAATGCAATACAGTCTGCCAAGGTTAAGCCTTTTTCTTTGGCAACCGCTTCAAGTGCATGGCCTTTTGAGACATTGGCATCCATCACTTCTAAGCACCAAGGCGTTGAGAACGCGATGTTCGCTTTGTCGCCAAATGCAGCGTTGAATTTATCTTCCCACGCCACTAGTTTTTCATGGTCTTGATCATCACGGGTAAAGAAGACTTTTGCGATCCCATCGAGTGGTGGGTTCTCAACATCGAATAGTTGGTAAGTGAAAGTGTCGTGAAAATCTCGCAGTTTTTCATCTTCCGCATTCAGTAACCATTGATCGTTTTGGTAGATGTGAATTTTTAGCTCAGGATCGGCTTTTGCCATCGCGATCACTCCCGCCACCACTTCAGCGGTGACATCTTGCTTGAAAATCGCTTCACCTTTGCAGTTATGTACGCGTGCGCCATTAGAGGTGATCATGTATGCCGGAATACCTAATTCTTCACGCATGCCTGCCACATCAATGTGATGGCGGCCGGTTGCGAAAATAAAATCACGCCCTTCATGATGAAGGCGTTTTAACACGTCTTTGGTGTAAGGGGCGAGTTTGTGATCCGGTGTTAATAAGGTGCCATCGAGATCTGAAGCAACAATCTTGTACATGAACATTCCCACTATGAGCGACTCGTCAGCACAAGCGCTGACGAGAGTGGGATCGATTCTAAACTACTTTTGCGGAAGAAAAAGAGGCTAATTTATTGCGACTCGGTTTCCGCTTTTTTGAAATGGTTAAAAGCCGCGGCTAATACTGGGGTACGGTATTTGTCTTGTTCGAACAGTAATTCATGGCGAGCACCGTGAATCACTTTGATTTCACAATCGCCCCCCGATTGTTTCATCGCGCGTTGGAAAATAGCATGGGCAGAGTTATCCACCACGGTGTCATCGCTACCTTGAAGTAATAGAACCGGTACTTTGATCTGATAGGCGTTCTGAATACATTTTTTTGCCGCCGCCATGCCTTGCCATACCCAACGCGCACTAGGCCCGCCAATTTTCAGCTCTGGCTTGTGTTCATAGAGATCACGAAACCACTGATAACGGACTTCACTTTGGGTCAGTTTATTATCTAAGAAAGGTTTAGGGTAATAAGGTACTTGGCCTGGCGCATAGTTAGGTTGGCTTTGCAGTTGTTCAACCACACGAGCAAACGGTGAAGCGATCGGTTTCATCCATTGAGTTAAGTTGATGCCGTGCATCGGGGCACTTAATACTGCACTATCGAAAAAATCGGGGCGCTGTTCTAAAAACAGGGTGCCTACCGTGCCACCCATGGAGTGTGCCAGCATGTAATGTTGCTGGTAGTTGCGCGGGGCAACCACGGTATCAATGAAGGTGGTAAAATCTGTCACGTAGTGCGAGAACTCTTCGACATGGCCTAGCTCGGTATCGTCGACTAAGCGATCAGACACGCCTTGGCCGCGATGATCGAGGGCAAAAATGTCATAGCCTTGTTGGAATAGGTCGTAAAACAGCTCTTGGTATTTCCAGTAACTTTCGACACGACCATTGATCATGACAATGACTTTGTCATGGCTTGGCTTGGTTAAACTCATCCAACCGATATTAAGATCGTCAACCCCTTTGAGTTCGCCTTCTTCTCGTTGTTGCCACAGATCAGCAACGGGCCCTTGCATGGTGTTTGCAAAGTGAGGTTCGAGTGAAAAATCATAAAAATGTGGAGGTTGTGCTGTCATTCTGGCTCTCAAAGTGAGGGATAGGGAAACTGAGTTAACTGGGTGCTGTCAGCCTAAAAGGATTACACCCTCTAAAGTATACGACGGATATGGTCGCTTAATAATTAGATGTCATTATAACCTAAACTGAAGATCAGCGAATAAAAGGGTGCTAGTTGCTTTCAAATCTATTCTGCTGTTAACTAACGGCAATATTGATAGCTTAGATGGTTGCTGAACGCGTATAAGCGAGCCGTATTACAGGAGTATATAGTGAGTATTGATATTTGGTTAGCTTATCTGGCGACCGCGATTGTTTTCAGCTTTGCACCAGGGTCAGGAACGGTTAATTCTATCAGTAATGGCATGGTCTACGGCTTTCGTAAATCGCTGGCATCCATCATGGGTTTGCAGGTGGGATTAACCTGCCACATTGTATTGGTTGGGGTGGGGCTTGGTGCTTTAGTGTCCCAGTCAGCCACTGCATTTACGGTTATTAAGTGGGTTGGAGTGGTCTACCTGATTGTGTTAGGGGTGCAAAAGTGGCGCGAGCGTGCAGCTTTCGATATTAACCCCCAGCGGGCCACTGTTTCGGGTAAACGTTTATTCCGCCAAGCCGTGCTGGTGAATCTGACCAATCCTAAGAGTATTGTGTTTTTAGTGGCATTATTCCCACAATTTATCCAGCCTTCTGCGCCGCAGTTGCCACAATTATTGATATTGGGTGTAACAACGGTGGTGGTCGATATGTGCGTCATGTTGGGTTATGTCACGTTAGCATCACGGCTATCGGCTTATATCCGCTCTGCGCGTATTATGGGTGCACTTAACCGTGTCTTCGGCTCGATGTTTATCGGTTGTGGGGCATTGTTGGCGTCAGCTCGTGCCTAAAACGAACCTTTCTTTTAACTCTGGTGCATCATGAAATCAAGTAATGCTCAAGCCATGTATTCTTATGTTGCGCGTCAGCCGATATTTAATCGACAGCAGCGTACGGTTGGCTATGAATTACTGTTTCGTGATGGCGAGAGTAATGCGTTTCCAGCGATTGAAGCGAATAAAGCCACTAGCCGTCTGCTAGTAGAAAACTACATGGCGGTGGGCGATAACAAAGCAACCTCAGGGCAACGCACCTTTATTAACTTCCCGCAAGAAAGCCTACTGCAACTCTTACCCTTGTTATTGCCTAAACGTGAAATCGTGGTCGAGGTGTTAGAAACCTGCCAACCCAACGATGCGCTTTTTTCGGCGATAAAACTCTTATATCAGCGTGGTTATATTATTGCGTTAGATGATTTTGAGATGTCACCCGCCTGGCAACGGTTTTTACCGTATGTGCGGATCATCAAGCTGGATTTGATGAAACTTGGCATAGAACAAGCGTGTGAGTTTGTGAGCCAATATGGCTCTCGACGTTTGAAATTTTTGGCCGAGAAAGTTGAAACCAAACAGGAATACGATACGGCGTTGGCTGCGGGTTTTCATTTCTTTCAGGGGTACTACTTTTGTAAGCCTGAGCTGCTTAAAAATCGCCAAGTTGAACCTGAAAAAGTGGCGACCGTATTATTACTGCAAGAGATTTGCCGTGACCCCGTTGATTTCAAGCGGATCGAGCAGATCATTACCAGCGATGTATCCTTGTCGTATTTATTACTGCGTTATGTCAATGCGGCCTCTAACCGTACTGTTGAACCGATCAGCTCATTTCGCCAAGCCTTGGTGTATTTAGGCGAAGATAAGATCCGTCTTTTTGTTGGCGTGGTTGCGACCGCGCATGCTGCCCTAGATAAACCCCGCGAACTGTATTTGATGTCACTGCAACGGGCACGGATGTGCGAATCTTTGGCGGCGGGCAGTGGTACCCGTGAACAAGCGCACCAAGCCTTTTTGGTGGGGATGTTTTCGTTGTTGGATGCTTTGTTGGATACATCGCTCGATCAGTTGGTGAAAGTGTTACCGCTGCAAGATGATGTGGAAGCCGCCCTCTTGCATCATAAAGGACGCTTAGGCCATACCTTGGCACTGCTAGAAGCGTACGATCAAGCGAACTGGCTTCAAGTGAGTGAGTATTGCGAACAACTGGGGATTGCCGAAACTTTGGTGACCCGCAGTTACCAGCAGGCATCGCAATGGTCTGAAAATATGCTCAATATCAAATAGTACCAGGGGATAGCTGTCTCAGGGAGGCGGCTGTAGTGCGCAAACCTTGGTATTCAAACCTTCATCGCGCCTAGCCATGAGGGTGAATTTTTTGTGAAACCCGCTGCGCGCTAAATTATCTTGTTCGACTTTTCTTTACACTCTTCCTTTTGGATTAGACCATTTTCATGCTGCCTGTGAGAGCAAACTGGCTGTGTGATGAGGGATCATACAAGGAATACTGTGTCTATCTTCGCTTTTGCCTTAGTGGTGGTGTCTGCCATCATTCATGCCAGTTGGAATTTATTGGGTAAGTCGCGTACCCCGACGCCGGCTTTTTTTTGCCTCGCCAGCCTCGGTGCGGGTAGTTTGCTATTGCCTGTGTTGGGGTATGTCCTGACTTTACCCGTATCGCTGCCAGCATCGTTTTGGTGGTTACTGCTGATCAGTGGTTTTTGCCAAATGGTGTATATGGCGTCTTTGGCGTTGGCCTACCAGCAAGCGGATGTTGGCGTGGTGTATCCGATCGCTCGCGCCTTACCTGTCTTGATGGTTGCGGTGGTAACCGCGCTACTTGGTCAGTCGCTACCCCTATCGGTGTGGTGGGGGATGGTCGTGGTCACGGCGGGGTGTTTATTGGTGCCTTTAGTCTCTTTTCGACACTGGCATTGGCGAGCCTATACCCAGTTAGGGTGCTTGTGGGCACTGGTTGCGGCGATAGGTACGGCGGGCTATTCAGTGCTTGATAACACAGCCTTGGCGATCTTAGCGGTAACAGGTTTACCGTCATGGTTGATCGCAATGTTTTATTTAGGTGCCCAGTTTTTGGTAACGGGCAGCTGGCTGAGTGTGTTTAATTTATCTAAGTCTGGGCGCAAAGCGTTCGCAGCTGTATGGCAAGATTGGCACATTGCTTTGCTCACTGGGATCATGATGGGGGGAACGTATGGGCTGGTGCTGTGGGCGATGACCTTAACGGATAACGTGAGCTATATCGTGGCGTTGCGTCAGTTAAGTATTCCTATTGGGGTTGGATTAGGGGTTTGGCTATTGAAAGAGCCGTCATACCGTCCACGGGTAGTGGGGGCGATGTTAGTGTGTGGGGGGCTGGTGGCGGTGTCATTACGTTAACCGCGCTAAAAATAAAAACGCCGAACAAGGCTCGGCGTTTGTATTCATTAAAGTGAACGGCTTAAGGATAAGGCGGAATTTATCCTGCTATTCGCTTAGGCGCTATCCACTTAGGTGCTAGCGACAGAGGCATTAGCCACCCACGTTGTAGTAGGTAGCTGCACCAGGACCAACTGGAATACCAAGTACAAATACCCACACGTAGAACATGATGCTCCAACCAATCACAAATACAATAGAGTAAGGCAGCATGGTTGAAATCAGTGTACCTAGTCCCAGATTCTTCTGGTAACGCGAGGCGACAGCCAGGATCATCCCGAAGTAGCTCATCATCGGCGTGATGATATTGGTAACGGAATCACCAATACGGTAAGCCGCTTGAATGGTTTCTGGTGCGTAACCAACTAGCATCAACATCGGGATGAAGATAGGTGCAGTTACTGCCCATTGCGCCGATGCAGAACCGATCATTAGGTTGATGAAACCACACATCAGAATGAAAGCGAAGAATAGCGCAGGACCGGTTAGACCAATAGATTGCAGGAAGTCGGCCCCACCGACGGCGAATACCTGACCGAAGTTAGTCCACTTAAAGAACGCCACAAATTGTGCGGCAAAGAACACCAATACGATATACATGCCCATCGATGACATGGATTTAGACATCGCCTCAATCACATCGCGATCGCTCTTCATGGTGCCAACAACTTTACCGTAAACAAAGCCAGGCACCGCGAAGAACACAAAGATAAAGGCAACAATCCCTTTAAGGAAGGGGGAGCCTGCCACTAAACCTGTGGTTGGGTGACGTAAAATGCCATCAGCAGGAACAATGGTCAGTGCTAGCAAACCCGCTACCACTAAAGCTGCGATACCCGCTAAACGAAGGCCTTTTTTCTCTAGGTCGGTCAGTTTTCCCATCTTGTCGCCAGACAAGTCTTCAGCGGCATCGTCAGGGTTGTATTTACCCAGTTTTGGTTCCACGATTTTTTCAGTCACAAACGCACCCATGATGGTAATAGCGAATGTTGATGCAAACATGAAGTACCAGTTTACTTCGGGACCGACGGTATAGTTAGGATCGATCATTTGTGCCGCAGTTTCAGTAATACCTGAAAGCAGAGGATCAACCGTACCCAGGAGTAAGTTAGCGCTGTAACCACCAGAGACACCAGCAAACGCCGCCGCTAAACCCGCCAGAGGGTGACGCCCTAGTGAGTGGAACAGCATTGCCGCCAGTGGGATCAGTACCACATAACCTAGCTCAGAGGCTGTATTTGAGATGATACCTGCAAATACCACTACCAAGGTTACCATACGGCGCGATGCGCCCATGACTAAGCCACGCATTGCAGATGATAGTAAGCCAGAGTGCTCAGCAATCGCCACACCCAGCATCGCCACCAGTACCGTGCCTAAAGGTGCAAAGCCGGTAAAGTTTTTCACAAGATTTGCCACGATAAGCTGCAAGCCTTCGGCGTTAAATAAGCTAACAACGTGGATCATACCGTCAGCAGCACGACCCGCTGCGCCTTCAGGGCGAGGGTCGACAACGGAAACTTCGAAATAACCAGCAATCCCAGAGGCCACTAAAATAGCGACACAAAACATAGCAAAAAGGGTGATTGGGTGAGGCAGTAAGTTACCTAGCCACTCAACGGTGTCGAGAAAGCGGGTAAAAAGATTCTTTTTAGGCGCTTTAGGGGCCTGTTGTGAAGCAGATGAATGCATGTAAGTCCTCTTCCTTTTGGTTTTAATCCCATCAATGGGAACATCTTTATGTGCGAAAGGTTACGCTATTGTTAATGCTATGAACAAGAGGAAACTATTTCAAAATGTTTCAACTGTCGCATAAATGTCGGTTTTTTGTTAACAAGCTGGAGCGTTCAGCTGTTTTTTTAAGCAAGCACCGAGCGTAAATGCGCTTCGTTGTTGTGTGTGGTGTTGCATTTTAATGCTTTACTAAGTGGTTGATTGATAGTTAATGCGAAGACTTTCACAGTCGCGGATTGGTGTTAAGGTTATTTGAGATGGAAACAGCCAGTGAAAAAGAATGGTTTTGTCACATATTTTTTACATGATATTGTCTGGCTAACCGATGCAAATTGCCGTATTTAGTTAAAATGCTGTCAATTTGCTTAAAATGAGCGGTGTTGTCGTTAATGATCCCGCTTGGCTGTGCTACAAAAGATAGGTAGTAGCGAGGGTGGGTGGGGTGCACATTGCGTCAAAAAATTTATTTCTTCGACTTGTTGCGTTGTGTAGCGGCGATTGCCGTGGTGGTGATTCACGTACTTGGACCTTACCGCGATCAGTTAGGCAGTATCGCGAATACCGATTGGGCTATAGCGATAGGATTTAACAGTATTAGTCGCTGGGCAGTGCCTGTTTTCATTATGATCACAGGGGCATTGATGCTGAGCGATAAGCGTGACTTCGCATTGGATTATTATCTTCAAAGACGGCTAGGGAAAGTATTGGTGCCCTTTCTGGTGTGGTCTGCGTTTTATGCATGGCTATCTGGGGTGACCTTGAGTGGATTTGACAGTGAGCTTGCCTGGCAAACGTTACTTGATTTGCCATTTCACGAAACCTACTACCATCTGGGCTTCTTCTATTATTTCATCCCATTATATTTGGTGATCCCCTTCTTTCGTTGGGCGGTTCAGCACGCTGATCGCACGGCAGTTATTGCGATGACGGTGCTGTGGTTGACTATCACGACCCTATTTCTGTTTAAAATTGACGGGCCTTGGAGCCAGCAGTTGGTGCTATACAGCGGTTACTTACTGCTGGGGTATTGTTTGTTTCACTACCAATGGCCGGCGCGGCGTTGGTTGATTGGGCTGGGTATCGTTATGCTGGTGGCGACAAGCTATAGCGTGCTCAGCATGAGTTTTGCTGTCGATGAATACACTGTTGGCCGTTGGCTATCTTACAAGACAGTGAATACCGCCTTGATTGCCGCGATGATTTTTTCGCTTTGCCAATATTATGGTGACAAGCTGACAGGAAAAGCGCAGCAGAGTATCGCTTTTGTGAGCCGTTATAGTTTAGGGGTGTATTTATTGCATCCGTTGTTTTTGTGGCCAGTGCGGGCGTTTGATTGGTATTGGGGATCACCGCTGGTGATGATCCCGTTTTGGACCGTGGTCTGTGGTGGACTTGCGCTTATGAGCAGCTACTTACTGGCAAAGTACAAAGTGACGGCTTGGCTCGTTCCGTAATCAGCCCCTAGGTTTAATCTCGCTGCAAAGCAAAATGTAAAAACTGTCGGCCACGGTAGGTCATTGTGCCCTGATCGCCCGGGGTAAGTGCCTGGTAATAGTGGATGCCGACCATAAACTCGCGCTTAGGCCCGCCATTAAGAGGCTCGACATAAATCCAATACTCTTCATTATCCTCTCCAGGCTGTGCGCCTATGATCGGGTTGCTTTGTTTGTCGAGCACACAAACCGCGACGGTCTTCTCGGGAGCGTCAAGGCCAAGGCTGTGGCGACGATAAGCATAAAGAAAATAAGAGATAGCCATAGCGAGAGCAGCTAGCAAGGTAAGTGGAATCCAAAATGGCATGGGGGGCTCCTTGAACAGTGTCTGTCTGTATTGACCGTCATTTTAGGTGTAAAGGCTACGGTCGATCTGATAAAGCGTGATCCCGTTAGGGTTTTCACTCCGGATACACAGCGCATTGTGAGCATTAGCGGACTTTTTTGGCTTTACGTAAAACAAAGATTGCATTGCGTTAACGAGCCAGTAATGTAAAGGAAGGCATGCAACACATCATTACTGCTTTTATTATCTAGGCTACTGATGGGGATTGTATTGATAGAAGGGAGATAGCCTATGGCCAATATCGAAATGGTCGTGACAAAGACACGGCGTATCGAGCACTTGCTGCGTGAGCATTATCATGCGGAGGGTAAGGGCTTACATCAGTTAATTACTAGCTGTGAAGAACGACTACCTCATGAAATTATTCCCAAGCTACGCTTCATTGCTTCGGTAAGAAACAAAACCGTTCATGAAGAAGGTTATAAGCTTGATGATAAGAAAGGCTTTATTAGTGCTTGTCATCAATGTGAAAAAGAACTCACACCACGAAGTGGCCGTTTCATTTGGGGATTAACACTCTTGATGGTACTGGGCTTTACCGCACTGGCATTATGGTTTTATTCGGAAAATTGGCACAACATTAATCTGACACCGTAGCCGAGTAGTGCTGAGTTCTCATTTGACCAGTCTAGACATGAAAAAAGGGCACCCATTGGGTGCCCTTTTTTTTGGAATTTTTATCTGCTTAGTAAAGCATTGGCAGCGTCATGAGGCCCGCAACAACTGCGATCATCATAAGCCCTTGTTTTTGAGAGGAAGTGAACATGAGTAGGCTCCTTAATTAGCTGCTAAAGATATGTTGTAAATAAAGATAGCATTGTTTTTGTGCTTTAGGCAAGTCTGAATGTCAATTTGTCGTAAAAAACACAATTTAAAAGTGTTGAATTGGGCTTTTGGTGGTTATTTAAGTGTGATTTTTGATGTGGTTAAAATTTGAGTGATTGATGTCACACTTCCGTTCTTGGCTTTAAGTTGTTGATTATTGGGTGTTTTAATTTGTTTGGATTGTACGTTTTATCGTCATGATTAATGCTATTTATTACGGTGTGTATTTTGTTGATGAATTTAGGGCTCGGTAACTCTAATGGCATCGTTGTAATGTAAAGCTAGAGAATCGTAAGGCTATCCTTTTTGTAAATAGGATATTTATCTATTAATCAGCCAACTAAAGTGCTTTTCCGATGATATCTGGCCCATTATTTTTTGTATGCAGGATCTAATCTAAGTTCACGCTAAAATAAACCGTTCCCAATCAACAAATCAAACGCAAGTGTTTGTTTTTGAGTTATTTTTATTTGTTGTTTTTGAAGTGTGTGAAGCCTTTTCAAGGTTTTTAGTCTGCTTTTTTGGCCGTTGAGTATTCTTTTTCTGTCCTTTCCTTGATTCAGTGAAAGATAAACGTTTGCTTAGCGGGTTTTACTGAGTGGTGGCTTGCTATATAAGGGGTTGAGTGAGTTGCATAAGTTATTTTGCTGCAAACAGGCTAATCTATCTGGGTGTGATGCGCCGCAATAAGGAAAGTTAGGTTTTATAAGCGGTGTCTAGTTATCGGTATGAGTGACTAGACAATCATTATTGGCTTTTTACACTGTGCTGCACTAATTAAAAATGGTGATGTTATGTGGGTTTGGTTAACCATTTCGTTTTCAGCGTTACTGCACATTAATGCGGCTTACAAAGGGCCAAAGTGGCAGTTTTATCTTTTTAAACCATTAACCATTGGATTATTGATGCTTGCCCTATGGCAGCACGGCCTGACACATTTTTACCAACAGGCGATTTTTGTTGGTTTGTTGTGTTCTGTGGTTGGCGATATTTGCTTGATGTTGCCGCGTGATCGCTTTATTCAAGGCTTGGCGGGGTTCCTTGCTGCCCATATTGTTTATTCCATTGCGTTTTGGAGTCAGCTAAGTGCCAGTATGGTGTGGTGGTTACCCGCTATGCTCTGTGGTGGTGGCATCATTGTTTTTTTATTATTACTCCCTGCATTAGGGCGATTTACTCTGCCTGTGGCTTTGTATATCGGCATGATCACCCAGATGGCTTGGGCGGCTGGCGAGTTTTGGTTGACCAGTCAAAGTCTAATGGGGATGTTCGCGTTTGGTGGTGCCTTGATATTCATGGTGTCTGATACGATATTAGCCATTGACCGTTTTAAAGGCCCTTATCACAGTGCGTCTGCGACTATCATGACAAGTTACTACCTTGCGCAGTCCTTGATTGTGGGATCGGCTTTAATGATGCCGCTATAGTTAGGTTATCTGGGTGTATTTGCGGAAAGATAAAGGTAGATAGATGTCTGTACATTGGGTGATTGCGTATCGAGCCGCTAATAACTTGGAAGCTCACTGTCTAAAAGGTTTGCTGGAAAGTGATCATATTGCGGTGAAGCTGACGGGCGAAAACTTATCGTCAGCGGCAGGTGAACTACCTGCTGATGTGGTAGAGGTGAGTTTGTGGGTTGATGAGCCTGATATGCCCCAAGCGAGCTCGATTTTACAACGCTATGAACAGAGCCAAAATGGCCAAGCATGGCAGTGCGCACAATGTAATGAGATCAATGAAGCGCAATTTGAACTGTGCTGGCAGTGCGGCTGTGATCCTTTGCTATTGATCAAGACAGAGTAGAATTGATTAAGGTGTATTTTAAATGCACTTATTTGTTTTGGGTCAACATCGCAGCCTGAATATATGCTGTAATGGTGCTATTCGTTATCATCATTACTGAGAATCCCACATGACTGAATCTGTTCACGCCCACAATGTCCTTAATATGCTGCTTGAAGACGGTGCAGACTTTACGCTGGCCTCACTACGCCAAGCGGTAGTCACCCAGTATGGTGAGGAAGTTCGCTTCCATACATGTAGCCTTCAAGATCTAACCTTTGATGCATTGCTAACCTTCTTGCTTGATCGCCGCAAAGTTATTCAAGATGGCGACAAGATTATGGCTAACCGTGATCGTATGTGTAGCCATTAAAAAATTAATAGAATAAATACGTTTATGGAGGTGGTTTTAATCGCCTCCTAATTGTTCGTTTGTTATACTCCTCCCGCGCTTTCTTCAGCCGTCCGGCTGACAACGCCTATATCTACTAATACATACTTACTACTCTCAACTGAGGTCTGCCTGTGGAAATTATATCTGCGGCGGTCATGTTATTTTTAATCATGGATCCGCTGGGTAATCTGCCAGTAATGTTGTCGATCCTACGGCATATTGAGCCGAAACGTCGACGTCTCATTATGGTGCGGGAATTGTGTTTTGCGTTGATTATTTTGCTGCTGTTTTTATTTGGCGGTAAACAGATGTTGGCTTTCTTGCACGTATCAACGGAAACCGTGAGCATCTCAGGCGGTATTATTCTGTTCTTAATTGCCATTAGAATGATCTTCCCGCAACCGGGCGGTGTCACAGGGCTAGCGGCAGGTGAAGAGCCTTTTCTAGTGCCAATGGCCATTCCAATGATTGCTGGACCGTCGGTGCTGGCCTCATTGCTATTACTATCAAATCAAGATCCAACCCGAACTTGGGATTGGGCGTTGTCGGTACTATTAGCCTGGGGCGCGACGTTTATTGTCTTGATGTTCTATGAAGTATTTAACCGCATCTTAGGTGAGCGAGGCTTAAAAGCTATCGAGCGTTTGATGGGCTTGTTATTGATCATGATGGCAACCCAAATGTTCTTAGACGGTATTCGTTCATACCTGCAGATTGGGGTGTAATAGCTGCTAACAGCTGTTAAGTAACGCAAAATTGCAGCTAAATGGCGATAAATAGAAAAAAGGCGGCTAATCAGCCGCCTTTTTTGTATCTGGGTATTTTGCGCCAGTAAGTGATGAGGTTACATCATGTGCTTGCGACGAATATCAAGTAGAGCAAAAATGCCGAAAAACAAAATCGACCACTTTTCCCATTTGCTCATCGGGACTTTATCGCCAAAGGCACCAATGAACATCAGTGCTTGCACGCCATGCATCATGAATAAGAAGCCTGTCATGATATACAGCACAATCGCCGTTACCCCTGGAAACGGGTGAAAAATGTTAATGGCGAGTACTAGCCATACAAACCCAATTGCTACTTTAGCCAGCAGTAGTAATGTTTTCATTATTCCTCTCTTTCAAATAAGCGATAGCTGACTTGACCTGCGGTTTTCTCACGGTGGAGATGCCAATGATCAGGAGTCGGTAAGTCGCCCAGTTCCTTTTCTGTTTCGATATAAATCATGGCTTGTGGTGTTAACCAGCCATTGGTTTCGAGTAATTCAATCACACTCGCGATCAAATCCTTACGAAAGGGGGGATCAATAAACACCACATCGTGCGGGGTGCCTGGCTGAGCCAAAAATTTCAGCGCATCAGTATTGTGTAGCGTGGCATTGTCAGCGCCAATCGTCGCCAAGTTTTGTTTGATTTGGTTGGCGGCTTTGCTGTCTAGCTCTAATAATGTCAGGCTGTCAGCTCCACGCGAGAGCGCTTCAAACCCAAGGCCGCCACTACCTGCAAAAAGGTCTAAACATTTTGCTTGGTATAAGTCTTGTGCCAACCAGTTAAAAACCGTTTCTTTGACTCGATCAGTCGTTGGACGCAGCCCTTCAACATCATGAACAGGAAGTTTTCGTCCACGCCAGCGGCCGCTGATGATTCTGACGAATCCTGTTTGGCGGTTATTTTGTTGATTTCGCCCTGATTGTTGCTTGTGTCTCGTCATAAATTTCGTCGACCGTTCAGAAAATGATAGTATACACCTGTTTTTCGGTGGCAAATTAGCCACATTAACACCATGACTATTTCGTTTGCTTATCTCTCACTGCGAGTCAGGGGTAAATGAACGAAATGGCCATGAGTTAAGTTTTAACTCAACAGGCTGACATTATGATAATTGTACCAATCAAGCTGTAGGATTTGCCAATGGCAGAAAAAAAGAAACGCGGTTTATTTTCGTGGCTAGGATTTGGTTCTGAAGAAAAAGCAGAATCACATGTTGAACAACCCGCTGTAGACGAAACTGCGCACCAAGAAACGGATACCCAAACGGCGGCAGATACTGAGGCGCAAGCTGCAGTAAAAGCGGCGGAAGAAGCACAGGCCGCAACCAAAGCGGCGGAAGAAGCAGAAGCACAGGCCGCAGCCAAAGCGGCGGAAGAAGCAGAAGCACAGGCCGCAGCCAAAGCGGCAGAAGAAGCAGAAGCGCAAGCCGTAGCCAAAGCGGCGGAAGAAGCAGAAGCGCAAGCCGTAGCCAAAGCGACGGAAGAAGCAGAAGCACAGGCCGCAGCCAAAGCAGCTGAAGCTGAAGTGCATGAGCAAGAAAAGCCAAAGAGTGAGGGCTTTTTTGCGCGTCTCATGCGCGGGTTAAAGAAAACTAAAATGAACTTCGGTTCTGGCTTTTTTGATCTTTTCAGTGGTAAGAAAATTGATGATGAGCTCTATGAAGAGCTGGAAGAGCAATTACTGATTGCCGATGTGGGTATGGATACCACGGTTAAAATCATTGAGAACTTAACCGATCGTGCCAGCCGTAAAGATTTGAAAGACGGTGAAGCGCTCTACGGCCAACTTCGTGAAGAGTTAAGTGAGATGTTGGCGAAAGTGGAACAACCGCTAGTGATCGACACCACTAAAAAACCGTTTGTTATTTTGATGGTCGGTGTTAACGGTGTGGGTAAAACCACCACAATCGGTAAACTGGCGAAGCAATTTGAGCGCGAAGGCAAGTCTGTCATGCTAGCGGCAGGTGATACTTTCCGTGCGGCTGCGGTAGAGCAACTTCAAGTGTGGGGTGAGCGTAATAACGTCCCTGTTGTTGCCCAACATACTGGCGCGGATAGCGCGTCGGTGATTTTTGATGCGATTGAATCAGCCAAAGCGAAAAATGTCGATGTTGTGATTGCGGATACGGCTGGTCGTTTGCAGAACAAAGGCCACTTAATGGAAGAGTTACGCAAAATTGTACGCGTAATGAAGAAAGTGGATCCGGAAGCACCGCATGAAATCATGCTAACCGTTGATGCGGGCACTGGCCAAAATGCGATTAGCCAAGCGAAGCTGTTTAGTGATGTAGCACCGGTATCGGGCATTACATTGTCAAAACTTGATGGTACGGCAAAAGGTGGGGTGATTTTCGCCATTGCTGATCAATTTAACATTCCAATCCGCTACATTGGTATTGGTGAAGGCATTGATGATTTACGTCCATTTGCCGCCGATGAGTTTATTGAAGCGCTATTTAGTGACGAGGGTTAATTCGTGATTCGATTTCAGCAGGTAAGTAAAGTATATCGTGGCGGTGGCGGCAGTCCTGCCTTACAAAAAGTAGATTTTCATCTGCAAAAGAGCGATATGGCATTCCTAACAGGCCATTCAGGGGCTGGTAAAAGTACCCTGCTGAAATTGATTTGCGCCATTGAGCGACCAAATGACGGTAAGATCTTCTTTAACGACTACGATATTAGTCGTCTACCTAACAAGGATATCCCGTTTTTGCGTCGTAACATTGGTATGATTTTCCAAGATCATAAGCTCTTGCTTGATCGTACTGTCTACGACAATGTGGCCTTGCCGTTAAGGATCAATCAAGCATCTGAAACCGATATTAAACGTCGTGTTTCAGCCGCATTAGATAAAGTGGGCTTGTTGGATAAAGCCCGCTGCCTACCGCTCCAACTGTCGGGCGGTGAACAACAGCGCGTCGGCATTGCTCGTGCGGTTGTGAATAAACCTATGCTGCTATTAGCTGATGAACCAACCGGTAATCTCGATGCAGCGCTATCACAGCAAGTGATGGATTTATTTGAAGAATTTAACCGAGTTGGCGTGAGTGTATTAATGGCAACCCATGATACATCGCTGCTAAATTCACGAAACTATCGTCGACTTGATTTGCAACAAGGTTGTTTAAGGGAGCTGACTCGTGGCGCGTAATAAACATGGTTTCTTTGCGATTCATAAACAGCAAGCTGTTGCGGCCTTACAAGATTTATTTAAGCGTCCGCTTGGCAATGTGTTAACGCTTGCAGTACTGGCGTTAGCCCTGACCTTGCCCGCGACTTTCTATTTGTTGGCGAAAAATGTCACCCTAGTGGCGCAAGCATGGGAAAGCCCAACCCAACTCACCCTCTATATCGAAGAGGGCGTGGCAGAGCCGACGGCGAACCGACTGGCAGGCGAATTGCGTGGCTGGCCTGAAATTGAAAGCGTGGAGTACATCTCCCCTGATGAAGGCTTACAGCAATTTCGTCAGAATGCAGGCTTTGATCAGGCGTTGAGCTTATTAGATGAGAACCCATTACCCGCGGTGATGGTGATCCGTCCGACTGAAAACTGGCAAAGTAGTGCGCAAGCAACCGCGCTTGCTGCGAAGTTACGTACTGAATCAGCGATTGCTGAAGTGCGATTAGACAGTGATTGGTTACAACGACTTGCAGCAATTAAACAACTGGCGATTACCTTAGCAACGATTGTGTCTGGTTTAATGCTAATTGCTGTTTTCTTGATTGTGGGTAACACCTTACGTTTGCAAGTACTGAATCAAAAAGACGAAATTCAAGTGATGAAATTGGTGGGGGCTACCGATCAATATATCTTACGGCCTTACCTGTATACCGGTGTTTGGTACGGCCTGATTGGCGGTATTAGTGCATGGGTTGTTACCGCGATTGTGACCATATTACTCGACAGTGCAGTGGCAACTTTGGCAGGTTTATACGAAAGCAGCTATCGTTTAGTAGGCTTAAGTTGGGATGAAACCATTATATTATTGATGGTGGCAGCGTTTCTTGGCTTAGGGGCTGCGCACCTATCGGCAGGGCGTCATTTGAAAGAAATTGAACCTGTCTGACATTTTTTTGTCAATAATTGGTGTAGTTTACCCAGCTTGCTTGCAACCAGGGTGTCTTTTTAGGCATTATAGGCGGTTCAAGTAACTTTTCATTCGTATAAAAAACACACGAGGTTTTTTACATGGCACAAGCGATGTCTTCAATGGCTTTGGTTTCCGCAGATAGTTTGGATAGCTATATCCAGACCGTGAACGGCTACCCAATGCTGACCGCTGAGCGTGAACGTGAGCTTGCTGAACGTTTGCATTACGACGGTGATATCGATTCAGCGAAAGCACTCGTCATGTCGCACCTGCGTTTTGTTGTTCATATTGCACGCGGTTATTCTGGCTATGGTTTACCTATGGCGGATTTGGTGCAAGAGGGCAATATAGGTTTAATGAAAGCCGTGAAACGCTTCAACCCAGAAGTTGGGGTTCGATTAGTTTCATTTGCTGTGCATTGGATTAAGGCTGAAATTCACGAATACGTATTACGTAACTGGCGTATTGTGAAAGTGGCAACCACCAAAGCACAACGTAAATTGTTCTTTAATCTGCGCAAAGCGAAAAAGCGTTTGGGCTGGTTTAACAATGCAGAAGTCAACATGGTCGCTGAACAGCTTGGTGTTGAAGCTTCTGAAGTGCGTGAGATGGAATCACGTTTAGCTGCGCAAGATCCAACATTTGAAATGCCAGCTGAAGATGACGATCGTAACAGTGGCTACACAGCGCCCGTTTATTTCCTAGAAGACAAAGCGTCTGATGTGGCATTAAGCCATGAAGAGAATAATTGGGAGTCGCACGCTAATAACCGTTTATCGCATGCATTAGCCACACTCGATGAACGAAGCCAACATATTGTGCGTTCGCGTTGGTTAGACGATGAGAAAACAACCTTGCAGGAACTGGCCGATGAGTACAGTGTTTCTGCAGAGCGTATTCGTCAGTTAGAAAAAAATGCGATGAAGAAGCTAAAAGCAGCAGTAGGCGACCTGTTCTAGGATCTTACACGCATAGCTGATCATCATAAAATTGAAGCCGGTATGATACCGGCTTTTTTACGCCTAAAATTTGGGAGTTACCTCACATTTGTGAGTAGCTCTGTGCATTACTCGGCGTCTTATCCACAGCTTATGATGGATCCAATCTATATATAGTGGATCCTAAATCTTCAAACCACATTATCAACGTAATTCACAGACTTTTCCACAGTTGGTTGCTTTGTGATCGCTTTTGCAGTGAGTGCTCTATCAGTACGCGATCAACACCTTGTCATTGCTGGGTTTATGCGCAACTTGTGTGGTGTGGATAAGCCCATATTGTCAGTGTGAGGCTGTGAGTAACTGGAGAAGATACAGCGGGCGAGGGTGGTAAGCCGTTGCTGTAACCATGGAATGATCGCAAAACGGACGATCGTCACATATTATGGATCTAATAATAAAGCGGTCGGATCTTTGATTCAGACCCTATTCAACAGAAAGTGAGAAAGTGAATGGAACAGTTTGAACATATTTCAGTGCAGGATGCTTATAGCATGTTGCAACAAGATCAAGCGGTGCTGGTGGATATTCGTGATCCCCAATCACATAGCCAAGCACACCCGCATAACGCTTTTCACCTCACCAATGACACCATGGTACGTCTGATGGATGAAGTGGATTTTGAACAGCCAGTGATTGTGATGTGCTACCACGGTATTAGCAGCCAAGGCGCGGCACAATATCTCATTAATCAAGGGTATGATGCGGTGTATAGTATGGATGGTGGCTTTGAAGCGTGGCGCCGAGAAGGTTATCCTGCCCAAGAGCAGTAAAAAGTGGAGTAAGAGCAATGCATCGGTTAGTTGGACTTCCTAATCCTCGTCAAGGGCAAGCCTTTATTGATTATATGGCTTCCCGTGGGATCACCATACAGATGGCATCAGAGCCTGAAGGGGTATTTGCCTTGTGGCTTGCTGATAGCCAGCATTTGGTTGAAGTGGAAGCTGAACTGGCTGCGTTTATTGCGGATCCTTATGCCAAGCGCTATGCCGCGGCATCATGGGATGTGGCGGAAAGCCGTACTGCTAAGTTCTATTATCAGAACCCCAGTTTACTCAAGATGGTCACAACCCAAGCAGGTCCGTTTAGCTTATCGGTGATGGTGGTCGTGATCACCATTTATGTCTTGTGGTTCTTAGGCTTCCGCCAGCCTATTTTTGCCCTGACGCATTTTCCGACCATGCAAGGTGACGAATGGCAGCTATGGCGCTATTTCTCCCATGCGCTGATCCATTTCTCTACGCTGCATATTGTTTTTAACTGTTTGTGGTGGTGGATTTTAGGGGGGCAGCTAGAGCAACATAGCGGCAGTGGTAAATTACTCCAAGTCTTCTTATTTTCTGCTCTCATTTCAGGTTTTGCTCAGTTTTGGCTACATGGCCCTAATTTTGGTGGCTTATCGGGCGTGGTGTATGCCTTGATGGGCTACATCTGGTGGCTAGGTTGGCTCGCGCCGGAACGTGGTTTAGTGTTACCCAAACCTTATGTGGTCTTTATGTTGGCATGGCTAGTCATAGGGTTTGCCGAACCTTTTGGTATGTCTATTGCAAATATGGCCCATTTATTCGGTTTACTGAGTGGGTGCGTATTGGGCTTTATTGATGCCAAACGAGCACCAAGCCATGCTTAGTAGCGATTAGCCTACAAAGAGGTGTTAAAATTTCGCATAAAACGCAGTCAGTGATGACTGCGTTTTTCTTTTTTATTCAAATAGATAAAAAAATAATCGAACTGTGTGTTTCTACATCGTTACCAAACGTGTTGAATAATGAAGCGTGATCAACTTATGAGTAAAAAAGAGCCGTAATTTGCTGTTAAGTGCAAACTTAATCTTCGTTTATGATTGTTTTCACGGTTTTTGTTGTTTGTTCGCGCAATAATTTGCGCGATTTGAGCATTTTTACTTTTTAAACGCTCACTCTATCCCTATGCGTCACCTACACCATCGCCATAAGAATATTAAATAAGGAACATCTTATGTTTGGCTTGTTTCGTCCTGCTGCTCACATAGAGCGGTTAGGCGGCGATCAAATTGATCCCGTCTATAAGCGCCTTCGTTGGCAATTGTTTGCTGGTATTTTCTTCGGTTATGCCGGTTACTACCTAGTACGTAAAAACTTCAGTTTGGCAATGCCATTCCTAATTGAAGAATATGGTTATAGTCGCGGTGAGCTAGGTGTTGCCTTAGCTGCTGTATCGATTGCTTACGGTTTATCCAAATTTTTGATGGGGAATGTGTCTGACCGTTCAAACCCTCGCTACTTTTTAGCCGCAGGTTTGACGATGTCCGCACTGGTGATGCTGTGCTTTGGCTTTATGCCATGGGCGACAGGTAGTATCGCTGCGATGTTTATCCTCTTGTTCCTTAACGGTTGGTTCCAAGGTATGGGCTGGCCTGCTTGTGGACGAACCATGGTGCACTGGTGGTCGCGCAAAGAGCGTGGTGAGGTAGTGTCAGTTTGGAACGTTGCCCATAACGTGGGTGGCGGCTTGATTGGTCCTATGTTCCTACTGGGTCTGTGGGCGTTTAACGATGACTGGCGTTCAGCTTTCTATGTGCCTGCTTTCTTTGCGCTATTGGTTGCTGCATTCAGTTTATTGGTGATGCGTGATACCCCGCAATCGTGTGGTTTGCCTTCTATCGAAGAGCACAAAGACGATTACCCTGATAGCTATGATGAATCACATGAAAAAGAGATGACGGCGAAGGAAATTTTCTTCAAGTACGTCTTCAATAACAAACTGCTTTGGTTCATTGCTATCGCGAATGCCTTCGTATACTTGATCCGCTACGGTGTTTTGGACTGGGCGCCTGTTTACCTAAGTGAAGTGAAACACTTTACGGTAGATAAATCGTCTTGGGCATACTTCCTTTATGAGTGGGCGGGTATTCCTGGTACGCTACTGTGTGGCTGGATGTCAGATAAATTCTTCAAAGGCCGTCGTGCCCCAGCTGGTATCTTGTTCATGGCGCTTGTGACCGTGGCGGTATTGGTTTACTGGTTTAACCCTCCGGGCAACCCAACGGTTGATATGATGGCACTGGTTGCAATCGGCTTCTTGATTTATGGTCCAGTTATGCTGATTGGTCTGTACGCGCTAGAGCTAGCACCGAAGAAAGCAGCAGGTACAGCAGCAGGTCTGACGGGCCTCTTTGGTTACCTTGGCGGTGCTGTAGCGGCAAATGCTATCTTAGGTTACACCGTTGACCACTTTGGTTGGGACGGTGGCTTCCTTGTACTGACAGCATCGTGTGGTTTCTCTATTTTCTTCCTAACACTGGCATTGGTGGGTGAGAAAAAAATTGAGCATGACCACCATGTAGCAGAACAAAATGCATGATTGAGATCGCCATCATTGGCATCTTTAGAGTGCTGTAGGTAATATGATAAGGCTCCGTATTCGCGGAGCCTTGTTGTAACCAGGAGCCGCGTGAGCAGTGAAGCAGAGCAAACGTCATCAAGAAATTATCGATCTTGTGAAAACACAAGGTTATGTTAGTACCGACGATTTAGTCGAACGCTTTAACGTCAGCCCACAAACGATCCGTCGCGATTTAAATGAGATGGCGGCTGACAACAAAATTCGCCGTCATCATGGTGGCGCGACTGTCCCTTCGAGTTCCGTTAATACCTCGTACAGCACCCGTAAAGTGATGCAATTGGCTGAAAAAGACCGCATTGCCCAAGCAATGGCATCCCACATTCCCGATGGTGCGACCTTATTCATTGATATTGGCACCACACCTGAAGCCGTTGCCCGTGCCTTGCTGGATCACAATGACCTGCGCGTGGTGACAAACAACCTGAATGTGGCGAGTATTCTGACGGGGAAAGATGATTTCCGCGTGATTCTGGCAGGCGGTGAAGTACGTAACCGAGATGGTGGTATCGTAGGTGAAGCCACACTCGATTTTATTTCTCAATTCCGATTAGATTTCGGGATTATGGGTATCAGTGGTATCGACTTGGATGGGTCATTACTGGACTTTGATTACCATGAAGTCCGTGTCAAACAGGCGATCATTGAAAATAGTCGCTGCGTGATGCTGGGGGTCGACCACACTAAATTCGGTCGTAATGCGATGGTGAATTTAGGCGATATTAGCCAAATAGATATGCTGTTTACCGATCAGCAACCACCCCAAGAGTTGAATAAACGACTTGTTGAGCATGAAATTCACTTAGAAATTATTGCTTAACTTTTCTGTTTTCGAAAACGAACGGGCTACCTTTATTGGGTAGCCCGTTTTTTTTGTGCTAATGATCATGGTGTACGAATAAACAGCAAAATTTGTGATGATCTTGATCAATATGTTCGCTACTATGTTCGTAATCGAGCATTTTAATGTTCGTTTTGTTTCGATTGTGAGATTAACGAAGAATCTTGGTCAGAGGTGAGGTAGGTCGCATGGTAGTAGAACGCAATGAAGTGCTCGACGTAATTGTTGTCGGTGGTGGTATCAATGGGGCGGGAATTGCCGCCGATGCGGCGGGTCGCGGCCTAAAAGTCGGTTTATATGAAGCCAGCGATTTTGCATCCGCTACATCATCAGCGAGTTCGAAGTTAATTCATGGCGGGTTACGTTACTTAGAGCATTATGAGTTTCGTTTAGTGGGCGAAGCCTTGGCTGAACGTGAAGTGCTATTGCGTAAAGCACCGCATATTGCTCGCCCGATGCGTTTTCGTTTACCTCATCGTCCTCACCTTCGCCCTGCATGGATGATCCGTGCGGGCTTATTTCTTTATGACCACCTTGGTAAGCGTACCACGCTGCCAGCGAGTGAAGGCCTTAAGTTTGGTACTGACTCGGTACTGGCACCTGAAATCACCCGTGGTTTTGAATATTCCGACTGCTGGGTCGATGATGCCCGATTGGTTATTTTGAATGCGATGGAAACCGCAGAAAAGGGTGGCGAAGTCCGTAACCGTTGCCGCGTTGAAAAAGCTGTGCGCGAAGGCGATATTTGGCGGGTGACAATTCTTGATACGCAAACGAATCAAACGTTTGAGCGCCGTTCACATGCATTAGTGAATGCTGCAGGCCCTTGGGTAAAAGCCTTCTTTGACCACAGCCTAGCGCAAGCCTCACCGCGTAATATTCGCTTAATCAAAGGCTCACATATCGTGGTGCCACGGGTGCACGATCAGCCGCAGGCTTATATTCTGCAAAATGAAGATAACCGTATTGTGTTTGTGATCCCGTACTTAGATCGTTTCTCGATTATTGGCACCACGGATGTTGAATACCAAGGCGATCCGCGTGAAGTGGCAATCGATGAAAACGAAATTAACTATTTGCTGGACGTTTACAACAACAATTTTAAAAAATCACTGCAGCGTGCCGATGTGGTGTGGACCTACAGTGGCGTGCGACCATTGTGTGATGATGAATCTGATTCGCCGCAAGCCATCACCCGTGATTACACTTTAGAACTGGATCAAGACGGGCAGAATGCACCGCTGCTGTCTATTTTTGGTGGCAAGCTTACGACATACCGTAAATTGGCAGAGGCGGCCATGAACCACCTCTCGCCGTTCTTCTCTCAGATGACACCATCATGGACGGCCGATTCCTACTTGCCGGGGGCGAGCGACCAATTTAACCGCGACCATACTCAGCAACAACTTATGCTGCAATGTCCTTGGTTGGATAACTTCACGATAGATCGCTGGTTGACCAACTATGGTGAACGCGCGTTACAGTTGGTTGCAGGCAGGACGAATAAAGATCAAATGGGAGCGGAATTTGGTCAGGGTCTAACCGAGTGTGAGTTGGATTACTTGGTTGCACATGAATTTGTCCAAACTGCGGAAGATGCGTTATGGCGTCGGAGCAAACTGGGCCTATACCTATCGCAAGAGCAACAGCAAGCGGTAGCTGAATACCTGAAAGCCCATGTGGCACAAGCTGAAGTTGCTGCGTAGATGGCGCCGTTAAACTAAACCGTTTAGGCTGATAAAAACAAAAAAGGCACTCTTTGGAGTGCCTTTGGCGTTTCTTACTAACCACAAGGAGATGGGGTTACTGGTACAAATACTTGGTAAATAGTAGTTCTGTCAGCAGTTTTTGATTGGTTTCGGCAATTAATAGCTCATTCACCGTGTCGAGACATGCTTGGCGAATTTCTTCGCGGCCTGCCAATGATTTCACTTTCGCCTCTGGTTGTCGGCCGATAATGGTGATAATCGCATCACGGATCAGTGGTGAGTGTTCTTCTACGATTTTGACCAAGCTTGGGTCGATCACCATCAGATCAATTTGAAGGCGCAGGTAGCCTAAGCGGTTACCCTGGGTGACATAGTTGGTCGTAATATCGGGCGCTAACGTGTAATACGAATACTGCGGCTTCGCTTGTGCACTTTCCGCTTCAGCAAGAGAAAGTGGGGAAAACAGCATACAAGTTAGAAGTAGTGCAAGGTTAACGAGTTTTGATTTCATCATAATATTCATCAGTTTGTGGGGATTTACTGCTAGGAATCGTTTTCTTTCGATCGTAACGATATTCGTACCCGTTACAGCTTGCTACAATAGTGACTCTTTATGGTAATAAATTAACCACATTCTACCAAGCTATTTTATGGATGCTTGGCAGAATTTGATTTGGAAAAATGTCGAAATTCAAGCAGTTGTACAAACCCCTATTAGATGGTGCGAAGTGGCAATTACCAGATCACTTAGGCATTGAGGGCACCGAAATCGGGCATTGGTTGCTTGAACAGGAGTCATTGTCACGTCGCTTTCAGCGCCATTGTGACGCTTTTACCGTGTCTTTGATCGAGCAGGTTAAGATTCCTCGTTCTGCATTGAAAGATGACGAGCGCGCATTGATTGGAGATGCTGACTGCCTGATGCGGAAAGTGATATTACAAGGTGATGGTCAACCTTGGGTTTTCGCACGGACCTTGATCCCGATTTCCACGCTAACAGGGCAGGAAAGTGACCTCGAACAATTAGGCGAGATGCCGCTGGGCTTTCGTGTGTTTACTGATCGTAGCGCTCGTCGTGATGCGCTAGAGGTTGCTAATGTCGGTACGACAGAAAAGCCCTTGTGGGCGCGTCGTTCTCGCTTATGGATAAACGAAAAACCTTTGCTGGTGGCTGAATTGTTTCTGGCTCAGGCCCCGATCTACACCAAGGAGAGTCAATGTTAGCAATGACTAAGGCGAAAGCGTATTGTCAACTTGCCCGCTTTGATCGGCCTATTGGTAGTTTGTTGCTACTGTGGCCAACATTATGGGCGCTGTTTCTTGCCGCAGACGGCTTTCCTAACTGGGAAGTGCTGATTGTTTTTGTGCTCGGTGTGATTTTTATGCGGGCCGCAGGCTGTGTGATTAATGATTTCGCCGATCGTAATTTTGATGGCCATGTAAAGCGTACGGCTCATCGTCCGATGCCTTCGGGGAAAGTCTCAGAGCGCGAAGCCTTAGGCTTGTTTGGCTTACTGGTGCTGGTGTCGTTTTTATTGGTACTGACCATGAATACGCTCACCATCATGTTGTCGGTGGTTGGGCTGTTATTGGCGGCAGCTTACCCGTTTATGAAACGTTATACTCACTTACCGCAACTGGTGCTAGGAATGGCGTTTGGTTGGTCTATCCCGATGGCATACGCAGCCCAGTCGGGGGTGTTACCGCCAGCGGCGTGGTTGTTGTTTTTAGCTAATATTACTTGGACGATTGCCTACGATACGCAATATGCCATGGTTGACCGTGATGATGATTTAAAAGTCGGTATTAAGTCGACCGCGATTTTATTTGGTCGTTTTGACAAGATGATCGTCGGCGGTTTGCAGTTTGCAACCTTGGTCTTACTGATAGCCGTCGGGGTGGTGTTGTCGCTGAGCCAAGTGTATTACTGGTTCTTATTGTTGGCTTCTGGCTTGTTTGTCTATCAACAATTATTACTGCGTGATCGCGAGCGTGAATCGTGTTTTCAGGCATTTTTGAATAATAACTACGTGGGTATGCTGGTGTGTATTGGCATTGGCTGGAGCGTTTGTTTTTAGCCGTATTTAGCACGGGTTAGTCAGTAAATTAAAAAGCACCTCAGGGTGCTTTTTTTGTCTTTGTTGATCTGTGGGCGAAAGAAAAGAGCTTTAGGGTTAGCGTGAACTAAAAGCGCCAACGCTGTACATCTGAAAATAAGTGACTACTTTTCTTTATATAAATCTGTTGGTTATAAGCTTTTTAGCTATGGTGTGCCTATTGCTCAAAAGCGTGTTCACAGTCTGAAAATGCGCTGTAATCGAATATCAAACACAAAAAAAGCCGCTCGAGAGCGGCTTTAGATGATCGTGATTAGCAGGGCTAATCGGTAGTGACTTCACGCTCTTCACGGCTAATAACCGCGTGAATGGTGAGCTTCACTTCAGGTGAAACCATGCTAGCCAATTGATCCGCCAACTCTTCTACGGGACGAGACACTGCATGGCACTCTTCGTTGAGGTAGCCCTCTTCACGCAGCGTTTTCACCAGTGTCGCGAATACACCTTTATCGAAGAACTCTGGTGCATTGATACCGTGTAGGCGGCTTAGACGCTGTGCCATCATCTGGCTTTGCTGTTCTAAATCGCTCTTCATCATTTGCGGTTCAGCACGCAGTAGCGTTAGTGCAATCGCATAGCGTTGCAGCGTTTCAGAAATGGTGCGCGCCAGCAGTTGCAGTGGACCAATGCGGGCATTGTTCATCGAGATGTGCACGCCGTCATTGAGTAGTAGACGTTGACGAACCAGCTCTGCAATCAGCTCATCAATCACTGCCCCTAATTCTTCTTTTTCATAGCGTAGGAATAGCTCTGCTTTTAAGAATGGGTACAGTTTTTCAACTTGCTCGTGAATTTCATCAACTGTCAGCGTTTGGTATTGCACCACGATGTGAGCAATTAACGATGGCAGCGCAAACAAGTGAATGATGTTGTTGCGGTAATAGGTCATCAAAATTGATTGTTGACGATCCAGTGAGATGATCTCACCCAATGCATCGCGTTCAACCAAGAATTTATCCATCTCGATCGCGTGAGCAACCAGTTCGGCAGCATCTTCCGAAGGCACTGTGCTTTGCTCTGAGTATGGCGTATTGCGCATTAACTCCAAGTAACAAGTAACTTGTTGCTCGAGCTCTTCACGGCTTAACGCACGTTGTCGCGATGACAATAGTGCAAGACCACATAAGGTCAGGGCATTGGTGGCTGCCGCATCATTAATGTGGGTCATCATTTTCACTGCAAGGCTGTTCACGACAGGGTTTAACCAGTGTGGACGCTGCGGTTCAATGGGATCGATATCTTTGTGCCAATCAGGTGCATGATCGTTCAGGTACTGATTGATCGGGATCGGTTCGCCGAAATTCACGTAACCTTGGCCGAAGTTACGCAGTTTGCGTAAGGTTCGTAGCACTTGGCCGACGTTCTCTTTCTCTTTACGCTTACCTTGCAACTCTTTGGCGTAAGTGCTGACTTCCATCACGTGTTCGTAACCTATGTACACAGGTACTAAGGTAACAGGGCGGTTTAGGCCACGTAGCATGGCTTGAATGGTCATCGACAGCATGCCCGTTTTAGCCGGGAGCAAACGACCCGTACGTGAACGGCCACCTTCACTGAAGTATTCAACCGAGTAGCCTTTGGCAAACAGCTCGGCCAAGTATTCACGGAAAACCGTGGAGTACAGGCGGTTACCCTTAAAGCTACGACGAATGAAGAAACCACCGCCACGACGGAAAATCGGGCCAGCTGGGAAGAAGTTCAGGTTAATACCCGCCGCAATGTGTGGCGGCACTAAGCCTTCTTTATACAAGACATACGACAGCAACAAGTAGTCCATGTGACTACGGTGACAAGGGACGTACACAATTTCGTGGCCGTCTTGTGCTAACTGACGCACACGCTGAGCATTGTGAATGTTCAAGCCTTGGTACAAGCGGTTCCAGAACCAACCCAGAATACGCTCGCCGTGTCGGATCAGCGAGTAAGAGAAATTCGCCGCAATTTCTTCCATCATATCGACGGCTTCTTTGCGTACTTTCTCGATCGGCACGTCACGGCTTAGCGCTTCTTCTTCGACCACTTTTTCAATCGCTTTCGACGCTAATAGGCGCTTAAAGAGCAGCTGGCGGTCGGGCAATTTCGGACCAGAAGCGGCCAATTGTTGGCGTGAGAAGTGGATTTTAGCTACTCGCGCTAGCTTGTGCGCAATCGCGTTATCAATGCCGTGGTGATCAGCCATGTAGCGCAGTGATACTGGTGAGCTTAAGCGCACCATGCAGTCTCGGCCATGGGCCAATACCGTAAACATTTTTTCTGGGCCGTTTAGGGCGCGCAGAACAGGTTTATGGTTGGTTTCTTTCCCCGGTTTACGACCCCATAAAATAGATGCAGGGATCAGCTGAATATCGAGTTCAGCATCTTGTTTATGCAGTTCCAGCAGTTCTGTGAACTGGGTAAGCGACGACGGCGGTAATTCACCATCGCTGCCAAAAATACTTGGAGCATCTGCGACAAAGACAAAGCGATTGAATGTGCGATCACCTATTTCGAGCGGCGCGAGAGGGTCTGGAAGGCCAAGCTCTTTTGTACTGCGACGTAGTGTTACCAAATCTGTTGTTGAACGGAAAGGTAAGATATAGATGATAGGACGCGCTAAGTCTAACGCCAAATCTTCTACTGGGTTAGACGGAATTGAATGCGTTTTAACCAGCAGAGAAAGCGGCAAATTGAGTGTTTTTTGATAAAATTTCTGCCAACTTGACATGTCTTTAACTAGCCTCGGTTTTTTAACGAGGCAAGGATATCATTAAACAGGCGTAATCTTGCAGCTAAAATCACTCAGAAGATGGCAAAGGTGACATTTTTGCTTTTCAGATTCACTAACTAATTGTTTAGTGAAGGCGCTCACTAAATTATAGCGGTTAATAATGTATTCCAGCCGCTGATTCCGTGGGGATATACGGTTGGTTAAAGTTAATTGCTGTTTTAACCAACAAGTATCTTTTCAAGTAGGCTAACACTGGATATACTCACAGTGACTGTATAAAAAGACAGGGTCTGCTATGAAGCCGTTAACGCCGCGCCAACAAGAAGTCTTTGAGCTAATCAAAGCAAAAATCGAAGATTCTGGAATGCCGCCTACACGTGCTGAAATAGCCCGTGAACTCGGATTTCGCTCTGCAAATGCTGCAGAAGAACATTTAAAAGCACTTGCGCGAAAGCAAGTGATCGAAATTATTCCGGGTGCTTCACGAGGCATTCGCCTGATTGCCAGCAATGATGAGCCAGAAGAGAAAGGGTTACCACTTATCGGTCAAGTTGCCGCGGGTGAGCCTATTTTGGCGCAAGAACACGTTGAAACACACTATGAAGTGGATGCTTCACTCTTTAAACCTCGTGCTGATTTCTTATTACGAGTCAATGGCATGAGTATGAAAGACATTGGCATCATGGATGGTGATTTACTGGCTGTACACAAAACCCAAGATGTACACAATGGCCAAGTTGTGGTGGCACGTGTTGACGATGATGTCACCGTGAAACGCTTAGAGAAAAAAGGCTCGCAGGTATTACTGCATGCTGAAAATGAAGATTTCTCCCCGATTGTGGTCGATCTTAGCCAGCAACACCTATCGATTGAAGGTATTGCGGTTGGGGTTATTCGCAATAGCGACTGGATGTAATTTTCAGCCTCACATCTTCACCGCTTCACTTTCATCAAGCGCTCGTCATACCGACGGGCGTTTTTTATTGCCGCGCCCTAAGAACTTAGCTCGGCCTATCTGCTTCATTAATGGCTCGCGAAGAATAACTTTGCAAAAGCTAATGAGAGTTATTATCATCAGCTGTATTCACTATTGAGTGCGTTCGCCAATCAGAGTGATCATAGGGAGATGAGAAGCCATGGCCAGTCCTGTTCGCTACAAGATACCACCAAAATTACTGCAGCCGCTGTGGCTGCGCAGCCGTGAAAGTCTGGATGATAATGGGTTGATCTACGATCCTGTTGCGGCAGCAGCCTGTAGCCAATGTCATCTTGTGCCAGATTGTCTATCGGGCAATATCACCGAGCGCCAATTGTTGCACGCCACCTTAACCTTGCAATGCGATAAAGTGGTTTTGCAGTTTTTACGTCGAAATCCTAATGGCTACGTCATCAATGTTGGCGCTGGGCTAGATACCCGATTTTACCGCCTAGATAACGGAAGATGTCGTTGGTTCGAGTTAGATACCGACGAAAACTTACTATGGCGTGAGCGCCTTTTCCATAAAAGTGAGCGCTATACCATGCGTAATGGCTCGGTGACAGATCTGAGCAGGCTCAAAGCTTTGCCTGCCATGAATAACGTTCCTGTTTTGCTGCTGTGTGATCAAGCGTTACTCCACTGTACCGAGGGCCAACTCGCCCAGTTTGTACAACGCATAGGTTGTCATTTTAGTAAGCTGGAAGCGTGTGTGGTGCTGGCGGGTGATGCCTGTGATTCGGTGTTGGCGCAAAAAATGGGCACAGAAAAGTACCAACATGGTTTTGCCGATCCAGCTCAACAAATTATTAACTGGCTACCTTGGGCGGAGTTGGTGAGCTGTCAGAGCCCATTTGACCACCATTGTGGGCGTTGGCGATCATGGCAGCGCTGGGTGGCAAAGATGACCAGCTTAAAATATCGCCTGACTCCTATCGTGGTTCACTTCCGTCTGTAAAGCTTTCTCCTGCTAGTGTCTTCACCTGAAATTATTCTATTTTGGGTGGCGCTTCGTTCGTTGATCTCGCTATTTTTTAACTGGTAATTTATTGCCCTATCTCCCGATTATGTCCTAAGTTAAATGTAAATAAAGTGTTAATTGTGTGGCGCGAAAGGTGTTTTTTCTGTCTACACACTTAGGGATATCGTCTTGTTGGTGTTACCAGGGGAGGGATCGGGGTGACAATTCGCCAATTGTTCTATGGGCTGTTTGCTGCCTTTTGGGCGCTACCAGTTGCAGCCGAAACGAAAACCATGCCACTTAATATGACCCAAGGGGTCACCGACGTTAGCCAGCAGGTTTTTGATCTGCACATGACCATTTTTTACATTTGTGTCGTGATTGGTGTCATCGTGTTTGGGGTGATGTTTTGGGCCATTATTCATCATCGTAAATCGCGTGGCGCAGTGGCGGCTTCTTTCCATGAAAGTACCAAAGTAGAAATTTTGTGGACACTGATCCCGTTTGTGATTTTGATTGCCATGGCGATCCCTGCCACCAAAACCTTGCTGGCGATGGAAGATACCACCAAACCCGATCTGACCGTGCTGATCACAGGCTCGCAGTGGAAGTGGCATTACCGCTATTTTGACCAAGAAGTTGAGTATTTTTCGCTGTTAGCGACATCTCCCGCCCAGATCGCCAACGAACGTGAAAAGCGCGATAACTACCTGCTTGAAGTTGACCGCCCCTTAATTCTGCCCATTGGGCAAAAAGTCCGTTTTCTGATTACTTCACAAGACGTTATTCATTCTTGGTGGGTGCCTGCTTTTGCGGTGAAAAAAGATGCTAACCCCGGTTTTATTAATGAAGCGTGGACTCGCATTGAAGAGCCGGGTATTTACCGCGGCCAATGTGCAGAGCTGTGTGGTAAAGACCATGGTTTCATGCCGATAGTGGTGATTGCCAAAACCCAAGTGGAATACGAAGAATGGCTGCAAACCACCAAGGTGGCCCAGCAGCTAGCGCGTGAAGAAGAGCAGCGTTTGTTGGATATGCAAATGCCAATGGATGAGCTGATGGCATTGGGTGAGAAAACCTATCAAGCTCGCTGTGCGGTGTGTCACCAAGCGGCTGGTCAAGGGATCCCTGGTGCATTCCCTGCGTTAGCGGGCCAAGGGTTATCGGTCGATAAAAGTAAAAAACTTGAGCATATTTCGATTGTTGTCCACGGCAAGACGGGAACGGCAATGCAGGCCTTTGGTCCTCAGCTGAGTCTTAAGGAGCTCGCCGCCGTGATCACTTACGAGCGGAATGCGTGGGGCAATGATACAGGCGATACGGTGCAAGCCGCCGAAGTACAAGCCGTGTTGAATGGCGAGAATCTTTAAAGGGAGCAAGACCAATGACGGATATGTTACGAGAGCAAACCGACGTTGAGCAGCCAGATTCGACGCCATCAAATAATGGGCATTCACCGCATGACGAGACGGGACATCATGATCACCACCACCAGCCGAAAGGGCTGATGCGCTGGGTGCTGACCACCAATCATAAAGACATCGGCTCGCTGTATTTAATGTTTAGCTTTGCGATGTTCTTAACGGGCGGTGCAATGGCGATGGTGATCCGTGCAGAGCTTTTCCAGCCCGGGTTGCAGTTGGTTGAGCCCAATTTCTTTAATCAGATGACCACGGTTCATGGGCTTATCATGGTGTTTGGCGCCGTGATGCCTGCTTTCACTGGCCTAGCAAACTGGATGGTACCGCTGATGATCGGGGCGCCTGATATGGCGCTACCACGGATGAATAATTGGAGTTTTTGGATTCTGCCATTTGCGTTTGCCATGTTATTGGCGTCTTTGTTCATGGAAGGTGGAGGTCCAAATTTTGGCTGGACGTTTTACGCGCCACTTTCAACGACGTACAGTCCTGCCAGTACGGGCTTGTTTGTATTCTCGGTGCATATCATGGGGATCAGCTCCATCATGGGGGCGATCAATGTGATAGTGACCATTATGAATTTGCGTGCGCCTGGCATGACGTATATGAAAATGCCGCTATTTGTGTGGACTTGGCTGATCACGGCGTTTTTGTTGATAGCTGTGATGCCCGTACTCGCAGGGGCGGTCACCATGGTACTGACGGATAAATATTTTGGCACCAGCTTCTTTGATGCGGCGGGTGGGGGCGATCCTGTGATGTTCCAGCATATTTTCTGGTTCTTTGGTCACCCTGAAGTTTATATTATGATTTTGCCGAGTTTCGGTATCATTTCTGCCATTATCCCCGCATTTTCTCGCAAGAAGCTCTTTGGCTACAGTTCGATGGTGTACGCGACAGCCTCGATTGCAGGTTTGAGCTTTTTGGTCTGGGCCCACCATATGTTTACCACTGGGATGCCCGTGGCGGCAGAGCTCTTCTTTATGTACTGCACCATGCTTATCTCTGTGCCAACGGGGGTGAAGGTCTTTAACTGGGTGGCCACTATGTGGCGAGGCTCGTTGACGTTTGAAGTGCCGATGCTCTTTGCGATCGCTTTTATTATCTTGTTCACCATTGGCGGTTTTTCTGGCTTGATGCTGGCGATAACCCCAGCTGACTTCCAGTATCACGATACCTATTTTGTGGTGGCGCATTTTCATTATGTGCTGGTGTCGGGGGCGATATTTTCGATCATGGCGGCAGCGTATTACTGGTTGCCGAAATGGACCGGGTACATGTTTGATGAACGGCTCGCCAAGTGGCATTTCTGGTGCTCTGTGGTGTCGGTCAATATTCTGTTTTTCCCGATGCATTTCCTTGGGCTGGCGGGCATGCCGCGTCGAATTCCTGACTATGCGCTGCAGTTTGCTGATGTGAACATGGTGGTCAGTATCGGTGGCTTCTTGTTTGGCTTATCACAGTTTATTTTCTTAGCCGTCATCATTAAGTGTGCCCGTGGTGGTGAGCCTGCCGCCGCCAAACCATGGGATGGGGCGGAAGGCCTTGAGTGGACGGTACCGTCACCCGCGCCTCACCACACATTCTCGACGCCACCGAAAGTGGATTAGGGGCGGGTATGGCAGATCAAGAACCGCTAGCGGCAACGAAGAAAAAGCAGCGCTCCCTGTGGTCTTTAGTGGCGATGGCTATCGCAATGTTTGGGTTTGCGTTTGCACTTGTGCCTTTGTACGACGTGTTTTGCGATATCACGGGGATCAATGGCAAAACCTCATCGACTCCGACCAGGGCTGCTGCCAATCGTATTGATACCAGTCGCACGGTCACGGTCGAGTTTGTCGCCTACATCAATCCAGGCATGAAGTGGACGTTTACGCCGCAAGTGACTCGAATGGAAGTCCACCCAGGTGAGACCCATAAAATTGCTTATGCCGCGCAAAACCTGACAGCAGCAGCCAGTGTGGGACAAGCCGTGCCGTCGGTATCCCCAGGGTTAGCAGCGCAGTATTTTAATAAGATTCAGTGCTTTTGCTTTAATCATCAACCATTAGAGGCTGGGGGATCGGCAGAGTTACCTTTGGTGTTTTATATCGATCCGAACCTGCCTGATGACATTAATACCCTGACTTTGGCTTACACCTTGTATGACGCGCAGCCGACAAACACTGCGCAAACCCAATGAGGTCATAACAATGGCAAACCCGTACAGCGAACACGATCAAACAATTACGCCCCCCGACGCATCTTCAGGCCAGCAGCACGAAGCCTATTATGTGCCTGCGACCAGTGCATGGCCCATTGTCGGGGCAATTGCACTGTTCTTGATTGCACTCGGGGCTGGCTCAACCGTGGGGGGGCTCATGGCGGGGCAAGGGCCTTGGGTACTACTGGCTGGTGTCGGCTTGTTACTTATTATGCTGACAGGTTGGTTTCGCGATGTGATTCGAGAATCGATGGGGGGGTTATACAGCGCACAATTGGATCGCTCATTTCGCCAAGGTATGAGCTGGTTTATTTTTTCTGAAGTTATGTTCTTTGCTGCGTTTTTTGGGGCGCTGTTTTATGCCCGTATGATTGCGGTGCCATGGCTAGGCGGGGCGGGCAATAACGCCATGACCAATGCTGTGTTGTGGCCTGATTTCATTGCCCAGTGGCCGCTGATCTTAACCCCGAGTGGGGGCGAAACCCAAGCGATGGGGCCTTTAGGTCTCCCTTTATATAATACGCTGATCTTGTTGTTATCGTCGGTCACTGTCCATATCGCGCACACTGCGTTAGAAAAAGATAATCGTCCTCGCTTGACCCTCTTTCTGTTGTTAACCGTGTTGTTGGGAGGACTGTTTGTTTACCTGCAAGGGGTGGAATATATTCACGCTTATCAGGATATGGGTCTAACGTTAGATTCAGGCATATACGGTAATACCTTCTTTATGCTGACGGGATTTCATGGCCTGCATGTCACCTTGGGTACCATCATTTTATTTATTGTGTGGTGTCGGGTACTCAAAGGGCATTTTAGTGCCGAGAAGCACTTTGCCTTTCAAGCGGGGGCTTGGTATTGGCACTTTGTCGATGTGGTGTGGTTAGGGTTATTTACCTTTGTTTATATTCTTTGAGTTTACGTTTTGTGCATGGTTAAAAAGGGCGAGGGTTAGGTTCAACTAAACCTGTGGCGATGCCGATCAGCAATAAGACGAACACCAACACCGATAGCCATAGTCGACGGCCTAAATAGCGAGAAAACCGCACACCTTCTCGCTTACCGAGCATCACTGGCAGTGCACGAAACAAATTGAAAATAATGAAAACCAATAAGCAAACAACAAGGGCTTTGATCAGCATGTAAATACTCCTGCTAGCAGTAACCGATTGATAAGAGGTGGTATGCGACGGATCGGATTCATACTTTTTACTGTGGCGGTAATGCTGACATTGGTCAAGTTGGGCTTATGGCAATTAACACGAGCGCAAGAAAAAGAGGCGTTAAGCCATGCCTTAAAGCACCGAAGCGAACAAATGTATTACAGTTTGGCAAGCTTACCGAGCGATCCCCGCTGGTATGGGTTAACCCTGCATGGGACGTTTGAACATCGCTACGCGGTGTTATTGGATAATCAGATTTACCGTGGTCAAGTTGGCTATCACCTGCTTTATCCCCTGAAAGTGAACAGAGATTGGGTGTTGGTGAATTTAGGCTGGATTGCTGCACCGACATACCGTGAACAACTGCCTGTATTGCCAGAGCACCACGGTGAATTACGGGTAGAAGGGATTATTGCCCCACCGTCTCAGATGCCGACGTTGGCCGCGCCAAGCGAGACCTTAGTATGGCCGCAGCGAGTGCAGGTGATTGATTTACAATTGCTGTCGCAACAAATGGATTTACCACTCAAGCCGTGGGTTTTACAAATCGATCCCGATAATGCGTTGGCCCTGCAACAAACTTGGACACCGGTTGTGATGGGGCCGCATAAACATTACGCCTACGCTGTACAGTGGTTTTTGATGGCGGTTGCCATTTCAGGGTTAGCCTTCTGGTGGTTAAAAAGGACAAGAGCATGAGCAAACAAGGAAGCAAACGGAGTGCGTTGTTACTGCTGTTAGGTGTATTTGTGTTGCCGCTGTTGTTGGCTAAATTGGTACTGGATTTGAATTGGTACCAAGGTGGGATCACTAACCGCGGTAAGTTATTGGATTCACCGTTAACGCCCCAGTGGTTGAGTGAACTCGGGGGCGGAGAACAAGGGCAATGGCGGTTAATTTATTTATTGCCTGAACATTGTGACGGTGCTTGCCAAGGCGCGTTATTCAACCTTCGTCAAGTGCCTGTTGCCGTGGGGGCGGGGCAAACGCGGGTCGATAGCACAGTACTCATTGCTGAATCGGCACAAGCCAGCTTGTCGACGGAAATACAATCTCACCTTGCTGGTATCCATTTACTGTCTATTCCTCCCCATGTGGTTGCGCAAATGCAGACGTTTGAATTTGGCACCAAAGCCATTTATATCGCAGATCCGTTAGGAAACGTGATGATGGCGTACCCCTTGGTGAGCGATAAAAACGCGATCTTGGCACAGGGAAAAGACGTGCTACGTGATTTAAAACGGTTATTGAAGGTGTCTAAAATCGGCTAAGGAGAGCCTATGGCGAATACGACGTACCGATATTTGGTTTACGCCACCTTGGGATTGTCACTGGTTGTGATTGTCTTGGGGGCATATACCCGCCTGACGGAAGCGGGGTTAGGCTGTCCTGATTGGCCGGGGTGTTATGGCACCTTGAGCGTTCCCCAAACCCCCGAGCAGTTGGCCCAAGCACAATTGGCGTATCCCGATGCGCCTGTGGAAGTTGAAAAAGCGTGGAATGAAATGATCCATCGTTATGTGGCAGGCACCTTGGGATTGTTGATTTTGGCGTTAAATATTGCCTCGTGGCAACAAGTCTCTCGCCCTAAAAAGCTGCCGTTTTGTCTATTGGTGGTGGTGTGCTTCCAAGCGGCACTTGGAATGTGGACGGTGACCTTGAACTTGATGCCTGTTGTGGTGATGGGGCATTTATTAGGGGGCGTTACAATTGTATCCCTCTTGCTGTTGCTGACATTACGGGTACGACAGCAAGCGCGCCAGTTACAAGCATTATTGGCACTGCCTTCTGACTTGCTCGATACGCCCGCACCAGCGTTAGCCCCAAGTGATGCACAGAAATTGCAACACGCTTTTGATGAGCTGGATTTTGAAATGAGTCCTCAACAGGTTATTGCTGTTGATGCGATGGAACGTTTCAACGAGAAAATTAGCCATGAACAGCAGCTTAAAGACAGTGATCCTGCAGATGGACAAAATTGCGTTATGCCTACCAAATGGCTGATCACACTGGCAGCTTTTGCTTTGATAACCGTAGTGGGACAGATCATGTTAGGGGGATGGACGGCGGCCAATTATGCCGCCGTGGTTTGTACTCAGTTACCTCTGTGTGAGGTGGATTGGCTAGCTCAATACGATGCCAGTGCCTTTGCGCCTATTCAGCCAGAACACGCCAGCTATCAATTTGGTGTGCTTGATTATGCTCAGCGAGTGACGATTCATGTTACTCATCGAATCGGTGCTGTGGCGGTGTGTGGCGTGGTGGGATTACTCGTTTGGCAGCTATCCCGTTATTCGCAATACCGCCGCTTAGCTGTCGTAATAACCACGGTGTTAGCGGTGCAAATATTGCTGGGGATCACCAATGTACTTGCTCATTTACCGTTGGCGGTGGCGGTTAGTCATAACTTAGTCGGCGTGATCTTGTTATTGGCCTTAGTGGCCGCTAACTATCGACTGGTGCTGGATTATCGTCAGGCTAGCTCAGCCTCTTGTCCGTTGAGCGAAAAAGCATGGATAGCAAAGGAGCGTCATCATGGCTAAGTCACAAGCGTTTACCTCTCATCGAACGTCCGCATCATCGTCGGTTAAACCTGCGTTGTGGCAAGATTACCTCACCATGACCAAGCCTAAAGTGGTGGCGATGCTGCTGTTAACCGCCTTAGTCGGGATGTGCTTAGCCGTCCCTGGTATTCCGCCAATAAAAGCCGTTGTGCTTGGGTTGTTGGGGATAGGCTTGCAATCGGCAGCCGCGGCAGCATTTAACCATGTGTTGGATCGACGCTTTGATGCCAAAATGGCACGGACTTATCACCGTCCGTTAGCGAAAGGGCGAGTGGAAACGCACAAAGCGATCGCCTTTGCGGTGATCTTGATGGTCGTGGGTTTTGCGCTGTTATGGCAACTCAACGCACTGACTGCGTGGTTGACCATGGCCAGCTTGGTGGGCTATGCCTTGGTCTATACCGTGTGGTTGAAACATGCGACCCCACAAAATATTGTGATTGGTGGGTTGGCAGGCGCAGCCCCTCCTTTACTTGGCTGGACGGCAGTCACAGGTCAGCTTGATCCGTACGCTCTCTTGCTGGTGATGTTGGTGTTTACTTGGACGCCGCCTCATTTTTGGGCCTTAGCTATCCACCGCCGTGATGATTACGCCAAGGCGGGGATCCCCATGCTGCCGGTGACTCACGGGATTGCTTTCACCAAAACCATGGTATTGCTCTATACCTTGATGTTGTTTGCCGTGGGTGTGCTGCCTTGGCTAACGGGCATGAGTGGCTTGTTATATCTAGTGGGCAGCGGCCTGCTCAATTTAGGCTTTATTGGTTATGCGTGGAAACTGAAGTTTGCCGATAGTGAAGGCCATGCGTGGGCGACCTTTAAATACTCGATTTGGCATTTGCTTGGGTTGTTTGTGGTGCTACTTGGCGACCATTGGTTAATGGCTTGGTTGGGCTAATACGTCGGTTTATGGCTTGGCTGCATCAGGCACGAAATGCCTGTGTGATGCTTTAGTCTCGAAACGGAAGCCGCTACACTGCCTCTCTATTTTTGTTGTGCATCCATCAAGATGCGATGCTTTGCTATAAAGAGGTTTTTGTGCTCGCAGCCCTAAGGGATAAATCCCTTCATCTCCAAGTTTTCGCATTGGCTTTGCCTATGGTGCTGTCCAATATCACAGTGCCACTATTGGGGCTGGTGGATGCCGCTGTGATCGGTCATCTTGATCATGCTTGGTATCTCGGTGGTGTGGCTGTGGGTGGCACCATGATCAACGTGACCTTTTGGCTGCTAGGTTTTTTACGTATGGCCACCACAGGTTTGAGCGCTCAAGCCTACGGTGCCAGTGATAAAGACGCACAAGCCAGCACCTTCTTGCAAGGCCTCACTCTGGCTTGGTTATTGGCCGTTGTGCTCTTGGTGTTCCATCAGCCAGTGGCCGAGCTGATTTTCTCGCTCAGTAGTGCCAGCGATCAAGTCAAGCTTTATGCTGAACAATATTTCTCTATTCGTATTTGGGGCGCGCCAGCTGCGCTTGCCAATTTTGTCATCATGGGCTGGCTGCTCGGTAGCCAAAATGCCCGCGCTCCGATGTGGCTCTTAATTGTCACTAATATCGTTAATATTGGGTTAGATGTTCTGTTTGTACTTGGCTTTGGCTGGAAGGTGCAAGGTGCGGCGGCGGCTTCCGTCATAGCCGATTACAGCGGAATGGCGCTGGGTCTGTGGTTTGTTTCGCGTCAATGGCTTGCGCAAACGCTGCCTGCGGTGCGCGAAAAAATTGGAACCGTACGTGAAGGGTTAGGGCGCTTACTCAAGCTCAACCGCGATATTTTTCTACGCAGCTTGTGTTTGCAGCTCACTTTTACCTTTATGACCTTCTACGGGGCAACACTCGGGGATAATACGGTAGCTGCGAATGCCGTCTTGATGAGCTTTCTGATGCTGGTGTCGTATGCGATGGATGGTTTTGCTTACGCGATGGAAGCACTCGTGGGTAAAGCGATAGGTGCGCGCAATCGTGATGAGCTAGGCCGTTATTTGGTCGGCACCACGTTCTGGAGCTTAATGGTTTCATTGTTACTGACGGTCGCCTTTTCCTTCTTTGGCGGCAATATCGTGAGCTTGATTTCTGATATTCCTGCGGTGCAACAAGAAGCGGCACTTTACTTACCTTGGCTGGCCGCCGTGCCTTTGGTGTCGATGTGGTGCTTCTTGCTGGATGGTATTTTCATTGGCGCAACACGTGGTAAAGAAATGCGTAATAGCATGTTTGTGGCGACTTGTAGTTTCTTTGCGATTTGGTGGTTACTGATGGATTACGGTAATCATGCATTGTGGGGGGCGATGTTGGGCTTTATGGCGATGCGTGGAATTGGCTTAGCCGTGGTTTTCACGTATCAATGGAATAAAAATATTTTTCTGGAAACCGCTAATGCCAACAACTAGTTAGAATTATTCAACTGAGATTGGCTCTTTTTTCGCCAATAAATGCTACTCATCTGGACTTTGTTGTGTGTAAAATGTGCACAATTATTGTTCAGGTGAATGTATGAATAGTCGGTTTTTCGTTGTAATGCTGGCACTGGCCAGCTTTATTTTTGCCCCTCAAGTATTCGCAGGTAAGCAAAGCAAAACATTGCATGTTACGGCCACCGCGTATAACTCGGTGCGTGCGCAAACCAATGCCAATCCTAGTATTGCCGCTTGGGGTGATCGTTTGAAACCGGGGATGAAAGCCATCGCGGTGTCACGTGATTTACTCAATATGGGGATTAAACACGGTACGAAAGTGAAGATATCGGGTTTGCCCGGCGAGTATGTGGTGTTGGATAAAATGAACAAGCGCTGGTCGCGTAAGATTGATATCTACATGGGTAAAGATATTCAAGCGGCCAAGAATTGGGGACGACGAAAAGTGACCATCACTTGGGCGGGGTAGCCCTAACATTGCCCTAATAAGACGTAATAAAAAAGCCGCTTTAGCGGCTTTTTTTATGGGTAATACCCTATTACATGAGACGTTTCATGGGAAACCCCATGGCAAGGCCTTAGTAGTAAGAGTGCTCACCGCGTGCGTGCTCGGTAATATCTCGAACACCACTTAGCTCACCTTCAAACTGAGCCAGTAACTCTTTTTCGATGCCTTCTTTTAGCGTGACATCAACCATTGAACAACCGTTACAGCCGCCACCAAATTGTAGGATAGCGATACCGTCTTCAGTGATTTCTGCTAGTGATACGTTGCCACCATGGCCCGCAAGTTGTGGGTTAACTTGGGTTTGGATAACGTAATCAACACGCTCCATGAGCGTTGCATCATCTGACACTTTACGCACTTTAGCGTTTGGTGCTTTCAGTGTTAGTTGAGAGCCCATTTTGTCGGTAACAAAATCAATTTCCGCGTCATCAAGAAACGGTAGGCTTAGCTCATCAACGTAAGCTGAGAACAGGTCTAGCTTAATTTCAGTATCGGTTGCTTCAACAGCTTCAGGTGGGCAGTACGATACGCCGCACTCTGCGCTTTGGGTGCCTGGGTTTACCACGAAGACACGAATATTTGTTCCCTCAGGCTGCTGGGCAAGAAGCTTGCCGAAGTGCTGCTGAGCGTTTTCAGTAATAGTGATCATAGACACGACGTAATACCTGACTTATTTAGTAAGATTTAATTCTATTCTACTCTTAGTCGCCCTTTCTATCATCCCCAAATCTTGTCTACCATGATTTGAACACCATTTTGCCATTTTTTTGTGATCACTTCGGCATAGGTGTATAGCAAATACAATAGATGTCGATTGTTTGTACACCTCGATTTTTTAGTAGCTTAGCCAGTGTCGCTGCGGTACTGCCCGTCGTGACGACATCATCAACAATCGCGACATGCTGGGGTAAATTTTTTACGGTGAGTTCAAAAGCGCCCCGTAAATTTTGTTGGCGCTGGTGGCGTGAGAGCTGTTTTTGCACTGGGGTATGGCGGATACGACGAAAGCCGTGTGGTGCCACTTGGCTTCCTGTTACGGATGCTACCGACCACGCCAGGGCAGTACTTTGATTAAAACCACGCTGCCAGCGGCGCAGTGGGTGTAACGGTACGGGCAATAATAAGGGAGCGGGGCGATCAATTTGGTCGGCAAGATACTGGCCTAGTGGGTGAGCCAACCAAAACTTGCCATTGAATTTATACTTTTGGACACATTGGCGCAGTGGTGGGCGGTATTCTCCTAGTCGGATCAAACGCTGCCAGGGTGGCGGTGATGATAAGCAGTTACCACATTGTTCGACATGGGTCAGGGTTGTCGCACCACAGCGTTGGCAATAGGGCGGCTGCGGGAAATGATCAATGCAATGGTGACACCAGACGCGTTCGTTCTTTGTGAGTGATTGATGGCAGAGTTGGCAGCGCTGGTTGGTCCAATCGAGTATTGATCTTAATCGCGAAGGGGATAACATCCTTGGATCCTGATGGGTGATTGGCGAATAAAAGGAAGTGTAAATGACAACCAAACTACATTGGCAGATTGAAGGCCAAGGTTCGGATCTAGTTCTCATTCATGGTTGGGGCATGAATGGAGCCGTTTGGCAGCAGATATTACCGCTGCTAACGCCTTATTTCCGCGTGCATTGTGTTGATTTACCTGGTTATGGTCACAGCGCAGCTATTGACGCTGGTTCTATTGAAGAGCTGGCACATCTGTTGCTTGAATATTCACCCGTGACCGCAACTTGGGTGGGATGGTCGCTGGGTGGGTTAGTCGCGACACAGGCAGCACTGCTTGCGCCTGAACGTGTTAATCGGTTAGTGACGGTTGCGAGCTCACCAAAGTTTGCAGCTGATAAAGCAACCTTGTGGCGAGGTATTCAGCCTCGGGTGCTCACTGATTTTCAGCAGCAATTGAGTAATGACTTTCGGTTAACTATAGAGCGCTTTATGGCCTTGCAAGCCATGGGGAGCCCAACGGCACGACAAGATATTAAGTTGTTAAAGCAGGCGGTGTTATCGCGCCCTCAGCCCAATCAAGGTGCATTGAGTGATGGGTTAATACAGCTCGCTGAAGTTGATTTACGTGAACAACTGGCACAAATTCAACAACCTTGGTTAAGAATGTACGGGCGGTTGGATGGTTTAGTACCAGTGAAAATTGCTCAGGAATTGGATGAACTTGCACCGCAGTCTCAACGGCAAGTGTTTGCCGCGGCGTCGCATGCTCCGTTTATTTCTCACCCTGTCGAGTTTACGCAAGCATTGCGTCGTTTCGTTGAGGCGCAGGATGATTGATATGCCAAGGCGGCATTTAACAAAAAATTAAACTTCTGTTAATTATCGCCGATATTTATATTCGTAGAGTTGCTCTACATATTTGAGAGGCCATAATGACAGTAGGAACTGTGGGGAATAGCCCAACCTATTCGCCGGCAACGTTACAATCTCAGGCTGCGGTCTCAGCGAAAGCTGAAGGAAGGAATCAAGCAGTCAATGGCGATCCAAAAGGAGCGGTTGCCGAGACAACGGTGTCTATTTCAGAAGAAGCAAAACAGAAATTAGCGGCAGATGCGAAAGAATCGGCCTCGGAGCTCGAACCTCAGAAAGGCGAGAAAGAAAAGCCGACTAAAGGGGAGTCGTTTGCTTACGGTGCGCTCGGCATGGACCATCCTGCAGAAGTGAATAAACAGACCGATGATTTTTATACCGCCGGTCAGGTGCTGTCTGCGGTCGGGACCGTAGCAACAGTATTATTGGCATTAGCTTAAGGCATTGAAAACCTGAGCTGATGCCCAAGGAGTGACATCAGCGTGATAGTTTCACCTGCTAATGTGGGCGCACCCACCATAGCCCCGTCAGTGAACCCGCCAACCGAACAGGCTGCGCGGGATAATCGCGTTCGTGAAAAAATCATTCCAGCGACAGAAACGGTGCCATCGCCACATGGTAAGCCCCTCACCAGTGAAGAAAAGCAACTTAAGAAACCATCATGGGATCCGAGTGAGCACCCAGATTACAGTGAGTTAACGGAAGATTCCGTTAAACAATATGGGTATCAAGACGATCTTGAAACCTTGGTGAAGGCGTTATCGGCGGATACCTATTTACGTGATTCGCAAGACCTGGGTTATTCCATGCATATCAAGCTGCCGCGTGATTTGCTCGATGAGCTGGAAAAAATCAGTAAAACTGAAAGAACCAAAGGGGTGGTTGCTCATCATTACGCGCAAGCAACCATTCCAAATCCGCCAACGGATTACCTTGTGGTGCTGTGATAGACCTGCTGCTATGAGTGAGCAGATGACGATCAATAAAAAGCCTTTCTCATTGAGAAAGGCTTTTTTCATGGCGTTGCTTGTGCGTTAGCCGAGGGGGATATGTTATTTTTTCGCTTTAGCAAAGGCTGCGGCAAACGCGCCGCCCATCGCACCACCAGTGTTGTTGCCTTGGTTACGCGAAGGGTTGCTGGCGTGTTTGTTATGGTTGCTTGTTGAGCGAGGTTGCCCTTGATGGTTCTGCCCTTGTGGCTTACGGGCAGGTTTCTCTTGGCCTGGCTCATCGCTCATGCGCATAGTCATCGCAATACGCTTACGCTGCAAATCCACCTCCATGACTTTGACTTTAACTACATCACCGGCCTTCACCACTTCACGTGGATCGGCGACAAATTTATCAGACAGTGCTGAGATATGGACCAGACCATCTTGGTGAACCCCCACATCCACAAATGCACCAAAGTTGGTGACATTGGTGATCACGCCTTCGAGTACCATACCTGGGATCAGGTCTTTGACTTCGTTTACTCCCTCAGCAAAGGTGGCGGTTTTAAATTCAGGGCGTGGATCGCGGCCGGGTTTATCAAGCTCGCTGATGATGTCGGTTACGGTCGGTAAACCAAATTTCTCATCGGTGTAATCTGCCGCTTTAAGGGTGCGTAAGAATTCGCTATTACCAATAATGGCATCTACAGGTTTGCTGTGATTGGCTGCAATAGCTTTAACCACAGCGTAAGATTCAGGGTGAACCGCTGAACTATCGAGTGGGTTTTTACCATTCATAATACGCAAGAAGCCTGCACACTGTTCAAAGGCCTTAGGCCCTAGACGGGCGACTTTTTTCAGCGCGGTACGGCTTTCAAAACGGCCATGCTCATCGCGGTAATCCACCACGTTTTGTGCCATGGTTTTGCTTAAACCTGCAACGCGGGTTAGGAGTGCTGCGGATGCCATGTTGACATCGACACCCACGGCGTTTACACAGTCTTCCACTACCGCATCCAGACGTTTTGCCAGCATGCTTTGGCTGACATCGTGCTGGTATTGGCCAACCCCAATCGCTTTAGGATCGATCTTCACTAGCTCTGCCAGTGGGTCTTGTAGACGGCGACCAATGGATACGGCGCCACGAATCGACACGTCTAAATCGGGAAATTCGTTGGCAGCCAGCTCGGAAGCGGAATACACAGAAGCGCCAGCTTCACTGACCATCACGCTTTGCACTTTAAGGTTATTATCTTTAAGCAGCTTCGCGACAAAGGCATCTGTTTCACGTGAAGCAGTGCCGTTACCAATCGCGATTAAATCAACCTGATGTTTGGTGATCAAGCCTAATACCGTGGCTTCAGATTGTGCGACTTGGCGTTGTGGTTGGTGGGGGTAAATGGTGGCGATATCCAGTAATTTACCCGTTGCATCAATCACTGCTACTTTACAACCTGTGCGTAAACCTGGGTCTAGCGCCAAGGTAGTACGAGGGCCCGCAGGGGCGGCCATCAACAAATCATTCAGGTTATCGGCGAAGACTTGCATTGCGCCATCTTCAGCTTTTTCACGCAGGGCGCTCATTAACTCGGTTTCCATGTGCATCAGAATCTTGATGCGCCATGCCCAACTGATCACTTGCTTACGCCATGTGTCTGCGGGTTGGTTGCCAAGGGTCACACCATAGTGATCGGCGATAATAACTTCGCAGTAAGAACCACGAACGCCTTCATCTTGGCTTGGATCGGCATTTAGTGAAAGCTGTAAAAAACCTTCATTACGACCGCGGAACATGGCAAGGGCACGGTGAGATGGCACGTTTTTCAGTAATTCGTTGTGTTCAAAGTAGTCTTTGAATTTCGCCCCTTCCTGCTCTTTGCCGTCAACCACCCGCGCGGTCAATTCGGCTTGGGTTTGTAGATGACGACGCACTTTATCCAGTAGCGCGGCATCTTCAGCAAAACGTTCCATTAAAATAGCACGTGCGCCATCAAGGGCTGCTTTCGTATCGGCGACACCTTTATCGGCACTAATGTATTGTGCTGCTGTGGCTTCTGGCTCGTTCTGTGGTTGCTGCCATAGGGTATCAGCCAGTGGTTCTAACCCTGCCTCAATCGCAATCTGACCTTTAGTTCGACGTTTTTGTTTGTAAGGCAGATACAGATCTTCAAGGCGGGTTTTGCTATCGGCCGATAATATTTCTGCTTCCAGCTGTGCGGTGAGTTTTCCTTGCTCAGTGATGGATTTTAAAATCACTTGGCGACGATCATCGAGTTCACGTAAGTAGCCAAGACGTGATTCGAGGTTGCGAAGCTGGGTATCATCCAGTCCGTTGGTAACTTCCTTGCGGTAGCGGGCAATAAAGGGAACCGTATTACCGTCATCTAACAGAGTGACTGCGGCAGTGACTTGCTCGACACGAACATTCAGTTCGTTGGCAATCATCTGGTTGATAGCGTTGTTCATCCGTTGGTATCTCTTGGTTATTATCGTTAACTGATGCCATTCTACGGAGGAATCCGAAGCTGACAAGCAGGGTTATGTTAAGACTGTGTCAGTGCGTCTATGCCCGATGCATAGGGCACATTACAGCATGGCTCGATGACATTGTGGTTGCACTGTAAATGCATGCCTAGTGTTAGTTATAACGAATGCTATTTACAAACCACAGCTTACGTCCTTGCGGCGTGACCACTTCAAATTCTTCATCGACTTCTTTTTTTAGCATGGCACGCGCCATGGGAGAGTCGATCGATATATAGTCGTTACGGCCATAAATTTCATCAGGGCCGACAATGCGAAAGGCTTTACTGTCACCCGATTCATTTTCTATTTCCACAAAGGCGCCAAAGAAGACTTTGCCATCTTGCTGGGGGGAATAGTCAATCACTTTGACCACTTCCAGCCTTTTTCGTAGAAAGCGTACGCGGCGGTCAATTTCACGGAGACGCTTTTTATTGTATTGGTAGTCGGCGTTCTCACTGCGATCGCCAAGGCTGGCAGCCCAGGTCACTTTTTTGGTGACTTCGGGGCGTTCTTCGTACCATAAAAACTCAAGTTCGGCTTTGAGTTTGTCATAGCCCTCGCGGGTGATGAGATTAGTTTTCATGTTATTTCCTAACCATGGCGCATATTTTGAGGTAAATAGTGTTACGCATTTCTACTGAGGTCAATCTTTGCTAAAACAGAGTGTGATGCTTTAAGGCGCTAAAATAGAAGAAACTATTGCGTGTTGTTGAGGGAATAGTGCGGTAGTGTGCTAGACATACCCAGTAACAATTTAGCTCACATTTTAGCGGCGAATTTAAGCTTAGGTCAGGATGAGTCGAGTAAGATGTATCCTCAAGCTCGATAACAGGTTCGATGCAGTAAGGTAGAAGATATGCAGGAAAATTATAAAATTCTGGTTGTTGATGATGATATGCGTTTGCGTGCGTTATTAGAACGCTATCTATCAGAGCAGGGCTTTCAGGTTCGCAGTGTCGCCAATGGTGAGCAGATGGATCGTCTGTTATCGCGCGAGACCTTCCACTTGATGGTATTAGATTTAATGCTGCCAGGTGAAGATGGTTTGTCTATTTGCCGTCGTTTACGTAATGCCAACAACATGTTGCCTATTTTGATGCTGACAGCGAAAGGCGATGAAGTCGATCGCATTGTGGGTTTAGAAGTGGGAGCTGACGATTACTTGCCTAAACCGTTTAACCCGCGTGAGCTATTAGCGCGCATTCGTGCGGTTTTACGCCGTCAAACGATTGAAGCGCCGGGTGCACCCAGTGTGGACAGTAAAGTGATCGAGTTTGGTGATTTCCGCTTGAACTTGGGCACCCGCGAGATGTTCCGTGGTGACGAATCGATGCCACTGACCTCGGGTGAGTTTGCGGTTCTGAAAGCGCTGGTAACCAATGCGCGTGAACCTATGTCGCGCGATAAGCTGATGAACATGGCACGCGGTCGTGAATATTCAGCGATGGAACGTTCAATCGACGTTCAAATTTCACGTCTTCGCCGCATGGTGGAAGAAGATCCAAGTCGCCCTCGCTATATTCAAACGGTATGGGGCTTGGGTTATGTATTCGTACCGGATGGTAACGAGGCATAATCGATGCGCTTTTCTCCGCGCAGTACGTTTACTCGTACTTTGATCCTATTGGCTGGCTTATTGATAGCCAGCCAAATCTTTTCGTATCTTGCCGTTTTTAACTACGCATTATTGCCTAGCTTGAAACAGTTCAATCGTATTTTGGCCTACGAAGTCCGCTTGATGCTGAAAGAAGATGTGCAATTAGCCGATGGCCATACTTTCCACTTAGACACGCCGTTACGTCGCCAGTTGCTTGAGCAGCTAGGGGTTACGCTTCACCTCGCAGAAAGTGCTGAAGCGGATGAATACCGCCAAGCATCGGAAGTGGAATACCTCAGCGAAGAAATGACCCGAGAACTGGATACTAATACCGAAGTGCGCTTGGTGTTGGGGGCCGATAGCTATGTGTTATGGCTCAAGTGCGATGCGATGCCGGGCTTTTTGATGCGGGTGCCGTTATCTGAATTGCATGAAGATGACTTTTCTCCTTTATTTCGCTATAGCCTGATCATTGCCTTTATGGTGATTGCGGGTGGCTGGTTATTTATTCGGATTCAGAACCGGCCTTTGGTCGCGTTGGAACAAGCCGCGTTGTCGGTGGCCCGTGGTGAAACACCACCACCATTGCAAGAAAATGGGGCGTCTGAAATTCGGGCGGTAACCAAAGCGTTTAACCAGATGTCGGAAGGTATCCAGCAGCTCGAAGAAGATCGTGCTTTGTTGCTGGCGGGGGTAAGCCATGATTTACGCACCCCATTAACTCGAATTCGTCTGGCAACAGAGATGATGTCACCTGAAGACAGTTATCTTGCCGATAGCATGATCAAAGATACTGAAGAGTGTAACGAGATCATCAGTCAGTTTATGGATTACCTTAAATCGACCAAGAAGCAGGAAGAAGAGAAGCTCGATCTGAATGCATTATTGGAAGAGGTTGCAGATAGCGAAGGGCAACATCAGATTGACCTTGAGCTTGGCGATGTCCCTGGGGTGATTTTAGCTAACAACGTGGCGATGAAGCGTGCCGTGGCCAACTTAGTCGGTAATGCGCTGCGCTATGGTAATGGCTGGGTCAAAATCTCCAGTGGTGCGACGGCAGACCGTAAATCCGCTTGGTATTGCGTTGAAGATGATGGCCCTGGGATAGAGCCTGATCAAGTGTCACGCATGTTCCAACCGCTTACGCGTGGTGACACGGCGCGTGGTCGCGAAACCGAAGGGACAGGACTGGGCTTGGCAATTGTGAAGCGCATAATTGACCAGCATGATGGCGAAATCTGTGTGCGTAACCGCAGTGAAGGCGGCTTGCGGGTGCAAATTAATTTGGCATTACATACTGCTCGCAGTGGTAAGAAAGCCTAGTGCGGTTGTGATAAGCACTGTCCTCGTATGATAGAAAAAGGGTTAGCCAGTGGCTAACCCTTTTTATTGGTCTTTTTTGGGGAGCTTATTGGTTTATCGAACACCGATAGGCGCTTCTTACTTCGCCGTTGCTGTTTTCACTTCGATTTCAGAGGCTTCTTTCGGTTCTTCAGGCAGCACCAAGTTCAGAATAATTGCGGTTAAGCCGCCCGCAGCCATACCTGAAGACAAGATGCTTTTAACAATCTCTGGCATGAATTGCAGGATCTCAGGTTTTTGTGCGATACCTAAGCCCATTGAAAATGACAGCGCCATGATAAGAATAGCTCGGCGGTCAAGATTGCAGCGCGAGATGATACGTACACCAGATGCCGCAATGGTGCCGAACATCACGATAGTCGCGCCGCCCAAAACGGGTTCAGGGATCAGCTGGACTAAGTTGGCCACGCCTGGGAATAAGCCTAATAGCACCAGCATGCCTGCGACAAAGAAACCGATATAGCGGCTCGCCACGCCTGTTAGCATGATGATGCCGTTGTTCTGGCTAAAGGTGGAGTTAGGAAAGCTGTTAAGTACCGCGGCCACACCTGAGTTCAGGCCATCGGCTAATACACCACCTTTAATACGCTTCATGTAGACAGGGCCAGCGACAGGCTGTTCAGAGGTTTCTGAGGTCGCGGTAATGTCACCAATCGCTTCAAGCGAGGTAATGGCAAATACGATCACCAGCGGGATCAATAAGCCCCAATCAAAGCCAAGGCCGTACTGCATTGGCAGTGGGATGGCGATGAAGTCGGTGTCAGCACTGCGCGAAGTATCTATCATGCCCATGAAAGCGGCCAGCAGTGTGCCTGCTGCCATCGCAATCACAATGGAGGAAACGCGAAGGTACGGGTTTTTAACGCGATTGAGTAGCACGATAAGGGCTAACACTGTGCCTGCTAGCATTAGGTTATCTAAGCTACCGAAGGTGCCACTTTCTAGTGCCGCGTAACCCCCGCCCATCGAAGTTAGACCGATTTGGATCAGGGTGAGGCCGATCAGGGTGACGACAATACCTGAAACAAGTGGTGTGATAATACGTTGAGCATGTTGCAAAATGCGAGAGATGAATACTTCCGTTAAGGAAGCAAACAAAATCGTACCGAAGATAGCTGCCATCATGGTTGGCACGTCAGCACCGCCTGCTTTTAAGGCTAACCCAGCCCCTATGATAGGACCAAGGAAGTTAAAGCTGGTGCCTTGAATCGACAGCAACCCTGAGCCGATAGGGCCAAAGGTTTTGATTTGGATAAACGAGGCAATACCCGAGGCGAACAGTGACATGCTGACGATAGTATTGGTATCACTGGCCGGTAAATCCAAAGCCTGACAGATGATCAGCGAGGGTGTTACAACTGCCACGAACATCGCAAGAAGGTGCTGTAGGGCTGCAAACAAAGTTTGTGGTAGCGGCGGGCGATCGTCTAATCGATAGATGAGATCAGACTTACGCGGCGCTTCAATATCGCTGTGTTGACGGGTCATGCCGTTTGTTTTCCTTGGTTTATCTCTGGTTCCCTGACTGCATGCGCTGAATGGGCCGCAGTATGTATTGATCGAATATATCTGTGATTGCTGTTAATCAGCTTCAACCAACACGGGAGAGATGGAGGTGGACGAATTTTGTGCGCTATTGTAATTACCTTGCAGAAAATAGCAATCGTTTGCGTGTTTTTGTAGTGAGATAATTTACTTTAGGAGCAAATAGCTCACTAAGGGGTAAAAAGGGAAAGAAAATCGGTAAGTGAGGATTTTTAGTGGGCTGTAGAGATCACGCTTGGCATGTAAGGCTGAAAGATAGGTGGTAGATGCTTGGCAAGTGCTGTTATTTTATTGTCTTAGCCTGCCGCTGGGGGAGTGAATAAGGGAAAGTTGGCCCTTTATTCACATTGACGTGAGATAAAGAGCCTAAACAAGTGCCGAATTAGGCGTTGGAGTAATTTTCACGTTGACCCAGCCAGCGTTCAATAATGGCTTCGGCATTTGATGGATATTTATCGTGAATGTATCGGGCTAGCTTTTGCACTTGCGGGATCAGGTGCTGGTCGCGCACCAGATCGGCCACTTTAAAATCGGCGATACCGGTTTGCTTTGTCCCCAATAACTCACCCGGCCCGCGGATTTCTAAATCGCGCTGGGCAATCACAAAACCATCGCTGCTTTCACGCAGTACTCCTAAGCGCTTTTGGGCAGTTTGCGAAAGTGGTGCGTGATACAACAGCACACAATGGCTGGCAACTTGGCCTCGACCGACACGGCCACGCAACTGGTGGAGCTGGGCTAAACCTAGGCGCTCTGGGTTTTCAATCACCATCAAGCTGGCATTGGGTACATCGACGCCGACTTCAATCACTGTGGTCGCGACCAATAAATCGAGGTCGCCGTCTTTAAACTGTGCCATGACAGCTTGTTTTTCTGCCGCTTTCATTCGGCCATGTACTAAGCCGACTTTTAGTTCAGGCAATAATTGAGTGAGCTCATCGGCCGTATCAGAGGCGGCTTGGGCTTCCAATACTTCCGATTCATCGATCAAGGTACAAACCCAATAGGCTTGGCGGCCTTCGGTTTGGCAGGCAGAGCGGATCCGTTCAATGATTTCAGGTCGGCGCGCATCAGACAGGGCCACGGTTTTGATCGGCGTTCGCCCTGGTGGTAATTCATCTATTACTGAGGTTTCCAAATCAGCATAGGCTGTCATGGCTAACGTCCGTGGGATCGGCGTAGCCGTCATGATAAGTTGGTGCGGATAACGTCCGTCATTCGCCCCTTTCTCGCGCAGCTCTAAGCGTTGGTGGACACCGAAACGGTGTTGTTCATCAATGATCACCAAGGTCAGGTTGTTAAACACCACCTGGTCTTGGAACAAAGCGTGGGTACCCACCACCATCTTGGCTTCGCCACTTTCGATGCGCGCTAATTCTGCTTCGCGGGCTTTGCCTTTGAGCTTGCCTGCCATCCAGCCTACTTGAATACCCAGCGGGTTGAGCCAGCTGGCAAAGTTCTGCGCGTGCTGTTCAGCCAGTAATTCAGTGGGGGCCATGAGTGCCACTTGATAGCCGTGTTCGATTGCGCGCAGTGCAGCTAGCGCGGCGACTAAGGTTTTACCTGAGCCCACATCTCCTTGCACCAAACGCATCATAGGGTGCGCGAGCGTCAGGTCTTGTTCGATGTCGGCAACGACCCGTTGTTGGGCCCCTGTCGGAGTAAATGGCAAGCTCGCAAGAAACTGTTGCTTTAGGCTATCGTTGGTGCTGAGTGGCCATGCATCATGACGTTGACTGTTACTGCGTACAGCCAGCATCGATAAATTCTGGGCCAGCAGTTCTTCCAGTATTAGGCGATGTTGGGCGGGGTGTTTCCCTTCTTCGAACTGATCCAGCGATACATCAGGGGTTGGCCGATGCATGATGCGTAAGGCTTGGGCCAGTGTCATCTGGCGGTCGTATAAGCCTTCGGGTAGCAATTCACTGACGGCGGCTTTCTCCAGTAGCTTGAGCGCTTGATCGGTTAGGCTACGTAGCGTTAGCTGACGTAAGCCATCAGTAGTGGGGTAAACTGGGGTTAAGGTTTCTTCGACACTGAGTTCGGTGGTTTCAGAAAACACCTTGTAGTCGGGGTGAATGATCTCGACCCCAAACTTACCGCGTTTGATCTCGCCATAGGCTTTGACTTGCTTCCCTTCGGCCAAGCTGTTTTTCATCGCGGCGTTAAAATTGAAAAAGCGTAGGGTGGCGGCGCCATTACCATCGCTGATTTTAACGCTGAGCATTTTACGCTTACCAAAGGTAATGCTGGTGTTGAGCACCTCACCTTGAATCGTCAGGTGTTGACCTGGCATTACCCCTGCAATTGGCCAAATACGGGTGCGATCTTCATAGCGGAGCGGCAAATGAAATAGCAGGTCTTGGACGGTATTTAATCCAATCTTTGTTAACTTATCTGCCATTTTTGCGCCTACACCAGCAAGCTCGGTGAGGGCGATGGTATCCAGTAGCTGTCCGCTCATCGCATGTCCTTATTGGCTATTTCTGTTTGTTTTTCTTTGGCTCAATGGCCTGCATGGTTGCCCACCACGCGTCGTCAGCCATGATTTGGCCTTCGTCATCCAATGGTGGATAAGGCAAGCCTTTACGACGGGCCACTTTGGCAAGTACTGGGTGACCGCGTTCAAACAAAATACGGTGTACCACTTCCTCAGGTAGCTGAGTGGTTGCTTGGTCGTACATGCCCGCATTTTGGCGTTGGCGCTGTGCTTCATACAAAATAAGAGCACTGGCCACCGAGACATTTAACGACTGTACCATACCGACCATAGGAATGATGATGTCCTGATCGGCGAGCGCTAAGGCTTCCTGGGTGATCCCATTTTTTTCGCCGCCTAAGATAATTGCGGTGGGTTTGGTGTAATCCACGTCACGAAAATCAATCGCGGTATCTGACAAGTTGGTTGCCAGTACTTGCATCCCTTGGCTTTTGAGGTGTTGAACCGCTTCGAGCATGGTGTCGTGGGTTTCAAGTTCGACCCAATTACGCGCACCTGCTGAAGTATGGCTTAGCATACGCATTTTATCGTCAGGCCATACGGCATGCACTTTATGAATGCCGACCGCATCGGCAGTACGCACAATCGCAGACACATTGTTAGGTTTGTGCACTTCTTCCATACACACCGTGAGGTCGGTTTGGCGAGTCGCCAGCACAGATTGAATACGTTGGTAACGATCAGGAGTCATAGTCGTTTATTAATATCCATAAATAAAAACGCCCAAAAGAGGGCGTTTAGAATAAGTGGTTGTTGATGCGGCTTTATTAGTTTTTCTGACGAGCAACACGAACAACATTCGGCATAACACGAATTCGGCGCATAATATTAGCAAGGTGGATACGACCTTTGGTCGTTAAGCGGACCGTGATGGTGTATAAACGACCATCTTTTTCTTCGGTGGCTAACCCTTGAATATTGGAGCCTGTCGCGGCAATCGTATTGGTTAAATCCGCCAGCGCACCTTGGTGGTTTTGCATGTCCACTTTTAGGTTGGTCACGAATTCTTGTTCAAAGTCTTCGCTCCACTCTACCGCCATGTACTTATCGGGTTCTTTTTGGTAACCACGAATATTGGCACATTCTTCACGGTGAATAACCAAGCCTTTACCCGGGCTGACGTGCGCCATAATAGGGTCACCATGGATTGGGTGACAACAGTTGGCAAACGTGAGCAAGATGCCATCGGCACCTTGGATCGGTAAGCGGCGAGCGCCTTCGTCGTGATTATTCAGCTCTTCAGGGTTACCTAATAAGCGGCGAGCAATCACCACACTCATCAGTTCACCTAAGCCGATATCTGTCAGTAAGTCATCCATCGACTCCAACCGCAGGTCTGCCAGCACTTGCTGGAGATTATCTGGGTTGATTTGGTCGATGCTTAACTCACCAAGAGCATGATTGAGCAAGCGACGGCCAAGGGTGATGGATTCATCACGGCGCATGGTTTTCAGTACTTGGCGAATACGTGCACGAGCACGAGATGTCACCACATAGTTAAGCCAGGCTGCATTTGGACGTGCGCCAGGAGCACTGATGATATCGATAGTCTGACCGTTTTTCAGCGGTTTGCTGAGCGGGTAAGGTTGGCGATCAACACGAGCACCGACACAAGCATTACCGACATCGGTATGGACGGCGTAAGCAAAATCGACCGCGGTTGCCCCGACGGGTAATTCAACAATACGACCTTTCGGCGTAAAGACGTAAATCTCATCAGGGAACAGATCAGATTTTACGTTTTCGATAAATTCGAATGAACTGCCGGCACTTTGTTGTAGCTCGAGTAAACTCTGCATCCAACGTTGTGCTTTTACTTGGGCGGTTGTGCCCGAGCTTTCACCATCTTTATAGGTCCAATGGGCCGCAACACCTTTGTCGGCCATTTGGTCCATGTCATCGGTACGAATTTGTACTTCGACAGGTACGCCATGTGGGCCCACTAGAGAGGTATGCAGTGATTGGTAGCCATTGGCTTTCGGGATGGCAATGTAGTCTTTCATGCGGCTTGGACGTGGTTTGTACAGGTTATGTACTTGGCCCAATACGCGGTAGCAGGTGTCGAGATCGGTGACCAGAACGCGGAACGCGTAGATATCCATAATCGAATGGAAACGCTGTTCTTTACTCTTCATCTTGTTATAGATGGAGTACAGGTTCTTTTCACGGCCAACAACGGTACCTTTAATTCCCGCATCTTCGAGGCGGCCCTCGATTTCAGCGTGAATCTTATTAATCATCTCTTTGCGATTACCACGCGCCGCTGCCACCACTTCTTTGAGCACTTTATAACGGTTTGGATATAACGCTTCAAAGCCTAGCTCTTCGAGTTCGGTTTTGATGTTATGAATACCAAGACGGTGTGCCAGTGGGGAGAATATTTCGAGCGTTTCGCGGGCAATACGGCGGCGTTTATCCGGACGCAGGGCACCTAGGGTGCGCATGTTGTGCGTACGGTCAGCCAATTTGATCAAGATTACGCGAATGTCATGGGCCATGGCCATGATCATTTTGCGGAAGTTCTCTGCTTGCGCTTCTTTGCGGTCGCGGAACTTGAGTTTATCCAGCTTCGATACGCCATCAACCAGTTCTGCAACCGTAGCACTAAAGCGGGTTTCCAAGTCTTCCTTGGTGACTTCGGTGTCTTCGATGACATCATGGAGAAGTGCAGCCATTAACGTCTCGTAATCGAGGCGCATTTCCGCAAGGATGCGGGCCACAGCAATCGGGTGGATGATATAAGGTTCGCCACTAGAGCGAGTCTGCCCTTCATGGGCATCACGCGCAACGAGATAAGCCTGCCTAAGAGCCTCGATATGAGGCTCTGGCAGGTATTCGGTTGCGACTTCTTTCAGGCTATCAAAAAGATACAATCGCCCGGTTCCCTGAATTAACGGTGGTCGCCTGCAATAGCGCTAACTGCTGCTAGCTCTGCTGCTTCTTGCTCTTGAAGTTCCTGACGCTCGCGAGCATCAAGGATATCCTTAGTGATTAGGCCTTCTTCGATTTCACGAAGCGCGATCACTGTGTACTTGTCGTTTTCTTCTGGAACCAGTGGATCCTTACCGCCAGTTTGCATTTGACGAGCGCGGCGTGAAGCAATTTGGATCAGATCGAAACGGTTGCCAATTTTATCAACAGCGTCTTGAACGGTTACGCGTGCCATGGAGGACTCCAGTGGTTATATAAAAAAAGATAGAAAATTGTACAAAAATACTTACTGTTCTGCCAGTAGGCCATTCAGCATGCTGTTATATTTAGCAGCTTGTTTGTCTTGCTTCAATCGTTCTGCGCGGATAATCGCTTTGAAATCGATAAGAGCAACATCAAAATCATCATTCACGATCACGTAATCGTATTCGCTGTAATGTGAAATTTCAGAACGTGCTTCTTCCATGCGGCGAGCAATAACAGCATCGCTGTCTTGACCACGAGCATTAAGACGACGCTCTAATTCTTCTTTTGATGGCGGTAGAATAAAGAGGCTTTTCGCTTGTGGCATTTGCTTGCGAATTTGACGCGCACCTTGCCAGTCGATATCAAGGAATACATCGATCCCTTTGTTTAGCTGCTCTTCAATCCACGGACGAGACGTACCGTAGTAGTTGCCAAATACTTCTGCATGCTCAAGGAATGCACCTTGGTCAGCAAGTTCAGTAAATTCTTCAACACTTACGAAGTTGTAATGAACGCCGTGTTCTTCACCTGGGCGCATGCCGCGCGTGGTGTGAGAAACCGATACTTTCATGTCATAAGTTGGGTTGGTTTCCAATAGGGCGTTAATCAAGCTTGATTTACCCGCACCGCTTGGTGCCGACACAATGTATAACGTACCTTTGCTCATTGCTGTTTCACTCAGTGTTAGAAGGGCGCGCAGATTATCACGAACTGCAGATAATTTAAATCAGATAGTCAAGGAATAACCAATAATCTTTTTTATCGAGCTGGCAATGTGAAGCCAGTGCGGTAACTGAAAAACAGGCTTATTCGTTCTTCACCTTAAAATTGCCCGCATTGAAAACATATATCTAAATAAGGCAGGGCTGATCGTATTGTTTACGCAGTCATTTTTTATCGTAATGTTATAAAAATAGCAGATACGACTTAAAGCAGCGCGGCAAAGTTATTGATCATGGTATCGAAACTGTAGTGTTGCGACACCCGTAATTTGTTGGCGCGGCCGATGGTGGGCCAATAATCTTGGTGTTCTAACAGTTTTTTCATTGTTGCTGGATAGTCTGCTGGCGCAGCAATATAAGCCTGGTTCTCAGGAGGAAGCATGGTTTTAATATCGCCGACATCGGTCGAGACTATTGGTAGCCCCATCGCCATCGCTTCCAAAATAGAAATAGGCATTTGCTCGGTATCAGATGATAAGCAAAAGACATTGCCTTGAGCGAGGAACCCCCAAATATCGGTGACGTTACCCGTTAGCTCAATACGGTCGGTTTGATCGAGCTGGATGACATATTCACGCAGTTCCTCGAGTAAGGGCCCTCCACCTCCAATGATTAATTTCCCGTTGGGTACAGCAGCTAAAAAGCTGTCGATTAATCGTGGGATATTCTTTTCCGCACGCAGCGTTGCCAAGGTAATAAAGGTGGGATGCTGGCTCGGTGGTTGGATCTCCGTATGGACCTCTGGCAAGGCGATACCGTTAGGGAAATAAATGAGCTGAGAGGCTTCCACATGCCAATCTTGCTGGGCGATCTGTTGAAGCTGGTGCGAGGGCACCACGACCTTGGTGTCATCGGACAGTGCTAAGCGACGAAAGATATTGCGGCGCGGCAGGCGGTCTTGCTGCTCTTCGGGGCCAAAGCCGTCTTCCCAGTGGATATGCTTGGTTGCGGTAACGGCAGTCGCAGCACGTGAACGGATGCGGTGCACCAGTGCCCATTCAATCGCGCCCCAGTTATAAGTCATCAAGACATCATGAGGGTGGTCTGCCAAGTAATGCTGGATTGCCTGCATTCGTTGCAGAACGTGTTGCTGCTTGAGATGATTTAGGTCGATGAAGGTTGTGTTGACGGTTGCCAGCAGTTTGTTTTTGGCATCGAAGTTACCGTCTAAAGCAATAATGGTGTGACTGTAATCTTGCGGACACGCATTCGCGATCTGGGCAAAGCGCACTTGTTGGCCGCCAATGGCAAAGGTGGGGAAAACATGCAGGAGATGCCGAGAGGCTGTTCGATGACGGTTAGGATGTGATTGGTGATCATTGCGTTCGAGTGAGCTATCCATAACAATCCTTGCTGTTCATCCATGACTATTTTTACCATGCAGGGCGATCACTGCTTAGCTCTAACTATAGTCAAACCTTGGTCGACTATGTGAGTGTGGAGGGGGATTATTTAGTCGATGAAAGCGAGGTAACAAAAAAGCGCCCTGAGGCGCTTTTGAAAATCATGCTATATGTACAAATGGTGCTTACTCAATGTTCTGAATTTGCTCACGCATTTGTTCGATCAACACTTTGAGTTCAACGGCTGATGCCGTGATCTCAGTATTGATTGATTTAGAGGCTAGGGTGTTCGACTCGCGGTTGAACTCTTGCATCATGAAATCTAAACGGCGACCACATGCGCCACCTTTTTTCATGATCTTCTGCGTTTCTTTCACGTGTGAATCTAAGCGGTCTAGCTCCTCGGCTACATCGCTCTTCTGCGCTAGCAGGATCAGTTCTTGTTCGACACGGCTTGCATCGAGTTCGATTTTTGCTTCTTCGAAACGGCTTAATAGACGTTCACGTTGCCATGCCATGACTTCTGGCATTTGTTCGCGTACTTTGCCAGCTTCAACGGTAATCGCATCTAAACGCTGCACAATCAGCGCCTTCATGTTTTCGCCTTCGCTTGCACGTGCTGCAATGAAATCGGTCAGTGCTTCTTCAAAGCCTGCGAGTAGGTCTTTGTTGATCGCATCAAGGTCTTGCTCTGGCGCTTCCATCACACCCGGCCAGTTCAATACTTGGAAGGGACCAATATTGCCTTCACCTGAGGTCTCTTTTACCCACTGGGCGGCTTTGATCACTTGCTTAGCAAGGTCTTCATTAATTGACAGTTCACGGTTGGCAGAAGCATTCGCTTCAAAACGTAGGTTACATTCTACTTTGCCTCGAGCAAGGCGTTTACGAAAGCGTTCACGCAGAACCGGCTCTAGGCCACGGAACTGTTCAGGCATTCGTAAGTAGGTTTCTAAGTAGCGCTGGTTGACCGAACGGATTTCCCAAACGGCGCTGCCCCAGTCGCCTTTTACTTCACGGCGCGCGTAGGCGGTCATGCTATGAATCATTGGCTGATGGCCCTTTTGTTAAGCGGTTCGCTTGAAGCTGATGCTCGAAGCGTTGATGAGCTGATTATACTCAGCATTGATTATAAAAGGAATTGAACCGCGTTGCTGTGGCTTTACGCTGCAATTGTGGGCGTCTAAATGCAATCGTTTAGCAAAGGGTTAGCACTGACGGACGTAACTGGCTATAATCGCCGGTTAAAATTACTCAGTCAGAGGTTATCCCGATGCGTCCAAGCGGCAGACAGACCCACCAAGTTCGTCCTATTACTATTACTCGTAACTTTACAGCGCACGCTGAAGGCTCAGTTTTAGTAGAGTTCGGTGATACCAAAGTGATTTGTACCGCGAGCGTGGAAGAAAATGTACCACGTTGGCTAAAAGGTAAAGGTCAGGGCTGGGTTACTGCTGAATACGGCATGCTACCTCGTGCCACGCACACCCGTAACCGTCGCGAAGCTGCGAGCGGTAAACAAGGTGGCCGCACCATGGAAATCCAACGTCTTATCGCCCGTAGTTTACGTGCTGCAGTAGACCTTGAAGCGCTAGGTGAGCAAATGATCACGGTCGATTGTGATGTTATCCAAGCTGATGGTGGTACCCGTACGGCTTCTATTACTGGTGCTATGGTTGCGCTAGTTGATGCGATCAATTACATGATTGAAAAAGGCCTACTGAAGAAGAGCCCGCTAAAAGGCATGGTTGCTGCTGTGTCTGTGGGTATCTATAACGGTGAGCCAGTGTGTGATTTGGAGTACGTTGAAGATTCAGCGGCAGAAACCGACATGAACGTAGTGATGACCGAAGAAGGTAAGATGATCGAGATTCAGGGCACAGCGGAAGGCGAGGCCTTTAGCCATGAAGAATTGCTGGCGATGTTAGCGCTGGCGAAGGACGGCATTACCGATATCATTTCGATGCAGAAAGCTGCGTTAGAAAATTAATGATTAAGCGACTCTATTGAGTCGCTTTTTTTTGTCTAAAATTTGTCGACAGTGTTACTGAATAGGGGCTGTTGATAGGTTTAGTGAATAAACACATAAATAGCCATATTAAGGAGTTACAATGAAAGCATATCAGCGTCAGTTCATCGAATTTGCCCTAGAGAAAGGTGTGTTGAAGTTTGGTGAGTTCACACTGAAATCAGGCCGTCAAAGCCCGTACTTTTTCAATGCGGGTTTATTTAACTCAGGGCGTGATCTTGCACGTCTAGGCCGTTTTTACGCTGAAGCTTTAGTTGAAGCTGGTATTGATTACGATGTGTTGTTTGGCCCTGCCTATAAAGGGATCCCTATTGCAACGACCACCGCAGTGGCTTTGGCTGATCACCACGATGTGGATACGCCATACTGTTTTAACCGTAAAGAAGCGAAGAACCACGGTGAAGGTGGCAATTTAGTGGGCAGTGCGTTAGAAGGCCGCATCATGTTAGTGGATGACGTGATCACCGCAGGTACGGCAATTCGTGAGTCGATGGAAATCATCAAAGCGAATGGTGCTGACTTAGCGGGCGTATTGGTGGCGATTGATCGCCAAGAAAAAGGCAAGGGCGAGCTTTCTGCGATTCAGGAAGTCGAGCGTGACTTTGGCTGTGATGTGGTATCGATTGTGTCACTGGGTGATGTTGTGACTTACCTTGCTGAGCAAGATGGCATGGAACAACACCTTGAAGCAGTAAAAGCGTACCGTGCACAATACGGCGTTTAAGCCTTGTTGTAAGAAACTACGATGACAAAAAAGGCTTGCCACTGGGCAAGCCTTTTTGTTGGTGTTTGGGGGTAGGGCATCGAATGTGCTTAACCTAGCTGCGCACTCAGCAGTGCCCAGTAATCATCAAAGCTATCTGTCGGCTTATGTTTGAAGTTAGAGCGTACGTAGCGGCTTAAGCTGCCTTCTACTTGGCCCAACAATTGTGCCGCTAAGATACTTTCATCGACAGGAAAGCCTTTGCCTTCACGTAGCTTACGCTCACGTAGTACTTGACGCAGTTGGGTTTCGATGCGCTCAAACAGCTGATTGATACGTGCTTGCAGACGGTCTTGTTCAAACATCAGCGCATGACCCGTCATGATTCGGGTTAAACCTGGGTTACGCTCGGCAAAGACTAAGATCAGCTGTAACACCATACGAAGGCGGTTCAGGGTGTCTTTTTCTTCATCTAGGATACGGTTGATACGGGTAGTGATTGAGTCTTCAATAAACTCAATCAGGCCTTCAAACATACGCGCTTTGCTTGGGAAATGACGGTACAGTGCGGCTTCTGATACGCCTACTTGAGCAGCAAGCTTGGCCGTTGTAATGCGTTGGCTACCTTGTGCTGACTCTAGCATTTGTGCCAAAGCTTGTAGAATCTCTTCGCGGCGATTGTTTTTTTTGTTGCCTGCCATGAATAACCGTTCCTTTTCGAAATGAGTACCACAGATTGGCACTCGGCAAATAAACCGAGATGCATTATTCGCTGGGTATAAAAAACCCGCCTATCTTAACGGTGCGCTGACACAGAGAAAAGTGTTAGCTGCTGATAGTGCTGAGTTATCGGTAAAAAAACTGTATCGGCAAAAAAAACGCAACCTGAAGGTTGCGTTAGATCGCTTTTAATGGCGATGACTTTTTGCTGATGATCTGCTGCGGTTTATTGACGACCAGAATGGCCAAAGCCACCTTCACCGCGATCGCTGCTATCAAAATCATTCACGATGTTAAAGTCAGCTTGTACCACAGGTACGAATACCAACTGAGCAATACGGTCGCCAGGCTCAATCGTAAAGGTTGATTGGCCGCGGTTCCAAACCGAGACCATTAGTTGGCCTTGGTAGTCGGAATCAATCAAGCCGACCAAGTTACCCAAGACAATGCCGTGTTTATGGCCAAGACCTGAGCGCGGTAAAATCGTAGCCGCTAGGCTTGGATCGCCAATATGAATTGCTAGACCAGTTGGAACGAGGTGGGTTTGACCTGGCTCGACGGTTAATGCTTCATCTAGGCAGGCGCGTAAATCGAGACCTGCCGATCCTTCAGTCGCGTAAGCGGGAAGGGGAAATTCATTGCCGACACGTGGGTCTAGGATTTTTAGATCGATCTTTTTCATTTTGCTCTCTTAAAGACGTGTTTCGTTATGCCTGCTTGATACCCTTGGTTTCGGTATCAAGCAAGATCTTTCGTTCGTACTATAACAATCAATCGGCCAGTTACTGGTTGCGATAAAGCGCGGTGATCTCATTAATGAGCTGTTTACCGAGTTCACTCTTGTCGGTCAGTGGCAGTGCTTTATCGCCAGTTGGCCAGTATAAGTGCAGCGCGTTTTGATCGCTGTTGAAGCCTTGGCCTTGCTGAGCAACGTCGTTGGCACAAATCAGATCAAGCTGCTTACGGGTGAGCTTTCCTCGCGCATATTGCTCGACATCTTGGGTTTCAGCTGCAAAACCAACCGTAAAAGGACGTGACTCTGTTAGCGCAGCCACACTTGCCACGATATCGGGGTTTTTCACTAAAGTGAGCGTCATGGTGTCTTCATCACTTTGTTTTTTCATCTTCTGCTCAGCGACAGTGGCGGGGCGGAAGTCAGCAACCGCGGCACAAGCAACAAAAATATGATGTTGCGGTGCATGCTCCATGGCGGCTTGGTGCATTTGCTCGGCGCTGTCTACATCAACGCGAGTGACACCCTGTGGGGTGGGTAAGTTCACTGGGCCACTAATCAAGGTGACTTTTGCGCCACGCTCTGCGGCTGCTTGGGCAATGGCAAAGCCCATCTTGCCTGAACTGTGGTTGGAAATATAACGTACAGGGTCGAGTGCTTCGCGGGTTGGCCCTGCGGTAATGGTTAGCGATAGATCCGTAAGGTCGGCAGGCTGCAAAAAGGCTTCGGCACGGTGTACTAGCGCCATCGGCTCTAACATACGACCAGGGCCCACATCACCACAAGCTTGCTCACCGCTGGCAGGTCCCCAGATATGGAAACCACGGCGTTTTAAGGTTGCGATGTTCTCTTGGGTCGCAATATTGCGGTACATCTGCTGGTTCATGGCTGGTGCCACCACAATCGGCGAGTCTGTTGCAAGGCATAAGGTGGACAATAGATCATTGCCCATCCCCGCACTGACGCGTGCGATTAGGTCTGCGGTTGCGGGTGCCAGTAACACCATATCGGCCCATTTAGCCAGTTCGATGTGGCTCATGGAGGCTTCAGCGGCAGGATCAAGCAAGCTGCTCGATACGGGATTACCTGATACGGCCTGCATCGTTAGTGGCGTAATAAATTCTTGCGCTGCTTTGGTCATCACAACTTGTACCTGAGCACCACGCTCGATAAGGCGACGAGTGAGCTCTGCGCATTTGTATGCGGCGATACCACCACTAATTCCGAGAAGTATTTTTTTTCCTGCTAGCGTCTGCATGAGATTGCCTGATTAACCAAAAACAAGGGCCACACGATAGCATCAAATATCGCGTGATTCATCGTTTGAGATCAATCGAACTTAGGCTAATAGCTGGTGGTATTTCCTCTTTCTACTGGGGCTTAAGTAAAGCGCAGTCGTTGCACTATCGCATAACAGAGGTCACACACTTAGCTCGGTTAGGTTCGACATTGTGGTGGAAAACGACGCATGGATCGTAACTTGTCACGATGAAATTTGTATTTCAGCAGGGAGGGTTCAAGCGTAGGGCATGACTTAAAGAGGCCACTATGACATTAAAAAACGTATCGAATGAACTCCTTCCTCGTGAAAAGCTGTTACAGCTGGGGGCAAAAGCGCTGACTGATGCCGAATTATTAGCCATTTTTTTGCGCACAGGCCTACCGGGGATCAACGTCATTGAACTTTCTGCTTTGCTATTGAGTGAATTTGGATCCTTACGGGCGTTATTAGCTGCCGATGAAAAGCGCTTTTGTGACGTAAAAGGGCTAGGGCCAGCCAAGTATGTTCAGTTGCAGGCTGTACTCGAAATGAGTCACCGACACCTAGAAGAAACCCTCAAAAAAGGCGATGCACTGACGAGTCCGCAGCAAACAAGGCAATATTTAAGCCAAATATTGCGCGATCGGCAGCGTGAAGTTTTTTATATTTTATTTCTCGATAACCAGCATAGAGTCATAGCTGGCGAGGTTTTGTTTGAAGGAACGATCGATTCTGCGGCGGTTTATCCACGTGAAGTGGTAAAAAGATCACTGGAACTTAATGCAGCCGCGCTCATTTTAGCGCATAATCACCCGTCAGGCGTAGCTGAACCTAGTCAGGCTGACCGTCGAATAACCCGAAGAATCACCGATGCACTTGCATTAGTGGATATTCGAGTTCTAGACCACTTTGTTGTGGGTGATGGGGAAATCATTTCTTTTTCTGAACGAGATTGGCTATAAAATAGTCGTTTTTTGAACAAAAAGTGAAGAAAGGATCTGCTCGGGACTTGAGCAACTGGTTTTGACTTAGTATAATGCGCGACCTTTGATAGCTGTGGTTATATGTAAAAAGTTTTTTTACATTGAATTAATCACAGTAGATATCGAGCTGAAACGATTTGGAGAAGACAGTAATGTCCCGAGTATGCCAAGTAACTGGTAAGCGTCCTGTAACGGGTAACAACCGTTCACACGCACGTAATGCCACCAAGCGTCGTTTTCTGCCGAACCTGCAAACTCATCGTTTCTGGGTAGAAAGCGAAAAACGCTTCGTTAAACTACGCCTTTCTGCGAAAGGTATGCGTATCATTGATAAGAAAGGCATTGATGTCGTTCTTGCAGATATGCGTACTCGCGGCGAGAACGTTTAAGAGGATTTGAACAATGGCTAAAGGCATTCGTGAGAAGATCCGTCTAGTATCATCTGCTGGTACAGGCCACTTCTACACTACCGACAAAAACAAGCGTAACATGCCAGGCAAATTTGAGATCAAGAAATTTGATCCAGTAGTTCGCCAGCACGTTATGTACAAAGAAGCTAAAATCAAGTAATTGATTTTATAATCTTTGATAAAAACCCAGCATTGTCTGGGTTTTTTTATACCTGAAAAATGCGTTTATCCCCTTCTATTTGCTTTTAAGCAACTGCTTTTTATCTTTCTCCCTGCTTGTCTGTTTGTTTCGTTTACCTCGTCTTTGGTTTTAGCGCTTGGCGTTATAGCATCAATGGTATAATGATTAAGATAAAAAGGAGCGTATCCATGAAGTTATCTCGCCGTGGTTGGAATAATGTCATTATCTTTGCGGTTATTATTTTTATTGCCGTGATCCAGCTACCTACCTTGATCAAACAGAAATACGGCACAGCTGCGCCTCAAGCAACGCTGAGTACGTTATTACCCGAACACGCCGTAATTGACCAACTTATCTTGCCTGAGCAGCACTATGTCCGTCAGGGCGACGATTGGCGTATTGCTGGCGGCGATCAAACTGCGAATGTGGATGTGGTGAGCCACTGGGCAACATTAGCAGGAACACCTGTCGATGAGGCGATGATGGCCAAGTTAAAACCCCAACTGACGCATCCAATAACGGTTGAGGTTTGGTTGCAAGCCTATGAAGAACCAGTAAGAGTGACGGTTTATCAACTGCCCCAATTCTGGTTATTAAAAAATTGGCAGTCACAATGGTTAGCCGTGTCTGTAGAACCGACCTATTTATTTCCTTCGCCATAAGCCATGAGCCATGAGCCATAAAATGAGACCATCAATGAGGAGTCGAGATGCCTGAGTTACCCGAAGTGGAAGTGAGCCGCATGGGCATTTCACCGCATGTGGTTGGCCAAACGGTGTCGCGCATTATGATTCGCAACCCTAAGCTGCGTTGGCCGATCCCTGAAGCGATAACAGCCATTGAAGGGCAGGTTATTACGCAGGTGACGCGTCGTGCTAAGTATTTACTTCTGCACACCGAAGTTGGTACAGCCATTGTCCACTTGGGGATGTCAGGCAGTTTGCGGATATTGCCAGCGGGTACTGCGCCTGAAAAGCATGACCATGTCGATTTAGTCTTAACGAGTGGTGAAATGCTGCGTTATAACGATCCGCGGCGTTTTGGTGCTTGGCTATGGGCAGAACATAATGAATTACATCAAGTATTAACGAAGTTGGGTCCTGAGCCATTAGAAGCTGAATTTGATGCTGATTATTTGTTTGAAAAGGCGCAAGGGCGACGCACTGTGGTGAAGCAATTTATCATGGATAACCACATTGTGGTGGGGGTGGGGAACATTTACGCTAATGAGGCCTTATTCAGCGCGAAAATTTCGCCGCAACGCCCAGCGGGTAAATTGACCAAAGCTGAAGTGATTGAGTTGGTGACAGAAATAAAATCAGTGCTGGCTTTTGCGATTGAGCAAGGCGGCACCACCTTAAAGGATTTCAAAAATGCTGACGGTAAACCCGGTTATTTCGCGCAAGAATTACAAGTTTATGGCAAAGCGGGTCAAGCATGCCCGCGGTGTGATGCACCGCTAAATCAAATAAAAATTGGTCAGCGTGCTACATTTTATTGTAGTGAATGCCAGTTATAGTGATTATCGAGAATATTTTTAGCCTCTGATGTAATTAATACTATTCTCTATCTGTACTCATTCATTGTTCGTTTATTTCAGGATGATCGTAGATGAAAAGGGATAGAGCATGAAAGTAACGGTATTTGGTATTGGCTATGTAGGCTTGGTTCAAGCTGCGGTACTGGCTGAGGTGGGGCATGAGGTGATGTGTGTTGATATTGATCAGCGCAAAGTCGATACGCTCAAACAGGGTATTGTGCCTATCTTTGAACCGGGCTTGGCCACCTTAGTACAAGACAATATTGATGCGGGCAGTATGGTGTTCACCTCAGACATGGCGGCAGGCGTTGCTCACGGTAAAATTCAGTTTATTGCTGTCGGAACGCCACCCGATGAAGATGGTTCGGCCGATTTACAGTATGTACTATCCGTTGCTGAAACCATTGCCACCCATATGACCTCCCATCAAATCATAGTGACTAAGTCGACTGTCCCTGTTGGTACTGCCGACAAAGTTAAAGCGCATGTGGCGGATGTGCTGCAAGAGCGTAATGCTAACCTCACCTTTGATGTTGCCTCTAATCCTGAATTCTTAAAAGAAGGAGCGGCCGTTTCTGATTGTCGCAAGCCTGACCGCATTATTGTCGGTACCGACTCTGAAAAAGTGAAACGTCGCATGCGCGAGTTGTATGCGCCGTTCAATCGAAATCGTGACAAGATTTATTTCATGGATGTACGCTCGGCTGAACTCACCAAATACGCAGCTAATTGTATGCTAGCGACTAAAATCTCCTTTATGAATGAAATGTCTAACTTAGCTGAAAAGTTAGGGGCAGATATTGAGCAGGTGCGTAAAGGGATAGGTTCTGATCCTCGTATTGGTTATCACTTTATTTACCCAGGTTGTGGCTATGGTGGATCGTGTTTTCCGAAAGATGTACAAGCCTTGGTTCGTACTTCTTGTGCTATCGACTATCACTCTGAACTACTTGAAGCGGTTGAACGCGTTAATTCTCGTCAGAAAGAGAAACTATCAGATGCGTTAATGCGCCACTTTAACGGTGACTTGCAAGGTAAAACTATTGCGGTATGGGGGCTGGCATTTAAACCCAATACCGACGATATGCGAGAAGCCCCAAGCCGTGTATTGGTCGAAGCGTTGTGGAAAGCGGGCGCTAAGGTACAAGCCTTTGATCCTGAAGCCATGGAAGAGTGTCAGCGAATTTATGGTGAACGCGATGATTTACTCTTGATGGGGACCAAAGAGGCGGCGTTAAAAAATGCAGATGCCTTGGTGATTTGTACCGAGTGGACCAATTTTAGGGCGCCAGATTTTGATGCCTTAGTGGAAACACTGCGTGAAAAAGTGATTGTCGATGGCCGAAACTTGTATGAGCCAGAGCTGCTTAAAGAGTATGGCTTACATTATTACGCGATAGGGCGAGGCGATAGCATTAAACCTGTTATCTAGTAGGAGGATATGTGAAGTATTTAGTCACAGGCGCTGCTGGGTTTATCGGGAGTGCGGTTGCTGAGCGTTTATGTGCTCAAGGTCATCGGGTTATTGGTATCGATAATCTTAATGACTACTATGATGTGGCACTGAAAGAAGCCCGATTAGTTCGTATTCAGCATGCGTTGTTCTCTTTTATTACTCTCGACCTTGCCGATCGCGAAGGGATTGCAAGACTGTTTGCTGAGCAACAGTTTGATCGGGTGATCCACTTAGCGGCGCAAGCCGGTGTGCGCTATTCACTTGATAACCCGATGGCCTATGCGGACAGTAATTTAGTGGGGCACTTGACGATCCTTGAAGGCTGTCGTCATAACAAGGTTAAACACCTTGTCTATGCCTCATCAAGCTCGGTATATGGCTTGAACCAGAAAATGCCATTTGATACCGCCGATAGCATCGACCACCCTATTTCCCTGTATGCGGCAACAAAAAAAGCCAATGAATTGATGGCGCATACCTATTCCCATTTATATGGTATTCCAACCACAGGGTTACGCTTTTTCACGGTTTACGGGCCGTGGGGGCGCCCTGACATGGCGTTATTTACCTTCACTAAGAAGATTATTGAAGGTCAGCCGATTGATGTCTTTAACCATGGTGATTTAAGCCGAGATTTCACCTATATCGATGATATTGTTGAGGGTGTGCTTCGTATTCAGGATGTGATCCCTGAACCAAGTCGTGATTGGGCTGTTGAAACGGGCTCGCCTGCCACAAGTTCTGCGCCATACCGTGTGTATAACATAGGCCATGGCAGTCCTGTGAAATTGATGGACTTTATTACTGCATTAGAAACGGCCTTAGGGGTGGAAGCGAAGAAAAACTTTATGCCGATGCAGCCGGGCGATGTGTACGCCACCTATGCCGATACGCAGGATTTATTTGCTGCTACAGGTTATCAGCCGCAAGTGAAAGTGGCTGAAGGGGTACAAGCCTTTGTTGATTGGTATCGTGATTTTTACCAAGCGTAGCTACGTTTAATGTCGTTACATTTAAATAAAAAGGGAAGCTTTGGCTTCCCTTGTTCGATCTGTCTATCTGCTCGGAGAGTCAGCTTTGATTTAGTGCAGTTTTTTGATCAGCTCTGCGGTGACATGCGGATCAACAAATTGCGTTACGTCACCTTTATGAAGTGCCACTTCTTTCACTATGGTCGATGAAATAAAGGAGTTTTCTTCGGCGGGAGTGAGAAATACGGTTTCGAGTTCTGGCATTAGGCGACGGTTCATGTTGGCCAGTTGGAATTCATACTCGAAGTCAGAAACGGCACGCAGGCCTCGTACCAACACATTGGCTTGGTACTCTTTGGCAAAATCAACCAGTAACCCTGAGAAGCCCACAATGGTGACATTTTCTAAATGCTGGGTAATGTGGTTGGCAAGTTCAACGCGTTCTTGCAGATTAAACAGTGGCTTTTTACTTGGGCTAGCTGCAATACCCACAATCACATGGTCAAACATCGCTGCCGCACGTTCAATCAAATCAAGGTGTCCATTGGTGATGGGATCAAAAGTACCAGGGTAAATAACGCGTGTGCTTTTTTTCATGCTCGCAGAGATCCTTTTTTAATATTGACTGTATGCTACCAAATAATGGGTGAGTTTCTCTATCCAGATGTAGCGAAATGCTGTTTTATCAGTATGATCGTAAAAAGAAGAACCAAGACATAACAAGCTGAGGGTGAAATGGAAAAAGTGCTAGTCGTTCGCAATGATAAAATCGGTGATTTTATGTTGGCTTGGCCGAGCTTTGCGATGTTGAAGCAATCAATGCCAGATTGCCATGTGACGGCTTTAGTGCCTGCTTATACTGCGGAGTTAGCGCGGTTATGCCCTTGGATTGATGACGTTATTGTCGACTGCACCTCAAAAGCAGATAAAACGACGAAAAAGCAATTGGTTCAGCAGATCAAAGCGGCATCATTCAATGCTGTGATTTGTTTGTTCTCTAATGGTTATAACGCCAAATTGATGTGGCAGGCGCGTATTCCCTATCGCCTTGCCCCTGCAACTAAGCTTGCGCAGCTGCTTTATAATCGTCGCTTGGTCCAGCGTCGCTCCCGCTCGGAAAAACCGGAATATGAGTATAATTTAGATATTATTCGTTATTTTTTAACGGATAACGGTGTCGCGATTATTGAGCCAAACGCCCCTTATCTGACGTTTTCAGATAGCACCCTAGCGGAACAAAAGAGTAAATTAGCGCAAACCTTAGGCTTAAATGAAACCAAGCAGTGGTGTTTCGTTCATGCGGGTAGTGGCGGCTCTGCTAATAATCTTTCATTAATGCAATATGCTGATTTGATTACAGGTTTGGCGCAAGCGCATGATTGCGAGTTTGTGCTGACCGCAGGGCCTAGTGAAGCAGACAAAGCGCGAGAATTACAAGCGTTAGTCGAAGGGATAAAAGCCGTGGTATACGATAAAAATGACGGACTACCTGATTTTACTCGCTCGATTGCTTGTGCGGATTTATTCGTGGCGGGGTCGACAGGGCCGCTGCATATTGCAGCGACGGTTGATGTGCCAACTATCGGTTTCTTCCCGAGTAAGCGCTCTGCAACGCCGTTACGCTGGAAAACCATTAATAGCGAAGGGCGACATTTGGCATTTTGTCCGCCAGTCGACCAAGGTGATCAGGCGACGGACATGAGTTTAATTTCAATACCTAAGGTGCTAGCGGCTACTGCTCCTTGGCTGGCTCAGTACTGGTCCTGATCCACAAATCGGCGTATTTGATAAAGGTTGAATGCGCCGACAATACTGACAGTAAGAAACCTTGCTTGCCGTCGAGAAAACCTGCTTTCACCACATACATTTTCAAAAAGCAGCCCATGGCATGTAGTAACCCTTGGCTGATGCTGCTTTTCTTGCCTCGCGCTTCACGTTGATCTGCCCATGCTTTGGCATAGCCCGCCGACTTAACAAGGTAATGATGTAAGTCGTTATACGTGAAGTGAATTAAATCACCAGTGAGTGGCGCCGTTTTCATGGTACCTGTGACTTCAACTTTTTCGTGCACGAGCGATTCATCGTATTGCGTCAGCTGAGTTGGGTATAAGCGTAATACGCGATCCGGGTACCAGCCACAGTGCTTGATGTAGCGGCCAAATACCCAGCTTAATCGTGGAATGCTGTAGACCGTATCTTTTGCGGGTGCAGCCACTGCTGCCAGTATGCTGGCTTTGAGTTCTGGGGTGACACGCTCATCGGCATCGAGCCATAGCACATAATCTGATTCAACATGACTTTGTGCCAAGCGGCGTTGTGGGCCAAATCCAGGCCAAGTGTTATTGGTAAAAAACTTATCGGTATATTGCAGCGCCACTTCTTGAGTGTTGTCGGTCGAGCCAGAATCTAAGACAACAATCTCATCGACCCAGCCTTTGACTGTGTCTAAGCAGGCTTGCAGGTTTTGGGCTTCATTTTTGACGATGAGCGCAACAGCAAGAGTGGGTTTGGATGTTGTCATGATTATTCCTTGATAAGCTTGAAGTCGGCAATCGCCTTATCAAGCATAGTGATAACGGTATCTGGTTGAATGCGTTGCATCGCATGTTTATCTTTGACGCGAGAGCGCCATGATAGCTGCGTGATGTCTTTACCCGTTTCGGCTTCAATGGCTTCTTTATAGGCGCTGACCACATAATCACGGTATAAATAAGGCCCAGTTCGGGCTGGATTATGGTGCGCATAAAGGCCAATCACGGGGGTGTTCGCCGCGACAGCCATGTGGGCAGGGCCGGTATCGGGCGCAATAACCAGATCGGCTTGCTGTAGTAATGCCTGCATCTGGGTCAGTGAGCTGTTACCAACCAAATTAACGAGTGTGGCCTTAGAGTGTTGGCAAACTTGCTGCGCCAGTTCGGTTTCAACACTGGCTGGGCTGCCTGCTAACACGATATGAAAGCCTTTACTTTCAGCGTAATCGGCGACAGCTGCGTAGCCTTGTGCTGTCCAATTTTTGTAGGCTTTACTGGCACCTGGCACTATCACTAAATTCGGTTTGCTTGTGGACAGCTGTGCGTGTGCCCAGTCCATATCAACGGGTTGTGATTGAATGTTCCAGCTGGGTTCGCAGTGGGAAACTCCCAACTCAAAGGCAAACTGCATGAAACCATCAAGCACATGAGGTGATGTTGGGGATGGAACTGAGTGGTTAATAAAAAGCTGCTGTAGATCGCTACGGCGTGTTTTATCAAACCCTAATTTGTGGGTGGCACGGATCCCTATGCTCGCTATGCTGGCACGTAAGGCGGTTTGCATGTGTAGCAAGGCATCAAAACGTCGGCCCTTTAGGGTTTTCCACAGGGCTAGATAGCCTTTGAATCCGCTTTTTTTATCAAAAGGGATCACGGTGACATTCGGTAGATCGCCCAGTAATTTGGCCTCCATGGCACCCATCACCCAAGTAATGTGAGTTTTTGGCCACTGCTGTTGAATCGCATTTACCATGGCGCTGGCATTACATACATCACCAATCGCGGATAAGCGCAGTATACAAATAGAAGAGGGGGGAGAAGAAAATAAGGCCATGTTGGATTGCTCAATACCGAATTAACCTGCATTATGCAGCTGACACCTACAATTGTAAAATGGCGCTTTTTAAATACTATGCATGTGCTTTCTACCGCAAATAGCCGTATTTGGTTGAACCCAGATTTATTAATGACCCCACCAGAATCAAGCTTTGATGCTGAGTTTTGGCAGCAACGTGATGCTGTGATTGGTTCAGCGAAAGGGCGGGGTACAACTTGGTTTGTGAAAACCGATAAGCTTGAGATGGCGTTGCGTCATTATCGCCGTGGTGGCTTATTTGGCCGTGTGGTTGCCGATAGTTATGTATTTTTAGGGTGGGAGAAAACACGTTGTGCCCAAGAGCTTGCTTTACTGCAATTACTTGTTGATGGTGGTGTGAATGTTCCTCGGCCCGTTGCTGCCCGTGCAGTACGTCATGGTTGCTACTATCAAGCCGATATCCTGGTTGAAAAAGTCCCGAATGCGAGTGATTTGGTCGCAGTGTTAAAGCAACGTTCGCTCAGCCAAGATGAGTGGCTAAAAGTCGGCGCTCTGATCCGTCAGATGCACGATTTACAGGTGTGTCACACCGACTTGAATATCCATAATATTTTGATGGATGGTGATGGTGCATTTTGGTTGATTGATTTTGATAAATGCTATCAAAGTAACGGTGAAGGCTGGAAGGCGGGTAATTTACAGCGCTTACTGCGTTCATTGCATAAAGAGTTAAAGAAGTGTGGGATCCTCTGGCAAGAATCCCACTGGGCATACCTTGAGCAAGGTTATACGCGTTAAGCTTGTATGTTACTGACTGTATTCACCAAGGTAGGGGGTAATCTGCTCCAGTGTGCGTTGCACCGCCCCTTGGTTTTGTTTTACAACGGCGAGTGCGGCATTGCCTTGCTGTTGTTGTAATGCAGGTTGTGAGAATAGGCGAATAACGTGTTCTGCGATTTCTTGATCGTTATGACAAATAACGCATGCCTGCTGCGCCATTAATTGCTCAGTAATGATCTGAAAGTTATAAAAGCTTGGCCCTGTCAGTATCGGTTTAGCCAGCGCCGCTGGCTCTAGCATATTATGCCCCCCCACTTTATCACCGAGCAAACTTCCCCCCATAAAGGCAACATCCGCACAAGCAAATAGCAGCATCATCTCCCCCATGGTATCACCAAGATAGACTTGGGTTTGTGGGGTAACGGCTTCACTGTGGTGACGGCGACTTACTGTAAATTGCTGACTGATCAGATCGGCCACGCTATCGAAGCGTTCAGGGTGGCGTGGTACGAGCACGAGTAATGCGTCAGGGACTTGGCCAAGCACTTGTTGGTGAGCCTTGAGAATGATCGCATCTTCGCCACTGTGGGTGCTGGCGGCAATCCAAACGGGACGTTGGTTAAAGCTGGTTTTGAGCTCACTGGCTGCCGTGGTGATTGTCTCACTGACTGTGATATCGAATTTGACCGAACCGGCGATAGAGACTTTGTGTTGGTCAATGCCTAGTGCAATAAAGCGGTCTGCATCTTCTTTGTACTGGCAAATAACCTGATCAAGGTTGCTGCTGAGCAGATCAAACACGGTTTGAAATTGTTGATAACGCTGTTTGGAGCGTTCAGATAAGCGTGCGTTGAGTACGGTGATCGGCAGCCCGGCTTGATTCACGGTTGCTAGCGTATTGGGCCACAGCTCGGTTTCCATAATGAGCAAGGCGCGAGGCTGAATGCGTTTAAGAAAGCCACGCACCGTCCATGAAAAATCAATCGGCATATAGCGATGCTCAATCCCTTCACCTAACTGCATCGCTTGCTCTGCACCCGTTGAGGTTGTGGTGGTGATCAGCAGTGGCACACTAGGGTATTGTTCTCTGAGCGCTTTAATGATGGGTTTTGCTGCGATAACCTCGCCCACCGAAACGGCATGGATCCACAGTGGTTTTGACTGGCTTGATGTCGGGCTAAAGCCAAAGTGTTCAACCCATCGCTGACCAACACTGGGTTTGCCAGGCTTTTTCTTATAAAGGCCATACAGCAAAAAAGGCGATGCTAGGGCGAGAATGAATGTGTAGAGAGTACGTATCATGATGGTCTCTGTATCAATAAGCTGGATTCATTTTACGATCTAAATAAGAAGGGCTCCAATGGGAGCCCTTCGTTTATTTTATTAATTGTGCTTTATTTTGTTCGACATACTGTTCGACTTGTTGCGCGTAATCGACTTTGTATGAAAACTTATTGCTGTCATGGGCGGCAACAAGGTTGACCACTAATAAGAAGCCTGCCGCTATCATAAAGTACTGTTGGAACTTTTGTTGATTGCTTGGCGGCCATTGCTCGGCAAGGTACAAGATCGGTATTAGCCCAAATGGGTAAGCGATAATTAAGTGCCAGTACGAGAAGATAATTGGCGACAAAATAGCACTGATGAAAATACCAAAAATGGCGGAGAATGCAAAAAGCAGCAACCAAGTCATGTCATCGACTTTTTTACTATCACGCAGAATTTGCGGGCGGATCAGTTTCCAACAGCGCCAGTTGATCTTGGCTGAAACCACCACGGTTAAGCCGCCAACAACAAACAACACCGCTTGCCATAAATACTGCACTACCGTTTGTAGCCAGCCGACAGTGGTAAGCCAATCAAAGGTGGCATCAGTAATAATACGGTTAGAAAACAGGAATGAACCGTAGCGAACCCAATACAAAAATGCTTTTAAAACTGGGTAAACATGTACGCCACCCCAGCCAATATAGCGGTCACTTTCTTCTACTAGCGCTTCATTGGTCATCAACTCCGTCAGGTAAGGTACCAGTGACGCGATGATGACAACCATGGCGCTAATGATGCCAGCCCAAGAGACTTTAATAACACCGCGGTAGAACAGATACGATGACATTACCGCCAAAATTGGCCATGAGAAGTGCAGCTGCATCGCCATGCCGATCGACATGACATGAATAAAGCTGTAGATAAACGATGACTTATGGCGCATATGAAAGGCTGACCAAAAGTGCATGGATGCAAACAAACACAGATAAGCTGGGTTATACATCAAGGTATCGTACAGCAGCCAAGGGCTCAGCCAGTACAGCAACATAAAGAGTAAGCGAGTTGTAGAGCTAAAGACTTGCTTGATGATGCTATCAAACAAGAAAAACGAGACCACGCGTAATGCGATGATCAGCAGCATCGGCGCCCAAGGGGAGTCCCATACCATTAACGGCCAGCCAACTAGCCAAGCCGACAATGACCCCGGCAAGTTACCCACAGTACTGGCGAAGTTACCATAGTTAAGCCAAAGGTCGCTGTACGCACCCAAGTAGCCCTTAAAGAGCATTTGGGTTTGATCGCCACGCAGGATCTGGTGGTGGGCATAGATAATGGCTAACACAATGCCAAGAACAAAACCGAAACGGTAGAGCAAGGTGAAGTGTTTGGCTAAAAAGTGATTGGGTTTCATTCAAGCATCTCTGTAAGGGTTTTATTATCAATCAGCAGAATAGTCTGGTTTGGTCGAGTGAGAAAATGTCCACACTCTGTGTATGAGGTAAGTGATCATTGGAATAATGAACACAATCAAAACAATACGAATATAACTATTAATGTCAGCAAAGAGTTCACTCAAGAGCTGAGAAAGTAGCAGTGCTGAGAACTGCACCGTAAAAAAGCGTAAGGCATTTTTAAACGCAATCGGTGATTTGAATACGATTAATGACTGCGCAATATAGGAAAAAATAAACGCACAGCCAAATCCCGACAGGTTGGCAACAAAGACGTTATCAGCAATAAAGTGCAAGAAAAGGAATGCAACCGAGATATGGATACACGCCGCCATGCCACCAGTTAAGCCAAATCGAACAATACGAAACTGCAGCAGTTTATCTAAATAGTGACGCATTGTGATTATCCTTTGTGGGGCGTTGCGGTATCACTCGGATGATTAACCAAGTTGATATTTAGTTGATCGAGTGTGTCACCAAATTGATCACTGGCGAGGTATTGGTATTCACGAATGCGTGCCTGCGCGTGCTCATCTTGGCTTGTTTCGCTTGCTGGATGACACATGATTAATCCACCATGGGATAGCTGAGATAGCCACTGGACCATCATGGCAGGAAAATCAGCTTCAGGTGTTAACGAATACAGGCCTGCAAAAGAGCTGTTCGTATGGGTATGTTTATTCAGTGAGCGATGAAACCCGAGCTGCAGGGTACGTATGATAATGGCTTTGAGTAGTGAATCATGGCCTGTCAGCGGAGTGATAGGATCTCGAACCCAAGGCTGATTGTCACCGTAACGCTGCTGTAGCTCTGTCATGATAGCTGTTCGGATCCCTGGGAACGCGTGTACATGCTGGTGGCCATCAACAAATGTTGGCGCATAGCCTAGTGCATCTTCAAAGGCATCAAGCTGCTGGCGAAATGTCATCACGATATGATCGGTATTCATCTTGCCAGATAACGATTGCACTATTAAGCGATTGAGAGGCTGGCCGTGTTCCCCTTCAGTGAGGTTGAAGTGCAAGCCTATTGCTGCCTGGCTGCATTGATTATTTTTGAGTAGATGCGCCGCACTCTGCCAGTTTGGCATGGTGGTCATACAGCTTGTAGCTGAGAGTCGACCTAACTCAATCAGTTCAATAATGGCATGGTTGACGCTGTCAGACATGCCAAAATCATCAGCACAAAGGATGATCCCTTTTTTCATTATTCGCTCTCAGCGGACGTAGCTTGTTGCGGTTTGGCATCATGTTTCTGATGTTGTTCCACAATATACAGTGGACGCTTTTTCACTTCAGAGAAAACACGCGCTAGGTACTCACCCAATACCCCAATAGACAGTAATTGAATGCCGCCTAAAAAGAAGATACTGGCTGCAATAGTTGGCCAACCTGGGGTGTCGACGCCAAAAAAGAGGGTTTTAAAAATAATGCCGAGACCGTAAAGAAATGAGATGCCCGATGTGACAGCACCTACCACCATCCATACCCGTAATGGCACACTGCTAAATGCAGTTAAGCCCGTTAAGGCGAGTGATGATAGTTGTTTTAAGCCAAAGGTTGTCATGCCACTGAGGCGTTCATCAACATGGAAGTAAACAGGCTGACTTTTAAAGCCCACCCATGCATAGAGGCCTTTCATCATACGTGAACGCTCTGGTAGATCGCGCAGCGCAAGTACTACATTACGGCTCATCAAGCGGAAATCACCCGCATCTGGGTGGATATCAATATCCGCAATCTTATTCAGAATGCGGTAATACCATTTGGTGAAGTAGCGCTTCGCGGCAGATTCATTTTGGCGACAATCGCGCACGCCATACACCATGTCGTAGCCGTGACGCCAATGTTCGATAAACTCGCTGATCACATTTAATGGGTGCTGGCCGTCAGCATCCATAATGATAACCACTTCACCGTTGGCGTGATCAATACCCGCACTCAAGGCTGCTTCTTTACCAAAATTACGCGAGAACTTTACCAGTGATACAGGGTATTGCTCTGCGAGTTGTTGCGCGACTTCAACCGTGTTATCACGGCTACCATCATCGACCACCAGAAATTCAATCTCGCTACCAAATTGTAGGAGGTACTCGTACGCTTTCGGTATGACGACAGGTAAATTTTCGGCCTCGTTATAGGACGGTAAAATACAGGTAATAGACGCTGGGTTAGCCCGAGTAGTCGCGATAGGAGTACTGTTTGAGTTATCAGACATTGAATTTCTCTTCAAATACGGCTTATTAAATTATGTTTTTTATTTTGAACTGGGCATGATAGCAAGCCCTGCTAGTGCGTGAAACGATTAATCGCCGCAATAACTTGCTCTGGGGGTAATTCTTTTAAGCACTTCAAATGCTGATAAGGACACTCGCGCTTGAAGCAAGGTCGGCAATCAATATCGGTATGCACGATTTCGACCGTCTTTGACAGCGGTGGGGTATAGTCTGGTGATGTTGAACCATAGACGGCGACAACGTTGCACGATACGGCCGCTGCGATATGCATGAGACCTGAATCATTACTCACGACGGTTTCACATGCGGCAATCAAATCCACAGCCTCAATTAAATTGGTTTTTCCCGCCAAGCTATGGCAATGCTGTTGTTGCTCGGGGGCAACATGCTCAACAATTGACTGCGTTACAGCTTTGTCTTTTTGAGAGCCAAACAGCCAAACTTGATAACCTTGCTTAATAAAATGGGTCGCTACCTTGGCAAAGTATTGCTCAGGCCAACGCTTAGAGGGGCCAAATTCGGCGCCTGGACACATACCTATCACAGGGCGTTTTGTATCTAGAGATAGCCTTGCCAGCGCAGAGGCTTGCACTGCGTTATCGACAATCAGTTTCGGGTAGGGCAATTCTGGAATTTGATCACCATGCGTCATCGCTACTTTAGGGTAGGCAAGTGAACAGTAGCGCTCGATGACCAGGCCAAAGTCTTTTTTATTGGTACGAATGTCATTAAGTAAACCGTAGCGTGATTCCCCTTTCCAACCTGTACGAACAGGGATCTTAGCAAATAGCGGGATCAGAGCCGATTTCGCTGAATTTGGCATGATAATCGAGTGGGTGTATTTGGCTTCACGAAGCGATTTACCGAGCTGATAGCGACCTTTTAGGTTAAACGAACCATGGCCTATCGGCATTTCGATGGCTTGGTTAACCTCTGGCATACGCTCAAGAATCGGTTTGCACCAAGCGGGAGCCAATACATCAATCAGCGCGTTAGGGTGACGTTTTTTTAAAGAGATAAACAGTGATTGTGACATCACCATATCGCCAACCCACGAAGGGCCAATAATCAGAATTTTCACAATAAGCCTACGATTTACATGTCTAAAGATAACACTAGATACTCTAGCATAAAGTCAATCTAGGGTAACTTGTTAGGTGGTTATCAAAGCAATAAGTCAATATACTAAGTTAAGTGCACGAACAGGAAATGAGAATCGAGATGGGTTTTAAAAATATAATTCATAAAATAAGGCTAGGGCGTGATTTACTTCGTCGACGTATTGGTCTTTGGTTGTTTGATAAAAAAACAGTACCTGTATTTCAAAAAAAAGAACTAAAAGAAATTGTTGTCGTACGCTGGGATGCGAAAATTGGTGATTCTATAGTGTCTTCATTTTTCTTTCGTGAAATAAAAAAAATATTTCCGAATGTAAAAGTGAGTGTTATTACTACACCTGAAATGCAGGAAATGTATAAAAAAGACTTTCTTGTAGATAATGTTTATTTGAGTAAAAAAAGACCTTCATATTCAGATCTAAATGAATTAGCGAGAAAAACAAAAAACGCAGATCTTGTTGTTCATCTTTCTAAAATACTAAAAATGAAAGATTTGTTCTTTTTAAGTCGTTTTAAAAATGCAAACATTGCTGGACTTGATGATAGTGTCAACCTTGTTGATTTAAAACTAGGAAAAAGCACTGCGGGTGAGCATTTTTCTTATAAGTATAAAAAGCTTATTAATGCCTACTCAGATAGTAATGTCAGCGAGGAGTATATCATACCAAGCCGAAGTGACATTTATGACCGTTTATCAAGTCAGATTAAATGTGATAAAAAATTGATAGCCATTAATCCATATGGTAGCTCGACGGTTCGTCGATTATCAAATGATAGTATTAGGGAAATACTTAAATTACTTCAAGAAAATATTCATGATTTTAAAGTCGTGTTTATTTGCGCACCACAGGATAGGGTAAACTTGAAAGTAATTGTAGATGAATACCCAAACCTGTGTTTAGACGGTGAGTTTGGCGATTCAATTTATCATGCCATAGAGCTAGTAAGATTAGCAGATTATGTTATTACTGTTGATACATCTATAGTTCATATTGCGAGTGGTTTGAATAAGCATTTACTTAGTTTGTATAACCCGAACATGATCAATCACAAAGAGTGGTCGCCAAAATCAGAGAAAAACGTAACCTTATTTTCGTTACAAAATGATATTAATTCATTAGATGAAAGTGAGATAGGGAAAGTTATTTGTGAGCAGTTTAAAAAGAGGTAGAAACCTCTTTTTAATTGTTATGGCATTATCGATTAATGCCATTTTTACAATATACGATACCTGCATTCTTTTTTGATTCTATTAGTTGCAGAGACTCTTTACTTTCTTGTTTTACAGGGTGGTCTAAATGATAGAGCGCACAGCGACCTAAAACACATTTACTCGTTAGCCCCGACTTATGCAAACGCCACATTAAATCGGTTTCTTCAAAGCCATAGCCTTGAAAGTCATTATCAAAGCCATTCACATTGAGTAAGGCCGCGCGGCTGACTGCCATATTCGCGCCAATTGCCTCTCGGATCTTCTTATTCCATAATTTATAGACAAGAGAGGGTACTCGTAATCCCATCTCTGGGCGTTTCAGACCTTTAATATATGATTGATAAATCAACCAAACAGGATTTTCTAGTTGTTTTAAAGATAGTTCACTTTGTCGTAATGCATTAGAGACAGGCGAGTATAAATCAACTCGACGTCCAATGATTACTTTATCATGCTCTAATTCAAGCATGTAGTCTGCGATAAAGTGTCTCGAGGGTATGCAGTCATTGTCAGTAAAAATTATAAATTCAGCATTACTGCTCGATATTGCTTTGTTGATTATTTTTGCTCGTCTGTAGCCTTTATCTTCATGCCATAGATGGCGAATATTCAGACCTAACTCTTTGTAAGTATCAACAAGCGCTTTAACTGCTGGACGAGAGCCATCATCTGCAACGCAAAGTGAAAAGTTAGGAGCTGTCTGCTGTAAGTAGCCGTCAAGTACTAATTTCATGTCTCGGATGTTATTATAGGCCGCCATAATAACTTCAATTTTTGGTCTAGTCATTTGAATGTCCGCCATAATTACGTTTAGTGACACTATCGATATCGGATTTAAATCCAGCTAAAGATAGGCATGGTGGTTCTACACCATAGGTGTTTAGTTTATTAAATTGCAAACAGCCTAATAAATAATCTGCGGGTAGTCTGATCGGGTATGCAACCTGTAATAATTTTTTTGCACCTGATAGGGTTAAGATGTATGCCGCCGCATATATTATTAATCTTTTGGATGTTTCACTTTGCGGGATATATCTTGCCAGTTTGAAGTTATGGCCTATTTTTTTACGCCAAGGCCATGATTTAGCTTTACCATGATATAGGTAGGTTAACTCCATACTGTTAGGTGTTATATCTGCTAATTTTAATATGATATTTTTGAATTCACTATTAATGATAATGTCATCTTCCAAAATAATAGCTTTATCAATGTTATTTTTCACTATGTATTCATAAGCTTTCACATGACTAAACGCACATGCATACTCACCTTTATTCATTGGGTGATTGAAAGTCTTTGAGCAGTAATTATGGTCAAATATTTCGTTGTTAATATCTAATGTTGAACCATCAACCGCATCAAAAAAAGTGAAGTCTAGTCCATACTTTTCCATTTGTCGCGTAACACTTTCTCTTCGTTCGAGCGACCATTTTAAGCTAATGACAATAATCGGAGGTAAAGAGTTCATATTAATCGCTCGACTTATTAAATTTAACAATATAGGTTAGTGATACCAAATAGAGATATAGTGTTATATGGTGTTTAAAAGGCACATCGGTAAGAGAGAAAATCATAAATGATAAAATAATACTATACCCGAGTGATTTTAACTCAGGTGTGGCGTGAGATTTATTGATGGCAATGTAAGATGCCAGAAATAGAGCCAGAAATGTGAAAAGACCAACGCTGCCTCGAGTGACTGCTGTTTCGACATATTGATTGTGTGTGTGTACCCACTGGTTAATCATCGGCGGGAATAAGCCCTTATTGACTTGCTCTTTTCTATCGTCTTTATATTCATCACCGCGACCTATAATTGGTGAGGTTTTGAATATTTGGTATGAGCTATCCCACAGCATCAATCGGATACCAATGGATGTGATTGGGTTGCCACTATTATATTGGTTGATATCACTAATTGCTTGGTCATATCGACTAATGATTCTATCTTTAAATAAAGCAGTAGCAGGCAACGATATTAAGCAAAAAACTAATATTGATAGAGTAACTGCTTTTTTTGAATGATATTTATTTAAGTAAATAAGGAATACAATAATGTTTATTGGAATTGCAATCCAAGCTCCTCTTGAATCACTGAGTAACGTACATGTTAGTGCTGTGATAACGGCAATAAAGTGCAAAGTTTTTTCTGTTTTTATCTTTGACGTAAAAATAAAGTAAAGGTTAAAAAGAGCAATGACAATTGTGCCATAAGAATAAGGGATTGCATTGGTAAATGCATCTATTCTTAACTCTTTATTGATAATAAGCTGATACAGAGCAATGGCTAACATAGCAAAACTACCAATGATGGCAGAGAACTGTATTGGTTTAGTATTTGTAAATAAAGGTGTACATACTAAAAAAGTAAGACAAATAAAACCACCTCTAATTAACCCCTTGTCATCACCATGAAAGTAAACACTAAACATTCCCCATAGGAGATATACGAGTATTGAACCAATAAAAAGAGTAAGGCTTTTATTATTGAATAATGGATATATTTTCTTTCTAAAGAAAATCAGAAAAAGCAAACTTGAAATAACAAGTAATTTACTTTCGATAGATCTTCCATTTGGAAGGTTATATAATCCCAGCATAAGGAATATTACTGGAAGGTATATAATGATATTTTCCAGTTTGTTTTTATGTGAACTAAAGAATTTTATCATTTTCATTTCTTGTTGTAATAAATTTCACTTAACTTAGATAAGTGTACTTTTTGGCTGAAATTGTTCATTGCTCTTTGGTATGAAGCATCAGGAAGATCATTAATCGGCAGTGACTCCAAAATATGAGCAAGTTTTATCGCAATATTGCTCATATTTTGGGGATTCACAGTAAAAGGATACCCTTCTCCTAAGATCTCAGGAATCGCACCTGTATTTGATCCCAATATTAACTTACCTGCTGCCATGGCTTCAATTACCGTCAGGCCAAACGCTTCGTTGTGCGACAAAATAGCCACGATATCCATCGCGGCTAGCATGTTTTTGGTATCTCGACGAAAACCGCTGAAATGGACAAATTCACTCAGTTGATGTTGTTTGGTCAGTGATTGTAGCTTTTGCACTACGTCTTCATTTGAGCCCTCATCCTTGCTTAGTCCACCGACTATCAATAAATGAGCATCAGGGTGCGCGCCATCGGCTTTCAATTGAATGAAGGCTTCCAATAGCTCAAGCTGACCTTTTCCTGGGCCAATTCGCCCCAGTGTGCCAATTACTTTTGCATTTGCAGGTATCGACAATTCTTGCCGAATGCTATTAATCACCTGAGGGTCAGTAATCGGGGGGGTGATCTCAGTGCCTAACCAGAGGCGCTGAATTTTAGCCGCAGGAACTGGGAGTGCTTTTAGATTACGCGCTTTTGTTTCATCACTGATCGACAGTATTTTATCAACATGGCTGTAGACCCATTGATGATAAATATCTTTTTTCGGTCGAGTGACTCCCATATGCTCAGTAAAAATAATACGGTAGCTGGCGATAGTATCGAGCAGTGCCGCAAAAACAAGATCCCCTGACTTATGGGCGTGGATCAGCGTGGTATTATGTTCTTTAAGCCATGCGTTCACTTTGGTGATTTTTTTTAACAGATCCCATTTAGAGTCGACTTCAAATGTGATCATGCCAGCTTCTTTCATGCCCTGCGCGACACGGGTGCCTTTTAGGCATAGCCCCAGTACTTGCCAATGTTGCTCTAGCAGCGCTTTACCTGTGCGGATAGGGTACATCTCTAAGCCGCCCCAGCCGTCAGAAAGGCAGATGTGTAATACGGCGTTGTTCGTATTCATCGAATCGTTAATACCTTTGTGAGCCATCGGGATGCGAGCGTAGCAGATTCAGTATCCACATATATTGCGCGGGGTGGCGATGGACAAAAGATTCGATGCGCTCATTCATTTTTCTGGCATCGATATGCTCATCATTGCTTGGGAAGTCTGACAACTCAGGTTGTACTTCGATGGTGTAGATGCCCGTGCTGCGATCGTAATAAGGCAGCACAGGGATAACTTTAGCTTTGCTTAAACGAGCAAGTTTACCTAGACCAGCCAGCGTTGCTTTTTGCGTACCAAAGAAAGGCACAAAGACGCTATTGGTAGGGCCGTGGTCTTGATCGGGCAGGTAATAGCCTAGGTAGCCGTCACGAATTGATTTAATGAAAGGTTTGATACCATCATTACGTTCGTGGGTGCGGCCGCCATACTTGAGGCGCTGGACATTCATCAGCCAGTCAATGACCTCGTTACGCTGCTTTTTCATCATAGCAGCCACATGCATGCCTCGTGAGGCAAAAATAACCCCAGGGTAGTCAATCGCCCAAGTATGCGGTACTAGCAAAATAACATTTTGGCCTTGCTCGATGGTTGCCATCAGCTGTTCTTCACCATGAAAGGCGGAGCGCTTTTCAACGTAGTGGCGACTACGAACCAGCAAGGTCGCAAAGCTTAATATATTACAAGCAGCATTCACGTAGGTTTCAGCCAGAATATCGTCACGCTGTTGTGGCGTAAATTCTGGGAAGCATTCTTGTAAATTGATGATGGCGCGTTTTTTAGCACTGCTATTTATTTTGATTGCGACCTTGGCCAAGCCCACCGCTAACTTATCGCGCAGGCGGTAAGGCATGAAGGCGAGTAGCGTCGCAAAAAATACACCAATCCATACACCCCAATGTTTAGGATGTAAAAAGTGCAGTTTAAATTTTGGGTTATAAGTCTTTGCGCTCATAATCTAAACATTGTTAGGTATAGCTAACCTGTTTCAGTTAGCTATACAGAATTGGTGTCGACGGTTATTTATTAATAAGCGCCATGTACTCAGCAACGCCTTCAGCGACAGATTTGAAAGGTTCGTTGTAACCTGCTGCGCGAACTTTAGTCAGATCCGCTTGCGTATAAGTTTGGTAACGACCTTTTAGGTGCTCAGGGAAAGGTACGGTTTCTACGCCGCCTTTGCCGTGGTGTTTGATCACTGCATCAGCCACCGCTTGGAAAGATTCCGCGTTACCCGTACCACAGTTAAAGATGCCTGATACGCCGTTTTCTAAGAACCACAGGTTCATTTTAGCGACGTCACCCACGTAGACGAAATCACGCTGGAAGGTCTCAGAGCCTGCGAATAACTTAGCGTTTTCACCTTTGTTGATTTGGCTGTTTAGGTGGAAGGCAACGGATGCCATGCTACCTTTGTGCTGCTCACGCGGGCCATAAACGTTGAAGTAACGGAAGCCTGTTACTTGTGATAGTTTTTCGCCATGCTCTTCAGCATCTTGCCATACACGACGTACGTAGTTATCGAACTGTTGTTTCGAGTAACCGTAAACGTTCAATGCACCTTCGTATGCTTTTTCTTCGATGAAATCGTGATCACGACCACCGTAAGTGGCGGCTGACGATGCGTATAGGAATGGAATTTGACGCTCTAAACAGTAGTGAAGTAGCTCTTTTGAGTACTCGTAGTTGTTTAGCATGATGTATTTTCCATCCCACTCAGTGGTCGCTGAACACGCACCTTCGTGGAAAATAGCGTCAATTGGACCAAACTCGTCACCCGCCATGATTTGCGTGATGAAGTCTTCTTTGTCCATGTAATCAGCGATATCAAGATCAACCAAGTTGGCGAATTTGGTGCCATCTTTTAGGTTATCGACAACTAAAATGTCGTTACGACCTTGTTCGTTTAGTAGTTTTACGATGTTGCTGCCGATCATGCCGGCACCGCCAGTTACAATAATCATGAGTAGTCCTATTGCTAAAACGTTGATCTTACGGCCGCGATGTCGCCACCGTACAAGAATTCTGTCTATCTTATGATAACATCAACAGAGAGCCTAAGTGCGAAGGAAGTGAAGACAAATGAAGACCCGAGATCGAATCATCATGGCTGCGCTAGAGCTTTTTAACGAGCGCGGTGAGCCCAATGTAACTACCAACCATATTGCTGCGCATTTGGGGATTAGCCCAGGCAATCTCTATTATCACTTTCGTAATAAAGAAGAGATTATACACAGTATTTTTGATGAATACGCGAGTGATTTACGGATCCGCTTTCAACCCCAAGCTGAGTTTGATGCCACGGCCGAGAGCCTTTTGCAGTATCTCGATGCTGTCTTTATGTTGATGTGGCGTTACCGTTTCTTCTATGCCAACTTGCCTGACATCTTGCGTCGTGATGAGGGCTTACAAAGTAAGTACTTGGCTGCGCAGGAAAACTTACATCAGAACATGATGGCCTTGATGGAAAGTTTTAAGCAAGGCGGTCTGCTGGATTTAGATGATAGAGATCTATTGAGTTTAACCAATACCCTAAAGTTAGTGGCCTCAAGTTGGATTTGCTACCAAACCACCCAAGTACCAGGCGCTCAGATCACCAAAGCGGTGATCTACCAAGGTGTCCTTCAAGTGCTTAGCATTGTTCGTCCTTTAACGACAGAGAAAGGTCGTGAGCGGGTACTGCAACTTGAAACCCACTATGTTGACCAAGAGCGACAAGATATCGCGTAAAAACAACTTAAAACAAGGCTGATAGCGGCACCAGCTTAATGTCGGTGTCGAGCAAAGGAAGTTGCTGCTGCAATGTAGTTAATGTGACTGGGTAAGGGTGGCCAATTGCCACGGCATAACCATAACGTTGAGCGCGTTTGACTGCCATTTTAAGTTGTTGGGTGACAAACTCCTGGGTACGGAAGTGGTCGAGGAAAACATGGCGGCGCAAGGTTGGAAGTTGGTATGTATGTGCCCGTTGCTCTGCCACACTGTGGACACTGGTACGGCTATCTAGAAACCCCAAGCCTTGTTCATTTAATACCGTCATTACCCAATCCATACGGGTAACATCTTGAGTGAGCGCACTGCCCATGTGGTTGTTAATCGCAACAGCATGAGGCACCCGCAGCAGGGCATAGCGTAAGGTATGCTTAAAATCTTTTTCTGACATCTGCTTGGTCAGGGTGATGGGTTCGAGTGGTGCAATGCCTTGGGGTTGCATTGGCATGTGCAATAACACATCACGCTGTTGCTGATGAGCCAATTCTGCGGTGGCAATATCAAACGGCGTATCAGGTAGAATCGACAAGCTGATTTGTGAGGGCAGGGCCGATAACGCAGCAGGCATGGCGTTATAGCCCAGATCATCAATCACAATCGCCAGTTTAGCCGCGATTGTGAAGGGAGAGAGGAGTAGAAAAAGTACCCCTAGTGTGGAAGTTGCGATCCTTTGCATGCTTCACCTAGTCGATTATGGCGTTATTTTTTGAGCCAGGTTCTCGGATTGGTTGGGGTGCCTTTACGACGAATTTCGAAATACAACCCTGATTGGCTTTGACCGCCACTATCACCCACCAGTGCAATAGCTTCGTTTGCTTGCACATTGTCACCCACTTTTTTTAGTAAGGTTTGGTTGTAGCCGTAGAAAGTCATGTCACCTTTGCCATGGTCGATAGCGAGCATCAAACCATAACCCCGCAACCAATCGGCAAAAATCACTTTACCTGGATATACCGCGTTGACTTTACTGCCACTGGCTTTGGTGATCACCATGCCTTTCCAGCGCAATTCGCCTTGTTGTTTGGTGCCATAGTTGTGCAAGACGCTGCCTTTTACCGGCCAAGGGAGTTTACCGCGGTGTTTGGCTAAGCCGTCCATTGGCGCTTGGCGTGCAGCGCGTTCAGCTTCAAGTTTTGCTTTGGCAATTTCTTTGATCAAGCGACGTTCATTGACTTTGAGTTCGTTAATGTAGCTGCGATCATTGTTCATTTGGCCTTTAATACTCGCCAAAGTGCGCTTACGTTTGGTTTGTTCTTTAGCCCGTTTTTTATTTTCAGCTTGTAGTTCATTAACTAATGTTTGTTGCTGCTGACGTTGCTGGGCTAATTCATGTTTCTTTAATTGTAATTCGGTGTCGATTGCACTTAGTGCGGTCAGGGCGTTAATACGGGCTCTGCTGATCCGCTCGGCATACACAGTATAGCGATCTAAGGTATGACTATCTTGACCACTGAGCAGGTTGGCCAGCTGGCTGTCTTCACCTTGGCGATACTGGGTATTAAGCAGCTCACGTAACATCTCTTGTTGGCCAAGACGCTGTTGTTGAAGGTTTTGTTGTTCTTGGTTGAGCTTAGCGATTGAGGCGATGAGTGTTTTTAGTTTCTTTTCAGCCTGATGGATCTTCTTGGTCGCATTGGCAATGGTGAGCTCGCGCTGCTTGAGATCATTTTGCAATGCCACATAGCGTTTCTGCTTGTCTTGGAGTTGATCTTGCTGGCGTGATAACTCGTGCTTAACGCCATCGAGTTGATTATCACCCGAGGCATAGAGTGGCTGGCTAATGCACAGACATAACAAAGCGCCAGTGCATAAAGCACTGGCGCGGAAGGTCTTTGTGAGGTGTTTGATCATATCCCGCATGGGGTTGATTATTTCAGATCAAACAGCACCTGACCAGTCATCTCTGCAGGGATTTCGATATCAGACATTGCCAACATAGTTGGTGCAAGGTCAGATAGCTTACCGCCTTCTTTCAGCGTCAGAGATTTATTACCAACATAGATCAGTGGAACTGGCAGGTTGGTGTGCGCTGTGTGAACACCACCAGTCTCTGGGTTGATCATCATTTCAGCGTTACCGTGGTCGGCAGTGATCAGCAGTTGACCATCCATTTCACGGATAGCTGCAACAACCTGACCAATGCAGCTGTCTAGTGCTTCACAGGCTTGAACAGCGGCATCGTAAACACCGGTGTGGCCAACCATATCGCCATTCGGGTAGTTACAAATAATGGTATCGAATTCGCCAGATTTGATCGCTGCAACCAGTTTTTCAGTTAGCTCTGGTGAGCTCATTTCTGGTTGAAGGTCGTAAGTGGCGACTTTTGGTGAAGCAACCAGTGAGCGAGACTCACCGTCGAACTCGTCTTCTACACCACCGTTAAAGAAGAAAGTGACGTGCGCATATTTCTCTGTTTCAGAGATACGTAGCTGTTTCTTCCCTTTCTTCGATAGCCACTCACCTAGGGTGTTTTCTAGGCTTGCAGGTGGGAATGCCGCTGCTAAATCAATGTTAGCCGCGTATTGCGTTAGCATCACAAACTCAACCGCAGGGAACGTATTACGTTCAAAACCAGCGAAATCAGCAAGGAAAGCACGGGTGATTTCACGCGCACGGTCAGCACGGTAGTTCATAAAGATAACCGCATCGCCATCTTCCATCGCAGCAGACGCTTGGCCTTCAGCTCGGATTTCTGTTGCTTTAACGAACTCATCGTTTTCATCACGCGCGTACGCCGCTTCTAAGCCTTCAACAGCTGTTGCTGTTGTAAACTCAGCGTTCGCTTGAGTCAGTAGGTTGTAAGCAACTTCTACACGATCCCAGTTGTTATCGCGGTCCATTGCGTAGTAGCGACCAACCAGCGATGCGGTACGACCTTTGCCTAGTTCAGCAAATAGCGCATCGAAACGCTCAAGAGATGCTTGTGCACTGCGTGGTGGTGTATCACGACCGTCTAGGAAGCAGTGTAGGTAAATCTTTTCTGCGCCACGTTTTGCTGCCATCTCGATAGCGGCGGCAATGTGGTCTTCATGGCTGTGAACACCGCCTGGTGACATAAGACCCATGATGTGAACAGCTTTGCCTGCTTGGATTGCTTTATCCATTGCATTGACTAGCGCTTCAGTTTCAAAGAAGTCGCCGTCAGCAATAGACTTAGTGATACGAGTCAGGTCTTGGTAAACCACGCGACCCGCACCAATGTTGGTGTGACCCACTTCAGAGTTACCCATTTGACCATCTGGCAAACCCACATCCATGCCTGATGCAGAAATCAGCGTGTTCGCTTCATTTGCAATTAGGCTATCCATTACCGGTGTTTTTGCGTTTGCGATCGCGTTGTTTTGCGCGTCTTCGCGGTAACCCCAACCATCTAGAATCACTAGAGCCAATGGCTTCTTAGCAGACATAAGCTGTCCTCTTGTATGTCATAAGTGAAAAATCAAAACTAATCACCTTAACGCTTTGATTTGTCCAAAGTAATTAACGTCATGAGTTTTGAATGTTGGTAATTTTACTACAACTTCACCCGAAAACTGTAGGGTAAGATCAAACAATGCTGTAAATAAATTGTTAGCTTTTCCGTAAAATATATTCATTTATTGGTGAGAAGGTAAGTCTTTTTCCATTGTTTTTTACTATTTCAACGGTAGGTTAGCTCTTATAATAGCAAGTGAGTTATCACACGGATTATCTGTCTGTCGCTGTACTTGGCAGGCAACGTGGGTATACTCGGTTTCTTTGTTACGAACATGCACTTTGCCGCAGAGCCTTGCTTACCCCGCTGGAAACAGTGGCATGAGTGAAATCTGCATAACAAGAAGTATGGGCGTTTTTATATGAGCTTAGCGCCAATGGTGGGCTAAGGATTAAGCGAGAGTAGAGCGAAGGCCATGCAACAATACATTGAATTTCTGACAGGCAACCCAATTTTATCTTTAGTGTGGATTGGTCTGGTTGTCGCGATCATCACATCGTTTGTGAAGCAAAAAACCGCCGGCTACCAAATTGTTACCCCAACCCAAGCGACGGCATTGATGAACCGTGAAAACGGTGTGGTTGTCGATATTCGTTCACGTGACGAATACCGCCAAGGCCATATTGCGGGTGCACATCACATTTTGCCGAGCCAAATTAAAGAACATAACTTTGCTGAGCTTGAAAAGTACAAAGCTGCCCCAATCATTGTGGTATGTAAGACTGGTCAAACGGCGCAAGAAAGCGCAAATGAACTTAATAAGGCTGGCTTTGAAAACGTGAGCGTATTAAAGGATGGTTTGATTTCTTGGAACGAAGGCAACTTGCCACTTATCCGTAGTAAGGGTAAAAAATAAGTTTCAATTGTCGCAATTTCTGCCGAGTGGATGGCGATAACATCGGCTCGGTAACATGTTTTATTTCATCACTCGATGAACACGGTAAATAAAAGGATTCCAACATGGCTGAAGCAGCAAACAACGAAGCGCAACAAAACTTCCAAATCCAACGTATCTTTCTAAAAGACGTTTCTTTTGAAGCGCCTAACTCGCCAGACATGTTCCAAAAAGAATGGAACCCAGATGTAAAACTGGATCTTGATACGCAAAGCCGTGAACTAGGTGAAGGTGTATTTGAAGTTGTTCTTCGCCTAACTGTGACTGTTAAAAACGCAGAAGACACAGCATTCCTATGTGAAGTTCAGCAAGGCGGTATCTTCTCTGTTGACGGTATGGAAGCACCGCAACTTGCACATTGCCTAGGTGCATTCTGCCCGAACATCCTATTCCCATACGCGCGTGAAACAATTTCAAGCCTAGTGGTTAAAGGTACGTTCCCTCAACTGAACCTAGCACCAGTTAACTTTGACGCTTTGTTCATGAACTACCTACAAAACCAAGCTGAAGCGAACCAAGAGAACGCTGAAGCGTAATCAATGCGCGAAGTCGATATGAATCAGAATGCGAAACAAAATGTTAGCATGACAGTGTTAGGTGCCGGTTCATACGGCACCTCACTCGCGATTGCTTTGGCACGAACAGGGGCCAATGTGGTGCTGTGGGGCCATGAGCCTGAACACATTGCCCAGCTCGAAATTGATCGTGCTAACGAGGCTTTCTTACCCGGTGTTGCTTTTCCTGAGTCATTAATTTTGACCTCGGATTTAGCACAAGCCGTTGCTGCGAGCCGTGACTTATTAGTGGTAGTACCGAGCCATGTTTTTGGTGATGTGCTGACGCAAGTGAAGCCCCATTTACGTGAAGATTCACGTATTTGCTGGGCAACCAAAGGCCTTGAGCCTGAAACGGGACGTTTGCTTAAAGATGTCGCGCAAGAGGCGCTGGGTGACCAAGTGCCACTTGCGGTGTTGTCTGGCCCTACGTTTGCGAAAGAGCTGGCGGCGGGTATGCCGACGGCCATTGCCGTTTCATCGCCAAACCCTGAGTTTGTACGCGATCTGCAAGAAAAAATTCACTGCAGTAAGTCATTCCGTGTTTACAGCAATACTGATTTTATCGGCATGCAACTTGGCGGCGCGGTTAAGAATGTGATTGCGATTGGTGCAGGTATGTCTGATGGTATTGGCTTTGGTGCCAATGCGCGGACTGCATTAATTACCCGTGGCTTAGCGGAGATGTGCCGTTTAGGTGCTGCGCTAGGGGCTCAGCCAGAAACCTTTATGGGGATGGCTGGTCTTGGTGATTTGGTGCTGACATGTACTGATAACCAATCACGTAATCGTCGATTTGGTTTAGCCTTGGGCGAAGGCCAAACGGTTGATGGTGCGCAAGAAGTCATTGGCCAAGTGGTTGAAGGCTACCGTAATACCAAAGAAGTTTGGGTATTAGCGGAGCGTCATCAGGTTGAAATGCCAATCACAGAGCAAATTTATCAGGTGTTATATCAAGGTAAAGATGCCCGTGAAGCGGCTAAAGATTTGCTCGCCCGTGAGAAAAAAGATGAATAGTGTCAGTAATTAAGTGCAACTGAGCATATTTGCTGGATAGCACTAATCTGCTGATATTGATAACGCGAGCTTATGGCTCGCGTTGTTTTTTTTTGAGAGCGCGTTACAGTTAGAGCTATATAGTGTGACTAAATTCATTCGTTATCTTGCTATATCACAGCCCAAGATAACGAATGGAATGAGTCGATGGTTCATTTCTAATAAGAAAACAGCAGAGGGTGATGTGAAGGAGTGTAAGCAATATAGTCTTTGGCAATCGGTCAAGCAGGAAGCGAGAGATCAGTCAGAGCAAGAACCTATGTTAGCCAGTTTTTATCATGCCACGATTATCAAACATGATAATTTAGGCGCGGCGCTGAGCTATATTCTCGCGAATAAATTGGCAACACCCTCAATGCCTGCAATGGCGGTGCGTGAAGTGATTGAAGAAGCCTATGCGGCGGATTGTATGATCACTGAATCTGCGGCTTGTGATATCCAAGCGGTAGTTGAGCGCGACCCAGCGGTGGGCATGTATTCTGTGCCATTACTGTACCTGAAAGGCTTTCATGCGCTGCAAGGCTACCGTGTGGCTAACTGGTTGTGGAAACAAAACCGCATTGCACTGGCGGTGTATTTGCAAAACCAGATCTCAGTGAGTTGCCAAGTGGATGTTCACCCTGCGGCGAAAATAGGTCAGGGTATTATGTTTGATCATGCCACTGGGATCGTGATTGGTGAAACCGCCGTGGTTGAAAACGATGTCTCTATTTTGCAAGACGTGACCTTAGGTGGGACGGGTAAAGCTGGCGGCGATCGTCACCCTAAGATCCGTGAAGGGGTGATGATAGGCGCAGGGGCGAAAGTCTTGGGTAATATTGAAGTAGGCGAGGGAGCGAAGATAGGTTCCTGTTCTGTCGTACTCAATCCAGTACCGCCACACACCACCGTCGCGGGTGTACCTGCGAAAGTGGTTGGTCGGCCAAGTACCGAAAAGCCAGCCATGGACATGGATCAGCAATTTAACGGCAGCTCGCAAACTTTTACCGCGGGTGATGGCATTTAATATCTACCATACTGTCACCTAAATAGTAAAAAAGCAGCCATTGGCTGCTTTTTTCATTTTATGGCCCGTGAAGAGAGCTTACAGCGCGCCTTCAAAACCCAACTGACGCCATGCTTCATAACCGATGATAGCAGCAGCGTTAGAGAGGTTTAGGCTGCGGCTGTCAGGGTGCATTGGAATGCGCAGGCGCTGTTCTAGCGGTAAGCTTTCAATCAAATCAGCCGGTAGGCCGCGAGTTTCTGGGCCAAATAACAAGACATCACCTTGTGCAAATTGTGCATTGGTGTGGAAGTTAGTGGTTTTAGTGGTGCAGGCAAAAATGCGACGCTCACCAATGGCTTCCATAAATGAGGCAAAGTCTTTATGGCGATGGACGTGGGCAAGATCGTGATAATCCAAACCTGCACGACGCAGTTTTTTCTCTTCTAAATCAAACCCAAGTGGTTCAATCAGGTGTAAGTTGGCACCACAGTTAGCGCACAGGCGAATAATGTTGCCAGTGTTTGGGGCAATTTCAGGCTCGTATAACGCAATATCAAACATAATCACTTCGGTCTGCAAAGATAAACTGAGGGTATTGTAACGAATATCCCCCACACTGTTCTAATTTCTTCTGCGCTTGAACGATAGGCTTGAGTATTACGTATCGAGCGGCAAAGTGATGCTCATGCGTAACCCGCCCAGTGGACTGCGGCTGGCGACTATCGTACCGCTGTGCTGACGAATTGCACTTTCCGTAATCGCTAGCCCTAAACCTGTGCCACCACTGCTGCGATCACGCGCGGTCGAAACCCGATAGAAAGGCCTGAAAATGTCATTCAATTCATCATCAGGCACGCCTTCTCCATTATCATCGACAGTAATTAGAAGTTGGCATCCTTTAGGTTCTATCTGTACCTGAATCACATCGTCACCATACTTGATGGCATTACGTACCACATTCTCAACTGCGCTGATTAACAGATTAGGGTTGCCACTGATTGGCCATGCTTGCAGTGGATTGTAGCTAAGGGTCTTTTGACATTGCTCTGCTTCAAACTGGGCATCTTCTAACATCTCGAACCACAGTGTATAGGCATCGGACGTTTCACGCAGCTGGTGGCTGTTTACTTGCATCCGTGACAACTCAAGCAACTCGCTGATCATCTGCTCTAAGCGCTCAGCCTCAGTATCGATACGTGACAGTTCTTTGCTTTCGCCTTGTTTGCGCTTTGCAAGCGCGGTGGCCATGCGTAAGCGAGTGAGTGGCGAACGCAATTCATGAGAGATATCGGATAGCAGCCGTTGTTGGCCACCAATCATCTGATTGATTGCCTGTACCATTTGATTAAAGCTAGCGCCAGCTTGTTGAAATTCAACTGAGCCCTGTTCTAGCTTGGGGTCGGGAGCGAATTGCCCCGTGGCCACACGTTCAGCAGCTTGTTGTAAACGGCGGGCAGGACGACTAATCGCCCAAGCGAGCCATAGCAGTAGCGGGGTACTCACCAGCATGGTTAGTAACAGTAATTGGAAGGGTTTATCCAATATTTGAATAAAGAAAGGCGGTTTTTCACGCCAGAATCGGCCGACATACATCAAGGCTTGTTGGTCATTATCGCTAATGGCAAAGGGCCCCGCCATCATCCAGCGACCATAGAGTTTTTGCCGTGGCGTGTCGGGGCTATCGGCAATGGTCACAAAGTTTCGTAGTGCTTTATTGCGACCGTGGGGCGCGATCACTTCGCCCTCAAGGGTGGTGAAGTAGACGCGGGCACCATCGTGGCGTTCATGACGGGTGATCGGTTTTAACTTACGGCTCAGATCGCCGGGCATGGTGCTAATGCGGTCTGATATTCGGGCGGCAACTTGGTTGAGTTTAACTAATTGCACCTCAGGGATCGTATGTTGCGCTCTCGGGTCGAGGTTGGGCAGCAATAGCAGCGTAATAACAACTAAAAACAAAGTAAGCCAAAATACGGCAAAGATCCGACCATATAAGCTGGAAAATAATGGACGACGCATAAAGCCACCTTTCATCGTAGTTAAGCCTGTTGCTGGTGAAACAGTATGATGGTTACTGATCATCAACCAGTAAATAACCTTTGCCACGCAATGTTTTTATTCGCGCTTTGCCGTCTTCGCGCTCGGGAAGCTTCTTGCGTAAATTCGACACATGCATATCAATGGCGCGATCAAAAGGCGCCAAGCGTTTGCCGAGCACTTCTAGGCTGAGCTCTTCCTTCGCGATGATTTTGCCTGGGTGCTGAATTAAATAGCTAAGCAGTGCCAGCTCCGTTCCCGTCATCTCAATCAATTGGCCTTGGCAAACCACTTCCTGACGACCAGGGTAGACTTCAATCCCTTGGCTACGTAAGCAATCAGACTGAACGTGTGCGGTGTTAGTTTGGGTACGGCGCAAAATAGCCCGCATACGCGCAAGCAGTTCGCGGTCGCTAAAAGGTTTAGGTAGGTAGTCATCTGCGCCAAGCTCTAAGCCAATAACCCGATCTATCTCTTCGCCTTTGGCGGTGAGCATCATGACTGGAATGGCGTAATTCTCTCGCAAGCGGCGCAGCATCTCTGTGCCATTGAGTTTAGGCATCATGACATCCAGCAAGATCAGGTCGATGCTGTCATCCACCTTGGCCAGCCCTTCTTCACCATTATTGGCTTCGCACACCTCAAAGCCTTCCAGTTCTAGAATATCGGTGAGTAGGGAAGTCAGTTCAGTATCGTCATCAACCAGTAGAATTTTTGCCATCGTTATCAGCCTTCTCTGAAGCAGTGTCCTGCAAGTCAAAATGGTAAGCAAACACTCAACAAACAATAAAGTGCCTAACCTTAGTATCTCTAAACCCTTCGCAACAGCCAAGTTCTCAGATCTTGATTTACGCAGCTTTACGTTAGCAAGACAGCACTTTACCTTGCGCGAGTTATGATTAAGTCATACCGAGAACGGCATACCTGGAGAAGACAAATGAAAAGCTTTAAGAAAACCTTAGCCATGGCAATCGTACTTCCTTTAGCGCTGGGCTCTGCATCAGCAATGGCTTACGGTGGCGGTAAAGGTCATCACGGTGGCAAAGGTGGTTGCGGTATGGATGGTGGCAAAAAAATGTTCCGTGAATTGGATCTGACCAGTGAACAAAAAGCGCAAATGAAAACATTGCGTGAAAGTCACCGTGAACAGCGCCAAGCTAACAGCGATAACCGTGATGCACGTCGAGCATCCCATCAACAAATGCAGCAACTGCTACTGGCTGATAGCTTCAACGAAGCCGAAGTACGTCAGCTAGCACAGCAAATGTCAGAGCAGCAGCTGGATCACCGTGTCGCTATGCTAAAAAACCGTCATGATATGTTGAACATCCTAACGGCAGATCAAAAGGCTAAGCTGCAAGAATTGCAAAGTGAGCGTATGGCGAAGTGTGAAGCTTACCGTGACGCTAAAACGAACTGATTGAAGGTTCTATAAATTCGTTATACAAGCCGTAGTTATCGCTACGGCTTTTTCATTTTTTCAACATATCAAAACATTTTTGTTATTAATTTTCGTCGCAAAACAGCTATACTCCCGACTAAGAAAATCATTGGTTGCTAAACTACAAGAGTGAACCAATGCGCAAGGTAGCCTTGCACCACGTTGTAGGACACAATTTGTTGGGATTATCATGGACGACAATTCATCTTAGCCACGGTTATCACCTAAAAATTGTGCGTATTTGGTAGCAATGAACGCTACAAACAGATATCTACATATTCATGGCAACAGCGACAACCGCATTGCGGCTGAGCTGGCGCGATGAATGTTTCGTATTACGCCTTGTGTACGGCTTGTTGAATAATGTGAAGTCACAAGCGTTCGTGATGTGAATCAACGAATTTTTTTATCAAGATTGTAATACTCCTACATTAGTAGGAAAGTTACAGTTTTCGCGAGCATAGGTTTTGACCTGTGGCGCCGAGAGGGGGAACCTCGGCAACTCGTGTCTGGATTTGATTTTTCAATTCCCAAAGTCAGAGGGTAACCATGATTAAGAAGATTGGTGTTTTGACCAGTGGTGGTGACGCACCTGGTATGAATGCAGCGGTTCGCGGTGTTGTTCGTGCAGCGCTATCGGAAGGCCTAGAAGTATATGGTATTTACGACGGCTACCAAGGCCTTCACCAAAACCGTATCGAGCAATTAACACGTACTAGCGTTTCTGATGTGATCAACAAAGGCGGTACATTCTTAGGCTCAGCACGATTCCCTGAGTTCAAAGATGTGAAAGTTCGTGAGCAAGCCATTGAGAACTTGAAACTACACGGTATTGACGCTTTAGTTGTTATCGGTGGTGATGGTTCGTACATGGGGGCGAAGAAGCTAACAGAAATGGGCTACCCATGTATCGGTATTCCAGGCACCATCGATAACGATGTTGCGGGCACGGATTACACTATCGGTTACTTAACAGCACTTAACACTGTTATTGACGCGATTGACCGTCTACGTGATACATCGTCTTCTCACCAGCGTATTTCGATTGTAGAAGTCATGGGCCGTCACTGTGGTGACCTAACCCTAATGTCTGCGATTGCAGGTGGTTGTGAGTACATCATTACCCCTGAGACGGGCCTAGATAAAGAAGCTTTGATTGCTAAAATCAATGAAGGCATCGCAAAAGGTAAAAAACACGCTATCGTTGCACTGACAGAACTGATGACAGATGCCAACGAGCTGGCTAAGTACATTGAAGATCAGACTGGCCGTGAAACACGAGCAACAGTGCTTGGTCATATTCAACGTGGTGGTCAGCCAACAGCCTTTGACCGTATTCTTGCATCACGCATGGGTGCTTACTCGGTTGATCTGTTGCTTCAAGGCGAAGGTGGTCGTTGTGTGGGTATTCAAAACGAACAAATGGTTCACCACGATATCATCGATGCGATTGAAAACATGAAGCGTCCAGTACGTACAGATCTTTACGCAGTGGCAGACAAACTGTTCTAAATTGCGGATTGATATCACTCAGGTTTAGCGTGCTGGATGTGAGTGAAGAAATGAAAGCCGACATACGTGTCGGCTTTTTTATGACGGTTATTTGACTTCTAAAGTGGGGCAAATGCTCTTTGCCACGATTAGATAGCGGGTACAAAAAAGGCCACCTAAGTGACCTTTTATTAAGCTAATCTGTGATTACACGAGATTATGCTTTAGCTTCAGCAGCTGCTTTAGCGATAGCGGCAAAGCCTTTCGCGTCAAGTGCTGCACCACCTACTAGCGCACCATCGATGTCTGGTTGTGCGAAGTATGATGCTGCGTTTTCTGGCTTAACAGAACCGCCGTATTGGATAACAACTTTCTTCGCGATTTCTTCAGATTTCTCTGCGATGTGAGCACGAATTTGCGCGTGGATGCGTTGTGCATCTTCAGCTGTCGCTGCTTTACCAGTACCGATCGCCCAGATTGGTTCGTAAGCGATGATAGCACCTTCAAGAGCTTCAACGCCTTGTGTGTTGATCACAGCGTCGATTTGGCGTGCACATACTGCAACTGTTTCGCCAGCTTCGTTTTGTGCTTCAGACTCACCGATACAAAGAACAGGTGTTAGGCCGTTTTCTTTTAGGAAAGCGAATTTCTTAGCAACGAACTCATCAGATTCAGCGTGGTATTCACGACGCTCAGAGTGACCGATGATGATGTGGCTTGCACCGAAGTCTTTCAGCATTGCTGGAGACATATCACCAGTGAAAGCACCGCTGTTGTTTAGATCAGTATTCTGTGCACCAAGAATGATCTTGTTACCGCCCGCTGCGATTTCACGCTCAGCTAGGTCGATGTATAGCGCTGGTGGAGCAACGGCTACGTCAACACCTTCAACACCTTCTAATTCAGCGTTAAGGCCTTTAAGAAGGTCAGAGACCATTTCCTTGCTACCGTTTAGCTTCCAGTTACCCATAACTACAGGATGGCGCATAGCATTTCTCCAAATTTAATAGATGTAAATTAAAACAAATCGGTTTAAGTAACCGCGAGTATTGGCAGGTTGCCAAGATAAATTACTTAATTCGATTGGTCTCAATTACGTAAAAATATAACAGAATTCTGAATAATTTTACTGTCCAAAATCATTATCGAGCTTGGTTGTACCTTTTTCGTGAAGAAAAGTGAACAGTGAAAGCGTAATTAATCATAAATTCAGCGTAAATTCTATTTTTGAACGGTAAATTAGACAGTGATCTTTGGTTGAATTTTCACCTATGTAACTCGCCTTGGCTGGTCAAATATCGTACTGTGATGGCGAGGTGTTAGCAGATTGTGCTGGCGCTAAGGATGGAATTTTTAAGGAGGAAAAATGCCAAATCTTGTGGTGGAGTATGCCGATCCTGTTGCTGAACGCGTCAATGTGGCCGGCTTGCTGGATGATTTACACAGGGTAATGTTGGCCAGTGGTTTATTTGAGGCCGATGCCGTTAAAACGCGCGCCTATCCTTGCCATAACTGGTTGATTGGTGAAGATGGTGTTAAACAAACGTTTATTCATATCGAGCTCAGCTTGCTCTCTGGACGAACGGTTGAGCAAAAGCGGGTGTTAACACGGGAGGTGATGGCAGAGCTGGAAAAGCATGCTGCTGATATCAATAGCCTAACGATTGATGTGCGTGATATGGATCCCGAGACTTTCTTAAAAGTCAGCGCATAAGCTTTGCTGAGCACCAAGGGAGCGGTTTAAGCTGAGCTTTTCCCCTTAATCGATGAGTAAACGCTAAGATGATGAGCTTGGGCGGCAGAACGGCTTAATGTCGGCTTGCTGACATGTGATTGTCTCTGGTGCTGTTAGGGCTTGTGAGAAGCGAATAAATTGCTTGTGGAGTTCTTTTCGCAGCAGCACATTGACATGATTGGGGTTTTTACCTGATGCAATTACTTGATTGATGTGGCTGAGTTGAGCTTGTAGGCGAGGTTGCATCGCTGAGCTCGCGTTATCAATAATATGTTGGCTCATGGTGATACGCAGGGCTTCTAATGCCTCAGGATCTTGCTCGGCCATGGCTTTGAGTTCATCAAAACTGGGCAGGGATTGTGAAGTATTGGTTGAGCAAGTGGAATAGTTGGGTGTATGGACTGGCATTATCGACCTCCTTTTATCACCGTCTCTTCTTACCCTAGCCAGTCAGTTGAGATATTGACTGGCTCAGAGTTGAGACAAGCGTGATAAAAGGGATCGACTTCCACGCTGTAATGCAATTACCAGTAATGTTCCATCGTAATTTGCCCAGGCGCTCGACGTAAATTTTTCGCTAAGCCTTTTTGTTCCAATGCGGCTTTGGTATCTCGTACCATTTCTGGATTACCGCATAGCATGACTTGGCTTTGTTCGGCATTGAGGGTTAACCCGACATGGCGTTCAAGCAGTCCATCCGCAATGGCCATCGGGATCCTGCCTGGGAGCGATAGCATTGCGGGCTCACGGCTCACAAAAGGCTGTACGATCAATTGGTCGGGGTATTGCTCTTTTAGTGCGTTAATTTCAGCTTGGTAACTCAGATCAGCGGCATAGCGGACCGCATGAACCAGTACAATTTTACGAAAGCGTTGCCAGACTTCTTTTTCTCGCAGCATCGATAGGTAAGGGCCAATGGCAGTGCCTGTGGCCAGCAACCACAGATGTTCACCTGGTGGGACTTCATTTAAGGTGAAGTAGCCAGTGGCTCGGGCTGAAATATAGACTTGGTCACCCGCTTCAAGTTGGTGGAGGCGGGGAGAGAGTAAGCCATCAGCGACGCGCGTGGCGTAAATTTCGATGGTATTGTCGCTGGGTGGATTAACAAAAGAATAAGCTCGCTGGATCATCTTTCCTTCGATTTCTAAACCGAGTTTTGTAAATTGCCCCGCTTTAAAGGGCTCGATATTTGCACGCAGCGTTAGACTAAACAAATCGTTATTCCAATGACGATTGTTGACAACTTCCGCGGGGATCCAGTCAGCCATAGTTGGCTCCTTATTCTAATTGTTCATGATTCGATAAGCGCAACGCCTCTCTCCGGCGATAATGTGGTCGTTCCTTTCGACAAGGTATTCATTTCCCAATAAACGTTGGAAGACATTCAATTCTGACTGGCACAGCGATGGACAGCGTTTTGCCGCGTGACAAATAGGGCAGTGGTTTTCAACCAACAGGTAGCCTTGCTCATCGTGTAGCAGCTCAGCCATGTAGCCTTCCTGCTCCCTGAGTGTAGTCAGTAATTCGAGTTTTTCTTTTAAATTTTCACACTGTGCTAATGCTTGTTGGTATTGCACAAAGGTGTGTTGTTCACGTTGGTTGATCACTTTTTCTAAACCGCTTGCACCAAATAATGCTTCAACCGAGTCCAGCATTTGAATGATTAAATTGCCATGGCGATCGGTGAATTGGCTGTGGCCTTGCGGGGTTAAACGCCAATGACGAGTGGGGCGTCCCACTTTGACTTTGACATCGTGAAAATCAACCAGACCAGATTCTTCTAGCCCTTGGAGGTGCTGGCGCACGCCCATGGTTGTTAGGTTGAGTTCTTGTGCCAGCTCCTTGGCAGTGACATCACCTTCACGCTTCATTCGTTGAAGAATTTTATCGATTGTTTTCATAGCAGCATCTTCCTTTGTCATTACTATTATGTAATCAGTGAGCTAAATAAAGCAACGACTTTACAAATTAAGCATAGAGGATGAATAATGCTTTAGGTGAGAAATGCGGCAGGATGTTTGATCGCGGTAAGCGGTGGTACGGGGTGCAATAAAAAAGCGCACCGAAATAGGCGCGCTTTGATGATTGGGGTAACCCCATAATCGACTTAGATGATGTGACCTTTAATCGCATCGTCTTTACGTGATAGGTAGTGCGTTGATTTAATACGGCGAATGGTACGGCACTTACCACGGATCAATAGGGTTTCTGTGGTTGCCATATCACCTTGACGGCTGATGCCTTCAAGTAGATCACCTTTGGTGATACCTGTGCCAGCGAAAATCACGTTGTCGCTTTGCGCCATGTCTTCCATACGCAGTAACTTGTTCGGCTCGATACCCATTTCACCACAACGGTCAATTTCAATTTGACCAAGACGACGATTTTCTTCGTTGTCTTCTTTCACTTGATGACGTGGGATCAAGCGACCGTGCATGTCACCACCCAGCGCGCGGATAGCAGCGGCTGAAACAACCCCTTCAGGTGCACCACCAATGCAGTACATCACATCAACTTCGCTGTCTGGCATACAAGTTAGGATTGAAGCTGCTACGTCGCCATCAGGGAAAGCGAAAACGCGGACACCCATAGCTTGCATGTCGGCAATCACTTGATCATGACGAGGCTTAGCCAGCGTAGTGACAACTAATGAATCCAGTGTTTTACCTAATGCCGCAGCAATGTTCTCTAGGTTTTCTGCTAGTGGCTTATCAAGATCAATCGCGCCTTTCGCGCCAGGGCCAACAACCAGTTTTTCCATGTACATGTCAGGCGCTTTTAGGAACGTGCCTTTTTCGCCCGCAGCAAGCACTGCTAATGCGTTGTTTTGACCCATGGCTGTCATGCGAGTGCCTTCGATTGGGTCAACGGCGATATCGACAGCATCACCACCTAAACCGACTTTTTCACCAATGTAGAGCATAGGTGCTTCATCGATCTCACCTTCACCAATAACGATTTCACCTTCAATCTCAGTTTGATTAAGAAGGGTACGCATAACTTCAACTGCTGCGCCATCGGCAGCGTTTTTGTCACCACGGCCAAGCCATTTGTAGCCAGCCAGTGCGGCACCTTCAGTGACACGGGAAAATGCCATCGCTAAATCGCGTTTCATGGTTACTCCGGAAATAGAAATCAGTGGGCTTTTGAACTGGCGGGGATTTTATCACAGCTTGAGTGAAACGTTTGCGTTAATTTAATTCTGTGCACTATCAAGTAGTAGGCGTGAAAAAGATCACGATAATAAATATGGCTTTAGGTCAAAATATCAGCATAAAAATATAACAGAAATAGAGAGATACGATGCATAGGTTGATTAAGCGCTTTCGCCGCGAGGTAGAGCAAGAAAACCAACAATTGAATAAGCGCCAGCAACACCGAGCCCACAATCAATTACTGCGGCTTGAGTATGGCTTGTTAATTTTACTGATAGCGATCATCGTGGTGCCGATCTTGTGGCACAGTTTAATTGCTTAACCTTTGCAGCATGCGTCTGTAGTGGACGAGAAAATAAAGATTTAGGAAAAGAAAAGGTCTGCGTGTGCAGACCTTTTTTGAGGGGGAACCTTTAAAGAGGGGGCGTGATCACTGAGGATTATTCGTCGTCATAATCTTCGTCGATAGCCCAGCCTTTGGCACATTCCACCGCACGTTGCCAGCCACGGTAGCGGCGATCACGTTTTTTGTCGTTGGCGCAAGGTGAGAAGTTACGATCGAGTACCGCTTTGTCTTGTAGCTCATCGATACTGTCCCAGAAACCCACCGCAAGGCCAGCAAGGTAAGCTGCACCCAGCGCTGTGACTTCGGTGACGACAGGGCGGTGTACTTCAGTGTTAAGGATGTCTGATTGGAACTGCATCAAGAAGTTGTTAGCAACGGCACCGCCATCAACACGTAGGCTTGCGAGCTTGATGCCTGAATCCGCCTGCATCGCATCCAGTACGTCACGAGTTTGGTAGGCCACACTTTCTAGTGTGGCACGAATGATGTGGTTTGAGTTAACACCACGTGTTAGACCCACAATCGCACCACGCGCATACGGGTCCCAGTAAGGGGCGCCTAATCCTGTGAAGGCTGGTACTACGTACACGCCATTTGCACTGCCCACTTTCTCTGCAAAGTATTCAGAGTCGCTAGCATCGCTCAGAAGTTTCACTTCATCACGTAGCCACTGCACCGATGCACCGCCCATAAAGACCGCCCCTTCCAATGCGTAAGCCACATCGCCTTTCGGTCCGCAGGCGAGCGTTGTCAGTAGACCATTGTGCGAGGTTACTTTTTCTTTGCCTGTATTCATCAGCAAGAAACAGCCTGTCCCATAGGTGTTCTTTGCTTGGCCTTGTTCCACACACATTTGACCAAATAGTGCGGCTTGTTGGTCACCAGCAATGCCTGAGATTGGAATACGGGTACCGCCTTTACCACCAATGTTGGTTTGGCCATAGACTTCAGAAGATGGTTTCACTTCTGGCATCATAGACAATGGAATGTCGAGTGCTTTGAGTAGTTTTTCATCCCACTGTAGGGTATTAATGTTGAACACCATGGTGCGTGACGCATTGGTGTAGTCAGTCACGTGAACACGTCCCTGAGTCATCTTCCAGATCAGCCAAGTATCCACGGTACCGAACAATAGGTTGCCAGCTTCTGCTTCTTCGCGTGCACCTTCAACGTTATCTAAGATCCATTTGATCTTGGTACCCGAGAAATACGGGTCAACCACCAGGCCGGTGTTTTCACGGATATACTCTTCTAACCCTTCACCTTTCAGGCCTTCACAAATATCAGCTGTACGGCGGCATTGCCATACAATCGCATTGTAAACAGGCTTACCTGTATTCTTATCCCAAACAATGGTGGTTTCACGTTGGTTAGTGATACCGATACCCGCGACTTGGTCGGAACGGATACCCGCTTTGGCTAGCACTTCCACTAAGGTTGAGCTTTGGGTTGCGTAGATCTCGAGTGGATCGTGCTCAACCCAGCCCGCTTTAGGGTAAATTTGAGTGAATTCACGTTGGGACGTACAGACGATATTGGCGTTGTGATCCAGCACAACCGCGCGGGAACTAGTCGTACCCTGATCAAGTGCAACAATGTACTTTTGCTCAGTGGTCATAACATTTTCCTCGATATATTTTTATAGGGTAGTAGAGATGGACGCTATCTTCAGCCCGAGCACAGACGCAGAGTCGGGCTGGCATCCTATTTTTATGTTTGTTGCATGCGAATGCGTTTAAGCACTGGCCGTTTCTTGCTCGGCATCGCCTTCGCATTTGTTTGGTAACGTACAGTTGTTGCCCGGTAGGTAGGTACCAATCACTTTAGGGTATAACCAGCCACCAAAACATGCACCGAAGATAGGCGCTAGAATTGGGACTATCATGTATGGGATATCTTTACCGCCCGTGAGCGCCATGTCACCCCATCCCGCCATAAAGGCAAAGAATTTAGGGCCAAAGTCACGCGCTGGGTTCATTGCAAACCCAGTTAGTGGACCTAAAGAGCCACCGATAACGGCGATTAGAATACCAATCAATAGTGGGCCCATAGCGCCACGTGGTGCACCGTTCTTATCATCGCCAATCGCCAGAATGGCAAACATCAGTACGGCGGTGATCACGAACTCAACCGCAAATGCGCCACCAAAAGACAGGGCTGCATGCGGGTAAGTTGAGAAAACCCCTGCGGTTGCTAGGCTGGCTTCACTGCCTCGGACGATCTGATTCGCGGCTTCGAATTCTGTAAAGAGGTTGCTGTAAAGTGCGTAGATAAGCGCCGCCGAACAGAAAGCACCAAGAACTTGGGCCACAATGTACGGACCGACTTTGCGTTTATCAAAGCCGTGGAAGAGTGCAAGTGCGATGGTAACTGCTGGGTTGATATGAGCACCGGAGACACCTGCTGTACAGTAGATAGCAAGTGCAACCCCAAGGCCCCACATGATACTGACTTCCCACTGGCCGAATTCCGCACCAGTTAACACAAGTGCTGCGACACATCCGACGCCGAAGAAGATCAGCAAACCTGTTCCTATAAACTCAGCGATACACTCTCCGAGGAGGGTGTGTTGTTTTGAGTTGGTCATCTTTCAGTCCTTTTATCGATATGTTGTAGGGGTATCGTTTTTTATAGTTATTTCACAGCCAGGTGCTGTGTGCCGATATTATGAAAATATTTCCGCGCGAATAATGTGCGTTCGAGCATAAAAGGAAGATAGCAATGCGTAAACGCGCAAGCGTTTGCGTGTTTTATGATTGAAATCTCATTTTGACTAAATGAGTATTTAAATGCGCGAAAAGCAACATTACAAACTACCACTTTGTGGGTATGTGGTTGAATTGACATAAAAAATCCGACCTAAAGTAGGTCGGATGTGCCAGAGAGGGCAAATCTTGGATAAATCCAAGAGAGATACGATCAAGATAAAAAGTAGCATGGTGAGGCTGCATGAAAATAGATTGAGATCGCAATTCTACGCATTGTTTAAGCGACTTAGACTGAATTATTACACTGGCCTGCCTGCCTATTCATGCAGGTTAGAGCCATTTGGGGTGAGCGAAAGGCGCGGATGAACATTCAGAACCATGTCACCTGTGGATTGCACAAAGGTGCACAGTTAATGACAGAGTGAATAACACGGCAGCGGTATGCAAAATGATCATCAAAATTGTTCTTTTTTTAATCACTTGCAAAAAAGCACAGTATTAGGGGATGCTTGATAGCCTCTGCGTGGTTAGAATAGATTTCAACATCGCATATTAAACACGCTCGTGCCGCGTCTTATAAGGGTTTAGGCGAAGGGGCGAGCCTACAATCAGGTGAACTTTATGTCATTAGAAATGTTGGAAAAGCTAGAATCAAAAGTACAGATGGCGGTTGATACAATTTCTCTGCTACAAATGGAAATTGAAGAACTAAAAGAACAAAAAGATAGTCTAGCAATGGAAGCGCAGGAACTACGTTCAGGCCGTGAAGAGCTAATGCAAGATAACGAAAAACTTCGTAACGATCACAATGCTTGGCAAGATCGCGTGCGTAACCTACTAGGTAAAATGGAAGGCGTAGAGTAATTGATTACCAATCTTCCCCAGATTGGAATAACTCTAGCTTTGACATGCAGCCCAGCTGGCTGAGCTGCATCTTGTGATCACGATGGAGGGTGTCACTCACCATCGTGATAGTTTCACTAACGGCTGTTGTCCCGCTAGTGGTGCAGTTAGTCGATATCGAGCGGGTCTTGCGATAAGATCACACCGGTATTATCGGCATAGATATGATCTTCGGGTAAGAAGGTAACGCCACCAAAGTTCACTGCCACATCCACTTCACCCACACCTTGCTCATCTGCTCCCACTGGAATAGACGCTAATGCGTGGATGCCTAAATCGAGCTCATCAAGTTCATCGACATGGCGAACACTGCCATACACAATAATACCTTCCCACTCGTTATCCGCTGCCAGTTGGGCCAGCTCCGCATCAATCAACGCTCGGCGTAATGAACCACCACCATCGATCAGCAGCACGCGACCTGCGCCTTCTTGCTCTAATACGGTATGGATCAGCGCATTGTCTTCAAAACATTTTATGGTGGTGACTTGGCCGCCAAACGAGCTGCGGCCGCCGTAAGAGCTGAACATCGGCTCTACTACATCTACTTTATCGAGGTAGATATCGCATAGCTCTGAGGTGTTGTATTCCATAAGTTCACTTCTTGTTGTGGCGAATGGTGCGAAAGGCTGATTGGGTCAATCAGGTGATCAATAAAGGATTATCAATATTGTTCTAACGTGTTGAAAGTATAACCAGCTAGAAGGGCATTGCAATAAGTGACTAACGGCCAAAACGCACTTTGAAGGCGCGATCTCACCGTTAGTTATATACGGTGTGATGCACTAAGACAGCATAACCCCTGCCGCAAATAAGATATTGGTTAGCAGGGCACATTTAACCATGGTTGCCATCATAGGGCGAAGGGCTGCACCATCAGCAGATTGCAGGACTTTCTTACCGTGGCTAAACAGCAGGGGTGTACTTAATACGAAGAGCCAGCCAAACGGAGAATGCATCTCTAGTAAGGCAAATAAGGCTAAACAAAGTACACTACCACTCAGTAAAAATAAGTGATATTTGCGGCCCCATTCTGGCCCCATGCGTACTGCCAACGTTAGTTTGCCGCAAGCGCGATCGTTGTCGATATCGCGCAGATTGTTAATATTGAGCACGCCCACCGCCAGTAAACCACAGGCTGTCGCGGGTAGCATGATCACTGAATCGATTTGTCCAGCTTGAAGGTAGTAAGTGCCAGCGACACCCAGCCAACCAAAGAACATTAAAACCGATAAATCGCCCAGTCCACGGTAGCCATAAGGCTTATTGCCAACGGTATAGGCGATAGAAGCGGCAATCGCCATTAAGCCCAGTAGCATAAAGCCAAACATGTCTTGTAAATTATTACAGGCTAAAAAGATCAAGGTTAACCCGCTAACAACGGTTAACACGATATTTAAACCCATGGCGGTGCGCATGGCTTGTGGCGTGACAAGACCTGACTGAATCGCGCGCTGAGGCCCAAGGCGGTCATCGTTATCTGTCCCTTTGACCGCGTCTCCGTAGTCATTGGCCAGATTGGATAAAATTTGTAGTAACAGCGCTGTCAGTAGTGCCAGTGCTGAGATTGATGCAGAAAAACTTCCTTGCCATCCTGCCACTGCGCTACCACAAACTATGGATGCAATCGCTAACGGCAGTGTTTTCGGCCGAGCTGCATCTAACCAAATCGCGAGTGAAGAAGATGATTTCATAATGTCGTACTTAGCTATGTATCGAATGGCTATTATGGCGCAATTCGCTCGTTGGGCAAATTTATCGCAACAATGTTTGTTTCAGAACAAAAATTGTGAGCTATATATGACATTCATTCCATGTGCTCTCCCTGTATTTTGTGGGTAAAAGAGTGGGCTTAGTGTCGTGATAGATTCGGCCTAGGGGAGTGTGGTGAGGTAAATAAATTTCGGATAAAAAAACGGCGCAGTCAATGCGCCGTTGGGTGTGGTATTACGTGTCGTGTGAGACGGTATTATAAAATGAAGCGGCTTAGATCTTCGTCTTCAACCAATTCACCTAAACGCTCAGTCACGTAAGCTGCATCGATCACCATGGCGTCACCGGCTTTTTCAGAGGCATCGTAAGATAGCTCTTCCATCAAACGCTCCATCACAGTGTGTAGGCGGCGAGCACCGATGTTTTCAGTGCGCTCATTCACCTGCCATGCCGCTTCTGCCAGTTTATCGATGCCGTCTTCAGTAAACGAGATCTCAACCGATTCTGTCGCCATCAGAGCACGGTATTGCTCGGTAAGCGATGCATTTGGCTCCGTCAGGATACGCTTGAAGTCATGGCTTGTTAGGGCTTCTAACTCAACACGGATCGGTAGACGACCTTGCAGTTCAGGGATCAGATCTGAGGGTTTTGCAACTTGGAATGCACCCGAAGCCACAAACAGGATGTGATCGGTTTTTACCATGCCGTGCTTGGTTGATACTGTGCTGCCTTCAACAAGTGGCAGTAGATCGCGCTGAACACCTTCACGTGACACATCTGGGCCTGATGATTCACCACGCTTACAGATTTTGTCGATCTCGTCTAAGAACACGATGCCATTGTTCTCCACCGCGAAGATAGCCTGTTCTTTTAGCTCTTCTTGGTTGACCAACTTGGCCGCTTCTTCTTCGGTTGCGGCTTTCATCGCGTCTTTGATTTTCATCTTACGCTTTTTCGAGGTGTTACCCGCCAGGTTTTGGAACATACCTTGCAGTTGGTTGGTCATGTCTTCCATACCTGGAGGCGCCATGATTTCCACACCCATTTGCGGCGCAGCAATATCAATTTCAACTTCTTTGTCGTCAAGTTTACCTTCGCGCAGTTTCTTGCGGAAAGATTGACGAGTGGCCGAGTTGCTATCGCCTTCTTCATTTTGTCCCCATGCATCGCGAGCAGGTGGCAGCAAGATATCAAGAATACGATCTTCAGCTTGTTCTTCAGCGCGGAATTTTACTTTTTCCATCGCTTGCTGGTGAGTCATTTTTACTGCAACGTCGGTTAAGTCGCGGATAATGGTTTCCACTTCTTTACCTACATAGCCCACTTCGGTGAACTTGGTTGCTTCAACTTTAATGAAAGGGGCGTTTGCCAGTTTGGCTAAACGACGGGCGATTTCGGTTTTACCGACACCTGTAGGACCTATCATTAGAATGTTTTTTGGGGTGACTTCAACACGCAGCTCTTCTGGAAGCTGCATGCGACGCCAGCGGTTACGCAAAGCAATAGCGACTGCGCGTTTCGCTTTATCTTGACCGATAATGTGGCGATCAAGTTCGTGAACAATCTCGCGTGGAGTCATCTCAGACATGGCAACTTCCTTACTTGGTCTCTAGTTCTTCAACGGTATGGTTATGGTTGGTGAATACACAGATATCGCCAGCAATGTTGAGCGATTTTTCTGCGATTTCACGCGCACCTAAATCGGTGTTTTCAAGCAGTGCGGTTGCGGCTGCCTGTGCAAAGTTACCACCAGAACCAATCGCAATCAGATCGTTTTCAGGCTGAACCACGTCACCGTTACCCGTGATAATTAATGAGCCGGTTTCATCGGCCACGGCCAATAAGGCTTCAAGTTTGCGTAGCGCACGATCGGTACGCCAGTCTTTTGCAAGTTCCACCGCCGATTTCAGCAGGTGGCCTTGGTGCATTTCCAGTTTGCGTTCAAAGCGCTCAAATAGCGTGAATGCATCAGCAGTACCGCCAGCAAAACCTGCCAGTACTTTATTGTTATATAAACGGCGGACTTTGCGCGCGTTACCTTTCATCACAGTATTGCCCAGGGAAACCTGACCATCACCTGCGATAACGACTTTTCCGTTTCGACGTACAGATACAATAGTTGTCACGGGGAAACCTCTTTGGTTTGCGCCGGCCTTCAGTGCCGGTTTCGATATCATTCTAATCTTGGGTTGGTGGTGGGAAATTTCAAGGTGGTCACGGTGCGGGGGATCAAAAAAGGATGCCGAAACATCCTTTTTTATTGTAAATCAGAGTGGGGAAATAGTGCCTATTACCACTCCCAATACCAAATGGCACAGGGCTCGATACCGCCACGACGTAGTTGGTTGCGGTCACTTTCCGCTTTACGTTTTTGTGGGTAAGGGCCAAGTACCACACGATACCAGTCACCTTTTTCGCCTTGTGCGACTTTTATTTGGCTGGTTAAGCCTTGGAAAGCGATCATCGCTTTACGTTCTTCAGCTTGTTTCAATGTGCGATAGGCGCCACATTGCATTAAGTAAGGGCGACTTGGTTTTTGCTCTTTTTTGGTTTCAACTTTCACTTCTTTGTTTTCAAGCTCTTCGATATAGCGCCATTTCTCTTCCGGTTTTGGCGGTAAATCAGCTTTCGGCTTGGTGGCTGATTTTGGGGTAACCACAGCAGGTTTGGCAACTTGTGGTTTCACCTTTTTCGGTTGGGTGATTTGTGGTTGAGCTGGCGCAGGATCGCTGGTTGCTAAAAAATATAAGCCATAGCCTAATGCGCCCACCAAAAGTATGGCAATGATTGCCCATTTGATAGGAAAAGAACGGGTCGCAGTTGATTTACGACGGTTATTAGCTGGCTTTTTTGGCGCGCGCCCGCGCTTTACATAATCTTTAGTGGCCACAATGCTGACAGTACAAAGAAATCGGTATCGCTATGGTACAAACTTGGGTGGATACTGACTAGTGGCAGAGTCAATTTAGGGCTGAAAGAGGGGGATAATTGACGTGATAACTGTGAGCTTATACGCAAAACGATAAGCTCACAGTGTTGAGTCTGCGGTTACGACAGGCTTGGCTTATGCCGGAGGTGGTGCCGCACTTTCGCGGATAACCAGTTTGGCATCCAATAAGCGTGAACCTGCTTGCACATCTTTACCTTTCAGTAACTCCAACAACATCAGCATGGCTTGGCGGCCAATTTCGTAGCGAGGCTGCGAGACGGTTGTTAGTGGTGGATCGCAGTATTCGGCAAATTGAATATCATCAAAACCGACAATCGAAATATCGTGAGGAACCCGTAAGCCGAGACGTTTAGCTTGCTGCATGGCACCAATTGCCATCACATCGCTGTGACAAAATAGCGCGGTAGGTGGCTCAGGTAACGATAATAGTGCGGTTACAGCGCGCGCGCCTGCGGCAAACGAAAAATCGCCTTTCACAGTATATGCTGGGTTAAGTTCAATCCCTGCTCGGCGTAGTGCTTGCTGATAGCCTTGCGAGCGGAAATGACACAGTGGTGCAGTGTCTGGCCCTGAAATTTGGGCGATACGATGATGCCCCATTTGCGTCAGGTAATTAACCGCCTCAAATGCTGCTGTTAGGTTGTCGATTTGTACGGTTGGCAGTTCGAGCTCAGGTGAGTATTCGCAGGCCATTACCAGTGGTGGCAAGTTTTTCTGTTCAGGTTTGCTGACATCAAATGGCAGGTCGGTGCCTAATAACAGCATCCCATCTGCTTGCTTGGTAAAGACCAGATTGACGAATGAATTTTCGCGGTTTTTTTGTTGGCCGCTATCACCCAATAAGACCAAATAACCATGCTCCATCGCCGCTTCTTCGATACCTCGAATGAGCTCGCTGAAATAAGGGTCACAAATATCAGGCACAATTGTGACGATGGTTTTTGATTCGTTACGACGGAGATTTCTTGCTAGTGAATTCGGTGAATAACCAGCTTCCATGACAGCTTGCTCAACTTTTTTACGGGTTGATGCCGACACTTTTTCCGGGTTCATTAAAGCACGGGATACCGTGGCTGTAGATACGCCGGCGAGCTGGGCAACATCCTTCATTGTCGCCATAGTTGCACTTCCTCTCTATGATTTCTCTCATAAAATTGTCGGAGGACCATAGCCAAAGCGGGCAGATACCTAAACCGACAAGCTCATTATTGTAGGCATTTCTACATAAATTAAACATGGCTATCATGGCATAAATTACATTCGGTATGTGATCTAGCTCGCATTGCCTATTTTAAGTCAAATCTTGAGGTTCAACATCTATCGACCACCGAACCTTTTTGGCTAGGGGTAATAATTGCACCATCGGCTTGGCAATACTGAGTAGCTGCTGCAAGGTTTTTCGATCGGGAGCTTGCAATAATAATTGCCAACGGTAACGCCCCGCGCGACGTGCTAATGGGGCTGGGTTGGGGCCCATAATGCATACATCTTGATTAAACCTCGGGCTTGCTTCAAAGGTGTTTCGGACTTGCTGCAAGAACTGAAGTACTTGATCATTATCGTTAGATTCGGCCCGCATCAAGGCTAAGTAGGTATAAGGTGGCAACCATGCTTGTTTGCGTTCATTAAGCGCGGCAGTAGCAAAGCTGTCGTAGCCTTTGTGCAGTAAATCTTGTAACAAAGCATGGTCAGGGTGGTGAGTTTGCAGCATCACTTCACCTGGCTTGCTGGCACGGCCTGCGCGCCCTGCTACTTGGATGAACAGTTGGGCTAAGCGCTCGGAGGCACGAAAATCATTACTAAAAAGGGCGCTATCCACATCAATCAAAGCCACTAAGGTGACGTTAGGGAAATGGTGTCCCTTCGCCAACATTTGAGTGCCAATTAAAATTTGGTATTCGTTATTTTTGATCGCTTCTAAATAGTTCTCTAGTGCTCCTTTACGGCGAGTGCTATCGCGGTCAATCCGTACGGCTTTGTATTCAGGAAATAAGGTAGCAAGTTGTTGTTCAAGTTGCTCGGTACCGACACCGACAGGGATCAGCTGGGTTGAACCACAATCGCCACACTGCGGCATGATCGGACGTTGTCCACCACAGTGGTGGCAGCGCAATTCCCCCGTTTGCTGGTGGAAGGTGTAGTGAATGTCGCAGCGTTGACAGTCGGCGAGCCAGCCACACTCATGACACATGATGGCTGGTGAAAAGCCCCGACGGTTTAAAAATAGGATGACCTGATTACCTGCCTGCAGGTGTTTGCGCATTTGCGCGATTAACGGTGCCGATAGTCCTGACTCTAAATACAGCCCTTTGATATCCAGTACGCCGTGACGGGCTTTTTGGGCCGCTCCTGCACGTTGGGTCAGGGTGAGGTGGTGATACTTACCTGTTTTGGCATTATGCAGGCTTTCTAATGCGGGCGTCGCAGAACCTAACACCACTGGGATATTTTCTTTGTTGGCGCGGAGCACGGCAATATCACGGGCGTGATAACGCAAGCTATCTTGCTGCTTGTAAGAGACGTCATGCTCTTCATCCACAATGATGATGCCAAGGTTCGCAAAGGGGGTGAATAACGCAGAGCGTGTCCCTATGATGATACCTGCTTGGTTATCGCGTCCCGCTAGCCATGCTGATAAACGTTCGGTGTCATTGAGGCCAGAGTGGATAGTCTCTAATGGCACATTAAAGCGACGCTTAAAGCGGTTAATGGTCTGTGGGGTTAGGCCAATTTCTGGCACTAAAATCAACGCCTGTTTGCCTGCGGCTAAAATCGGTTCTAACAGGTTGAGATAGACTTCGGTTTTCCCTGAACCTGTCACCCCTTCCAGTAAATAACAGCCATAATCTGGATTGCAATTAACGGTCGCAATTGCCAGGGCTTGCTCTTCATTCAAGCGCGGCTTTTCTTCTGTCACTTCAAAATGTTTTAGCCAATGATTTTGCTTGGGTTGTTCAACTCTTTCTTCAATCCAGCCTTTCTCTGCCAAGGTTTTTAAGGTGGCGGAGCTAACTTCTTGCGCTAGCAGATCTTCATGGCTGGTCACCCCCTGTTGAAGCACAGTAAGCACTTGGACTTGGCGTGGGGCGCGTTTAAGGCTCGTGAACGGCTGGTTTTTCCCGGCTTCCGTTAATGCCCAACTCTTTAAGGCGGTAGGTGAGGCTTCACGACCTTTACGCAATAGGGCTGGCATCGCATTGGCTAGCGTATCGCCGAGCGGGTATTGGTAGTATTGGCTTGCCCACTTTAATAACCCAAACAGTGCAGGGGACCATAGCATTTCGCTGTCGATAACGGTGCCAAGAGGCTTGAGTTGCGCCCGTGGGAAGTCGGATTGGTCACTCAACGCCACCACGATACCAATCAAGTGCTGGCGGCCAAAAGGTACGCGTACGCGCCCGCCAATCACAGGGTAGGTATTAGGTTTGATGAGGTAATCAAACGTTTTGTCCAGAGGTACTGGTAGTGCCACTTTGGCAATATCGAGCGTCATCGTAAACTGCAAATCCGCATTAGTTTTAGCGTGAATAAGGTAGGCAGTGTACCTTGCCTAACGGGGTATCCCAAATGCTTGATGAGTAGGCTGTTAAAAGGGTAGTGCGACTTTTAGTGGGGAATAATCCATCATTAGTTGATCTGTGCGGTGCGATTGATTACTATACGCCGCCTGAATTATCGCCTTGTGCGGTAACTATTTTTTAACGCGTGTGGTGCCCGGCTTTGGATCGGGAGAGCGACACGGCCTTTATTTGAGGTTATCCCAATGAAAGTAGGTATTCACCCAGAATACAAAGCTGTAAGTGCTCGTTGCTCTTGCGGTAACACGTTTGAATTTAACTCTACAATGAACAAAGACATCAACCTTGATGTTTGTGACAAATGTCACCCGTTCTACACTGGTAAGCAACGTCAAGTTAGCACTGGTGGTCGTATCGACAAATTCAACAAGCGTTTCGGTGCGCTTACAAGCAAATAATTTTTGCTTGGATAATACCGCCAAAAGGGACGCGCAAGCGTCCCTTTTTGTTTTCTACGATACCTCTTTCCCCGCTGAACTATCACGTCGCACTGGTAATAATTTGATTACAAATGTGCAAACTTACCCCGAATAAAACCACACAGAAAGTAATGCTATCTATCGGTTTTTAGACGAAAAAACCAAGGTGGAGAATTTGTGACACGCTTTCTACCCCTTTTTTCAATCTTGTTAGCGAAATTCGTAATTCGATTGGCTCGACCAGCTTTGCTGAGCTAGGATTTTTACTCGCTATAGAATATGATCTGGCTCGCACGAATTCTAAACTGACGTATTATTATAACGTCAGGTAATTGTTCAGCATCGTATCTTTACCTCCATTATCATCAGGACCAGAACATCATGTCTGAAGATTTCCGCCAACAAGCACTTCATTACCACGCATACCCAGTTCCAGGTAAAACTGCTATTTCTCTGACGAAACCTGCCGATACGGTAGAAGACTTAGCATTAGCATACAGCCCGGGTGTCGCTGAGCCTGTGCGTGAAATCGCGCAGAATGCTGAAAATGTTTATAAGTACACAGGTAAAGGCAACATGGTTGCTGTTATTACCAATGGTACTGCGATCCTTGGCCTAGGTAATTTAGGTCCACTGGCATCTAAGCCAGTAATGGAAGGTAAGTCGCTACTATTCAAACGCTTTGCTGGCTTAGATTCGATTGATATCGAAGTGAAGCATCGCACTATTGATGAGTTTGTCGATACCGTTGCTAATATCGCCGACACCTTTGGTGGTATTAACTTAGAAGATATTAAAGCACCGGATTGTTTTGAAATCGAAAAACGCCTGATTGAGCGCTGTAATGTGCCTGTATTCCACGATGACCAACACGGTACTGCGATTGTCACCGCTGCGGGTATGTTGAATGCACTGGACTTGCAAGGTAAAACAATCGAAGAGTCTGTGATTGTTTGTCTCGGCGCAGGCGCAGCCGCTGTTGCTTGTATGGAGATGCTGATCAAGTGTGGTGCCCAGCGTGAGAAGATCTATATGCTGGACCGTAAAGGGGTGATCCATACCCGTCGTGATGACATCAACGAATACAAACAGTTGTTCGCGAACAACACAGACAAGCGTACCCTAGAGGACGTGATTGAAGGCGCGGATATCTTTGTCGGCGTTTCAGGTCCTGATCTACTGTCGCCAGATGCATTAAAACTGATGGCTGATAAGCCTGTGGTATTTGCATGTTCAAACCCAGATCCTGAAATCAAGCCAGCACTTGCCCATGCGGTTCGCGATGATTTGATCATGGGGACGGGCCGTTCGGACTACCCGAACCAAGTCAACAATGTGCTGTGTTTCCCATTCATCTTCCGTGGCGCACTGGATGTACGTGCGAGCCAAATTAATGATGAGATGAAACTGGCGGCGGTGAAGGCGATTCGTGAACTTGCGAAAGAGCCAGTGCCTGCTGAAGTGCTGGCGGCGGCAGGTGTTGAGAGCCTGAGCTTTGGTCCAGAATACATTATTCCAAAGCCAATGGATCCTCGTTTACTGCCTCGCGTAGCAAAAGCGGTGGCGGTGGCTGCGGTTGAATCGGGTGTCGCGCAAATTGACATGCCTAAGGGCTACATGGAAAGTTAATGTAACCCTGCTATACAAACGATAGACCATCGAAAGCCAGCGGCATGCAGTGTTGCTGGCTTTTTGCTTTTTGCTTTTTGCTTTTTGCTCTTTGTGCCTTGTGTAACGATTTATCCGTTTGGATCACTCTGCTGGCTGTACGCCTGGTACCATCATCAGCTCAAAACTTGCTGCGCCAGAAAAGAACGCCATACCTGCCAGGATGATCATTAGCATATACTTCCCGCCGATTAAGCACATTCCAATTGTATTAATAACAGAATCTAACATATACCACCTCTCTGAATGCCAAAAATAAAATAAATGATGAATGGATATTCGTATTGCATTTAGCTAATGCACTTATCATATAAATTAACAGCAGAGGGGAATTGATTACGATCACTTTTCTATCCAGCATTTAAATAATGGAGAGGATTAATATTTAAAATAATAAGTAAGTGTTGTTTTTACAATTTATAGCAAATTAAACAAATTTGAAATAACTGTTTCTTTGTGAATATCGATTATTAATTTATAACTAACGGAAAATAAAATGAGAGGTTATTTGTATTTTCTGATCTTTCTTACCTGGTGAAATCATATTTAATAAATGCAGATCTTTTGAAATATAAACTTACATTCAGTTGGGTTATGGAATGGTTGTCGTTTGGAAAGCAAATAATAGCACTTATCTACCGCTAAACGCTACTTATTGCTTGATTGGTAAGGGGAGGTTTGGCGAGCATCTCTTATGTGATGCATCTCGCTAAAAGCACCTTTAGATATGATAAAACCTACGTATTGGCTGTTATCTTTCGGTTTTTCCGATGTTTTGAGGTGGTTATCATTAGGTCTTGTTTATACCTATTTACATTGTTTTTAATAATCCGAGCTAATATCGGAATGAATGTTGATAATAATCAAAAAAAATCCCGAATAAGAATTTCCAATACCGAAAATAATTTCATCATTTATGTGAATATTATAATTTGGACGCGCTCTAACAATTCTGTTTGAGTGTCAGATATAAACAAAGTTTAGGTTTTGCTAATTATTTGGCTAGATTCGTTCGCCTTTATTTTGTTGGAGATTATTGTATGCGAAAAAAGTGGTTTACAAAGACAGCGGATAATACGCTTTCAGAATTAGAAACAACACGTTCTGGATTATCATCAAAAACAGTGAAAGATCGCCAGCAAGAATACGGCCCTAATGAATTGCAAGAGCAAGAAGGCAAATCTGCTTTAGCAATGTTTTTAGATCAATTTAAAAACCCTCTTATTTTTATTTTAGGAGTAGGCGCTTTAGTCTCATTCTTTACGGGTCACAATGTGGATGGCATTGCGATTACAGTGATCATTTTCATCAATGCTTTGATTGCGTTCTGGCAAGAAATGAAAGCCAAAAAAGGCATGGATGCCTTGAAAGAGATGGCAGCCCCCAGCGCCCAAGTAGTGCGGGATGGGGATGTATTATCGATACCTGCTCGCGAGTTAGTACCGGGTGACATTCTTAAAATCAACACCGGTGACATCTTAGCAGCCGATGTGCGGATCATTGAAGCCAATCGACTATCAATAGATGAAGCCGCGTTGACGGGGGAATCTGAGCCTGTTGATAAGCGCATTGCAGAGCTTGAAGGTGACAATATTGGCTTGGGAGATCAGGTCAATATGGGGTTCATGACTACAATTGTTACCTCTGGCAATGGCTATGGGGTAGTGGTTGGTACGGGAATGCAAACCGAAGTTGGCCACATTGCGGACATGATGACCAACACCGAAGAAACGAAAACACCAATGCAAGTGCGCATGGATACCATCGCGCATACATTGATGATTGCCGCCCTTTCCGTGGTTGCTGTGGTGTGTGCCATTGGTCTGTACCACGGTATGCCATGGTTAGAAATTTTAAATACGGGTATCTCGTTATCTGTTGCTGCTATTCCTGAAGGCCTACCTACGGTTGTGTCGATTGTATTGACCATGGGCTCGACCAAAATGGTGAAGAGCAACGCCTTGGCAAAACAACTTTCTGCCATTGAAACTTTGGGGTCAACCACGGTTATTTGTTCTGATAAGACAGGGACGCTGACCCAAAACCAAATGCAGGTGATGCAAGCCTATGATGCGGCTGGTCGTTATTGGAAAGTGACAGGTAAAGGCTTCGATCCTAAAGGGGAGTTTGAACCACAAAAACACCAAGTGGCCGTTACAGATAGCCCTGAAATGATGCGTGGCCTTACTGTTGCGACCTTATGTAACGATGCTCAGTACTTGCAAGAGAAAGGTCAATACGCTGTTCGTGGTAACCCAACTGAGGGCGCATTGATTGTTGCTGCTGCCAAAGCTGGCTTACAGCAGGGCAATATGCTGGCATCGGGTGAGTTTACGATTGTTGAAAAATTCCCGTTTGATTCTGGTCGTAAGATGGCTTCTGTCATTGTGCGAGATAAAGCAGGCCAACACTTCCTTGCTGTAAAAGGTGCACCCGATGTGATCCTGCGTAATGCATCAGGCTTTATGATTGATGGCACGGTTGTCGCACACGCTGAGCAAGAAATGCAAGGTAACCTCGCACTGGCAACCAGCCCAGCTGAGCGACACATCGCCAACTATCAACAAGCGATTAAAGAGTTCGCAGACCAAGCGTTGCGTACCCTTGCTGTGGGTTTCCGTCCATTAACCGCTGCCGATTTAGATCGTGACCATCACGAGCTTGAGCATGACATTACCATCCTTGGTCTCTACGGCATCATGGATCCGCCACGTCCAGAAGTGCGCGATGCGGTAAATAGCTGTTTTGATGCTGGTGTGCGTACCGTGATGATCACTGGTGACCATGCCTTAACGGCAGCTGCAGTTGCTCGTGATATCGGTATTATCCGCTCTGAAAACGACAAGGTGATCACGGGCGCTCAGCTTGATGAGATGGACGATGAAGCATTGCGTCGTATCTGTCCAGAGGTGGCGGTGTTTGCACGGGTTAGCCCTGAGCACAAATTGCGTATCGTGCGAGCGCAGCAAGACAATAATGAAGTACCCGCCATGACAGGTGATGGTGTGAATGATGCCCCAGCACTTCGCCGCGCAGATATTGGTGTGGCAATGGGGATAGCGGGTACCTCGGTGGCCAAGGACTCTGGTGATTTAATCTTGTTGGATGACAACTTCAGCACCATAGTCAAAGCCGTACGCCAGGGTCGTCAGATTTTCGATAACTTACGTAAGTTTATCCGTCAGGCATTAACAGCCAACGTGGGTGAAGTGGCGGTGATCTTGATTGCCTTCCTGATGATGGGGCCAGAAACTATTTTGCCGCTGACGCCACTGATGATCTTGTGGATCAACTTAGTGTCAGATGGTTTACCTGCCTTAGCATTGGGGGTTGAACCTGAAGAAAAAGATGTGATGTCACGTAAACCGCGCAAACGTAATGAGGGTTTCTTTGGCGACAGCCTAGGCGCCAAAATTGTGATCCGTGGTTTGGCACTGGGTGGCATGAGTTACATGGCATTTAGCTGGGCATTGAATGCTGGTCATAGTGCGGAATACGCACAGACAGTTGCTTTTGCCATGCTGATCTTTGCCCAACTGTGGCACCTATTTGATTCACGTAGCTTTACAACGCTATACCGCAAAAATCCATTCACCAATAAGTACCTACTAGGCGCAGTCGCCTTGTCTGCAACCTTATCACTGAGCGTGATGTACACAGGCTTAGGTCAAATGATTTTTAATACCGAAGCCCTGTCGTTTAGTCACTTAGTGGCTGTGGTTATTGCCGCATCTGTACCGACCTTCGTACTGTCGGGTATCAAAGAAATCACGAAAGTGAAATTCGTCTAACCCAACTGTCAGCCCTCTTTTTAGGGGGCTGGCGATTTCTGATGAACAATGCAATCCAAGAGGTTATGACGTGAAAAAAATCATTATATATTCCGCATTACTGTTGGTGGGGCTAGTGTGCTCACAACTGCTGCCATCATTCATAGTCGGTTACGGCCAACTGCAACCGACCATTCTGTTACTGACCATGTCAGCGCTGGCCTACATCATGATCAATGTCGGTCGTGAGTTTGAAATTGATAAGAACAATTTAAAGCAATACCGCTGGGACTACGTGGTTGCAATGACAACGGCAACCTTCCCGTGGATAGGCGTTGTACTGTATTTCATTTTTGTCCTGATGCCGCCAGAGATGTGGAGCAACTTAGATGCATGGACGGAAACCTTAGTCATTGGTCGCTTCGCTGCACCAACCTCTGCGGGGGTGCTGTTTGCCATGCTGACGGCTGCGGGGTTAGGGGCGACCTGGATGTTTAATAAAGCCCGAGTGCTGGCCATCTTTGATGATCTCGATACTGTGCTCTTGATGATCCCACTGTCTATTTTAGTGGTGGGCTGGCAGCCCGCATTAGGTGTGACACTCGTTTTAATGTTTGGCTTGTTAGCGCTGGGTTACCGCTATTTACACCTTTGGTCTATTCCGTCATCTGCGGGCGCTGTGATGGGCTATTCCGTCATTATTGCGTTGCTGTGTGAGTTGTTTTATTTACGCAGTGGCGTCCATTTCGAAGTTTTGCTCCCCGCTTTCGTGCTGGGCTGCATGATGAAATCGCAGCATGAATCTAGCGCGGATCAGCAAGTCTCAAGCTTTGTGGCTGGGGTGTTCATGGTGCTGGTTGGTCTGAGCTTGCCACAAATCTTTGGGGGAGTAACAACCACCTCAACAGAGAGCGTCACTCTGGCAATGCCAGCGATGTCGTTAGCTGAAATTACTTACCACGTTTTGATCATTTCTGTGATTGCCAATCTCGGCAAGATGTTCCCACTGTTTTGCTATCGCAAACAAGCAACGTTGAAAGAGCGCTTGGCGCTGTCGATCAGCATGTGGCCACGTGGAGAAGTGGGTGCAGGGGTGTTGATGATCAGTATTGGCTATGGCTTTGGTGGGCCGATTGTCACCATCAGCATGCTGTCGTTAGCACTGAACTTAGTGTTAACCGGTGTGTTCATTATGGTGGTGAGAAAACTTATTTTGAGTGAGAAACAGCAAGGAGAGAGTTATGAAAAAGCGTGAACTTAAGTTACTTGGCATTGTTATTACGATTTTTCTTTTGACGCTGGTGGTAGGACGTACCGCATAAGACTGATGAAAGTAAAAGCTACCACTATAAAGATCTAGAAGTAGCGCGTTTCCATATTTACTGACTGTGGTTCCAATGTTGTCGCCACAGTCAGTTTTTTGCCCCTCGCGACGAGGTTACTCGTTGATGTCTTCGTAAGTAATACCCATCGCATCCATCAAAGCTTTCGCCTCGGCTGGGAGATCATCAGGGCGATCTTTACGAATATCGTCATCGGTGGGTAACGGTTGGCCAGTATATGCATGCAAAAATGCTTCACATAGCAACTCACTATTGGTCGCATGGCGCAGGTTATTCACCTGACGACGTGTACGCTCATCAGTCAGAATTTTTAAGACTTTTAATGGAATCGACACCGTAATTTTTTTTACTTGTTCGTTTTTCTTACCGTGTTCCGCGTATGGACTGATGTACTCGCCATTCCACTCTGCCATGTTTTACCTTCTCAGCGTTGTTGTTTTTACCGCCGCTCAGGTTATTTCACGCCATGACTATACTGAGAAAACCTCAGAAAATATGGGGTCATACGAAATAACTGCGAGTAGGGCAGTGAGTCATAATTAAAGTTTGGGTGAATTTTAGCGATATTTACCGCCATAAGCAAAGACATATAGACGTCTAGAAGTGTTGACGTCTCAGTTTAATGTGGTTAATGTTGATGAAGGAATTTTATTCGGCATTAAACCGAAACAAGGAAGGTTAATATGAGTGACAAGAAACTTGCCACTATTGCAGTTCGTACCGGCATTGAATCCGATTCTCAGCACCACGCTGTTGTCCCCCCTATCTATCTCACATCAACCTACAGTTTTCCACAGCTGGGTGAGGTGCCACAATACGATTATTCCCGTTCTGGTAACCCGAGTCGCAATATGCTGGCCGACGCACTGACAGAGCTAGAAGGTGGTGCAGGTGGTGTGGTGACAAGTTGTGGAACCGCCGCCATTAACCTTCTTGTTTCTGCATTACTAGGGCCCGATGATCTGATCATAGCACCGCATGATTGTTACGGCGGTACTTACCGTTTATTTAATACGCGCGCCAATAAAGGTGATTTTAAGGTTGAGTTTGTCGATCAATCTGATCCTCAAGCCTTAGCAGATGCCTTGGCAAAACAGCCTAAAATTATTTGGGTTGAAACCCCCTCTAATCCTCTACTCCGCGTGATTGACGTAGAAGCTTTGTGCCAGCAAGCCAAAGCGGCAGGGGCGCAGGTGGCGGTGGATAACACTTTCCTTTCGCCTGTCCTGCAGCAACCTATCGCACTGGGCGCTAACTTTGTGGTGCACTCGACCACCAAGTACATCAATGGCCATTCTGATGTCGTTGGCGGTATTTTGATTTCAGCGGATGCTGAACAAGCGGAAAACATTGCATGGTGGGCCAACTGTATTGGCGCAACTGGCGCTCCTTTTGATGCTTACCTAACCCTGAGGGGCTTACGTACCTTAGTGCCGCGCATGAAGATGCACGAAGAAAATGGGGCGCAAGTATTGGCTTTCTTAAAAGACCACCCGCAAGTTGCCGCGATTTATCACCCCAGTTTGCCGAATCACCCAGGCCATGACATCGCGAAGCGCCAGCAAAAAGGGTTTGGTTCTATGATTAGTTTTGAGTTGGCGGGGAGTTTCCAGCAACTTGAAGTGTTTGTGAAAGCCCTGAAATGTTTCTCGCTGGCGGAATCGTTGGGTGGCACTGAAAGCCTGATCGCCCATCCTTCGAGCATGACACACCGTGCAATGTCCGATGAAGCACAGGCAGAAGCTGGCATCAACACAGCACTACTGCGTTTATCTGTGGGGCTTGAAGACCCATCTGATCTTATTGCCGATTTAGTACAAGCTTTCCAGCAAGCAGCTGAGGTGGGATAAATGAGCCAAGTTCAACCGCGTCAATTACATAAATTTGGTGGCAGTAGCCTCGCAGATGCCGAATGCTATCGTCGTGTGGCGACAATTTTACAAGAGTACTCGACCGCCGAAGATCTGATTGTCGTATCAGCGGCGGGTAAAACAACCAACCGATTGATTGAATGGTTAACCCTGTTGGCGAAAGACGGCCGCCATGCGCATGAAGTGCTGCAAGAGCTACGTCAGTACCAACAAGAGTTGATCAATGATCTGCTACCTGAGCCCGCAGCGGACGAATTACAAACTCAGCTTCACCTGGAGCTGAGTGCCTTATCAGCGCTGAGTGAATTAGAACTTGATGAGGCGGCTCGTGCCAATGTATTAGGCCACGGTGAGTTGTGGTCGGCTCGGCTATTAGCCGCTGTGCTTAATGCCAATGCTTTGCCTGCTTGTGCGCTTGATTCCCGCCAGTTTTTACGGGCTGAACTCGCCGCGCAACCTGAAGTTGATTGCGCTGCTTCACGGCCTTTACTGCAACAACAACTGGTGCAGCATAGCCAGCATCGGATTGTTATCACTGGCTTTATGGCCCAAAACCAAGCAAGACAAACGGTATTGCTTGGGCGTAATGGCTCAGATTACTCGGCAACCGTCATTGGTGCATTAGCTGATGCCGCCCGAGTGACCATCTGGAGCGATGTGGCAGGGGTTTACAGTGCCGATCCGCGCCAAGTAAAAGATGCTTGCCTGCTACCCTTGTTACGTCTTGATGAAGCCAGTGAATTGGCACGTCTTGCTGCGCCTGTACTCCATAGTCGTACTCTTCAGCCTGTTGCCCAGAGCACTATTGATCTCACCTTGCGTTGCAGTCATCAACCTGAGTCGGGGTCGACGCGGGTGGAGCGCGTATTAGCTTCTGGCCGTGGTGCTAAAATTGTAACCTCATTAGATGATGTTTGTCTGATCGAGCTGGATGTCTCTCGTGCCAATGATTTTGAGCCCGTCCGTAAAGAGTTAGCACGCACCTTACTCCGTGCGCAGTTACCACCGTTGGCCCAAAGTGTGGATGTAGAACAAGGGCGTATTTTGCTGGCTTACACTGGCGAGGTTGTTAATGGCGTATTAGGTTTACTGCAAGATAGCGGTATTGCGGCCGAGTTGCGGTTACGTGATGGCTTTACCATGGTGGCAGTTGTTGGTGCGGGGGTGGTTAATAACCCCGTCCATTGTCATGGTTTCTATCAGCAACTGAAAGGTCAGCCGGTTGAATTTCTGGCAGAAGCCGAATCAGGCTTGAGCCTCGTGGCGATTTTACGCCATGTGAACCCTGAAACCTTGATTGGTCGTGTCCACCAAAGTTTGTTCCAAGCGCAGAAACGGATCGGATTAGTGCTATGCGGCAAAGGCAATATTGGTAGCCGCTGGCTCGAGTTATTTGAAACCGAGTGCGAACAACTGAGTAAACGCCATGGTAAAACATTTACCTTAATTGGTGTCGCTGACAGTAGCCGTCATTGGATTGATTATGAAGGTATCGCCCCTGCGCGTGCTTTAAATTGCTTTAACGATGAAGCGATTGAGTACGCCGAAGGTGAGTTGCTCACAACATTAGCGGCTCATCCATACGATGATGTGGTGGTGTTAGATGTGACGGCCAGTGCTGAGCTAGCGGCGAAATACCCACAGGTAGCAGAAAATGGCCTGCACCTGATTTCAGCCAATAAAGTGGCTGGCTCGGCATCGAGTGCTGATTACCATGCGGTACAAGATGCGTTTGCCAAAACCAGCCGCCATTGGTTGTATAACGCCACTGTTGGGGCTGGGTTACCCGTTAACCATACGGTGCGTGACTTACGAGAGAGTGGTGATGACATCATTGCAGTCTCTGGTATTTTCTCTGGCACCTTGTCATGGTTATTTCAGCAATATGATGGCTCGGTGCCGTTTTCAGCCTTGATTGAGCAAGCGTGGCAGCAAGGGCTCACTGAACCCGATCCTCGCCATGACTTAGATGGTAGTGATGTGATGCGCAAATTGGTTATTTTGGCGCGTGAGTCAGGGCTTAGCATCGAGCCAGAGCAGGTTAAAGTGGAAACTCTGGTGCCTGAATCTTTGGTTGATGTCAGTCTCGATACCTTTTTCGAACAAGCCGGAGAGCTCGATACGCGTTTGGAAGAGCGATTGGTGAAGGCGAACGCGGAAGAGAAAGTACTGCGCTATGTGGCTCGATTGGATAAAAAAGGCAAAGCGGTGGTTGGGGTAGAAGCCTTGCCCAAAGAACATGCCCTGGCGAACCTACTGCCATGTGACAATATTTTTGCGATTGAAAGTCGGTGGTATCGCGATAATCCGCTGGTGATCCGTGGCCCAGGCGCGGGGCGTGATGTGACGGCAGGGGCATTACTATCGGACATTAATCGTCTTGCCGCTTTGTTGTAAACAGGCCTTGGCGTCGGAGATCGCTGTCGTTGGCGATTGGTGGTGATTGTGAGATCGGCTGCTATGATTATTTATGGCAGTTGAATATAGCGGTATAAACCAAGCCAACTAGGATGATTAGTTAACGATGTTCTTATCGCTAGAAACATGCACTATTCCTTTTAAAACCTGCCTTTGGCAGGTTTTTTTATTGTGAAAATTATGCAATATGAACTTGAAAAAAATTCATGATTAGTAGGTTGACATTAAATTGGTATCACGACATTCTGTAGACATATAGACGTCTAAATGGTTATTTAAAGACGTTCACTTTTAAGGATAGATGGGCCACGGTGCCAGGATAGGAAGGGATGAACTATGGGGTATTCTCACGCAAGCCATTTAGATGCGCTAAACCAAAATATTGTGGACCTTAAAGGTGACCTCAATGTGTCATTTGAGTTTTTTCCGCCTAGCAGCGAGCAAATGGAAAAGACCCTGTGGGCATCTATTCACCGATTGAAAACACTGAAGCCAAAGTTTGTGTCTGTCACTTATGGTGCCAATTCCGGTGAACGAGATCGCACTCACTCGATCATTAAGGATATCAAAGATCAGACAGGCCTAGTGGCAGCGCCGCATTTAACCTGTATTGATGCCAGCCGTGATGAGTTACGTACTATCGCCCGTGATTACTGGAATAGCGGTATTCGCGATATCGTGGCATTGCGGGGCGATTTACCGCCACAAGGTGGTAGGCCAGACATGTATGCATCAGACTTGGTGGAATTATTACGCAAAGAAGCCGAGTTTGATATTTCTGTCGCGGCGTACCCTGAAGTACACCCTGAAGCCAAAAGCGCCCAAGCGGATTTGATCAACCTGAAACGAAAAGTGGATGCGGGGGCGAGCCGTGCGATTACCCAGTTTTTCTTCGATGTTGAAAGTTATCTGCGCTTTCGTGACCGTTGTGTCGCGGCAGGCATTGATGTTGAAATTGTACCTGGCATTTTACCCGTATCGAACATGACCCAAGCGAAGCGGTTCGCTTTGGCAAATAATGTCAAAATTCCTGGCTGGTTGGAAAAGCAGTACGAAGGGTTAGATGATGACTTGCTAAGCCGCCAAATGGTTGGAGCCAGTAATGCGATTGATATGGTTCGGGTACTGAGCCGTGAAGGGGTGAAAGATTTTCATTTTTATACCCTTAACCGTGCGGAATTGACCTACGCTATTTGTCACACCTTGGGTGTGCGGGCAGAAGTTGAGATTGCGACTTCGTAGAATATGTGAGAGCCAGTGCAGTTGACCTAGGCGCAACAAAAAAGCCGCTATTGGATAGCGGCTTTTTGATATGACAATGAAGCTTATAGTGCGATATCGCTACCTTCGCTATCCATGTCTTTTAGTTCAGCTAACACTTCTTCAGCCCAAACAATCCAAGCTTGACGGTTGTGCATGCCACGACGAAGCGTAAGGCGATCAAGGCGCTCTTGACGGCTCATTGCTTTGTAATCGCTAAAGTGTAGTTTCTCTAGCTCGTGGTAATGGCTCATTAAGCTGTGTGATTCATCGATCAATGCTTCAAGCTGCTGCTGCATAGGGAGTGAGTTATGCACTCCACAGACGAGTAGCTTCGCTGAGAATTCATCACGAATCGTTGGGTTACGTGCTGGTTCTTGGAACCAGTTAAACAGTGCCTGGCGGCCTAAATCGGTAATGGAGTACACCTTACGATCGGGCTTGCCATCTTGTGGCTCAAGGCGACAAGTTACTTGATCGTGAGTGGCCATTTTATTCAGTTCACGGTACACCTGCTGGTGGCTCGCTTTCCAAAAATAACCGATGCTGTGTGAAAATTCTTTGGTAATGTCGTAACCGGTTGCGTCGCGAGTGCTCAGCACGGTTAAAATAACGTGTGGTAGTGACATCTCTTCTATCCGTTAAAATACATCAAAATAAACCGATCAAACCAAGCTCACCCTTCCGCTCTTTGGCGTTATTATAATCAACTTGTTTCAGTGCCTGATCGAGATCACATAGAGTATCATCAATACACTCAATACGGATACCTCAATGGGGTAGTATTCACCTGAATAAGCTATAAATTGCTCATCTTGTGACATTAGTCCATTCAGTTATTCGCGCTTGCAGTGCAATTAGTTGTGATACATCCGCTTTCACAAGAGGATATAAACATCTTAATGCGTATTGTTTAATGAGGTTTGTCTCAAAACTGATAAAAGTAACAATGAAACCGAACGAGTATTTACTGTGCACATAAAAAAAGGCCGCAAGGCGGCCTTTTAGGTATCGATATAATGACGGATTAACCGGTATTGCGCATCCCAGTTGCAATGCCTGCAATGGTCACCATTAAGGCTTCTTCAAGCATCGGAGAGATCTCACCTTGCTCTCGAGTTCGATATAGCAGCTCAGCTTGCAGCATGTTGAGTGGTTCAACATAGATATTACGCAAGCGAATCGCTTCTGCACCCCAAGGATCTTGTTCCATCAGATGATCGTTATTATCAACATTCAGGACGGCTTTAATATCAGACTGCAGTTGATCACGCAGTTTCTGACCCAATGGCCATAGGGACTTATCTGTCAGACGTTGATCATAGTATTCCGCAATCTTAGTATTGGTCTTGGTAAAGACCATTTCCAGCATACCTAGGCGCGTTGAGAAGAATGGCCACTCGCGGCACATTTCTTCCAATAAGGCTTCATGGCCTTTATCAATCGAGTACTGAATGGCTTCACCTGCACCTAACCATGCTGGCAGTAGCAGGCGGTTTTGACTCCAGGCAAAGATCCATGGGATCGCACGTAAGCTCTCGACACCACCGTTTGGATTACGTTTAGCTGGGCGAGAACCTAATGGCAGTTTACCCAGTTCAAGTTCTGGTGTTGCTGCGCGGAAGTAAGGCACAAATTCTTCATTGCCACGTACCACGGCGCGGTAGGCTTCACACGATACTTCTGACAGTACTTCCATCAGGTCACGCCATTCTTGTTTTGGTGCCGGTGGTGGTAGTAAGTTGGCTTCCAAAATCGCACTGGTGTACAAGCTCAAGCTGTTGACGGCCACATCTGGAAGGCCCAGCTTGAAGCGGATCATCTCACCTTGTTCTGTTACACGTAGGCCGCCTTTAAGGCTACGTGGTGGCTGTGATAACAGTGCAGCGTGCGCTGGCGCACCACCACGGCCAATGGTACCGCCACGGCCATGGAACAGCGTAATATCAACGTTAGCGCTCTCACACACGTCAACCAAGGCTTCCATCGCGTGGTACTGGGCCCAACCAGCTGACATCACACCAGCATCTTTGGCTGAATCTGAGTAGCCAATCATGACCATTTGGTGGTTTTGAATAAAGCCGCGGTACCAGTCAATATCAAGCAGTTGCTTAATGACGCCTGCGCCATTGTTCAAATCTTCAAGTGTTTCAAACAGTGGACACACATCCATGCGGAATGGACAGCCAGCTTCTTGCAGCAACAAATGTACCGCCAGTACATCTGAAGCCGTACGTGCCATCGAAATCACATACGCGCCAAGTGCTTCACGTGGCTGCTCTGCAACTGCTTGGCAGGTATCAATAACTTCTTGTACTTCAGGTGACGGTTGCCAGTCACGAGGCAGTAGTGGACGTTTCGACGCCAGTTCACGAACAAGGAAAGCGACTTTGTCTTGCTCGCTCCATTGATCGTAGTCACCTAAGCCCAAATAACGGGTTAACTCAGAAATGACGTCTGAATGACGGGTACTTTCTTGACGAATATCCAAGCGAACAAGGTGAACACCAAAACACTTCACGCGACGCAGTACGTCAAGCAGAAGGCCATCAGCGATAATACCCATGCCACACTCATGCAGGGACTGGTAACACGCGTGTAATGGCTGCCATAGTTCGTCAGCGTCGTTAATGATAGCGCCAGCAGGTACATCAGTGCCTTTAATGCGCGCATCAAGTACATCACGTGTGTGGGTTAGCTTGCTACGTAACTGTTTAACGATAGCGCGGTAAGGTTCGTGCTCTTCACCGGCAAGCTCACGAACCTGGTCGTTGCATTTGACCATCGACAGTTCGCTAACTAACTCTTGGATATCGCCCAAGTAAAGATCGGCGGCTTTCCAGCGTGATAGTAGCAGTACTTCACGGGTGACCGCTGAGGTGACAAACGGGTTACCATCGCGGTCACCGCCCATCCAAGAGGAGAATTTCACCGGCGCAGCATCAAGCGGTAAGCCTTCACCTAAGTGATTGGTTAGCTTGTCATCAAATTGGCGCAAGAATTCAGGTACAGCTTGCCACAGTGAATTTTCAACCACAGCAAAGCCCCACTTCGCTTCATCGAGTGGTGTTGGGCGTTGCTGGCGGATCACATCGGAGTGCCATGCTTGTGCAATAAGCTGCTCAAGACGCTGCTCGACACGTTGGCGCTCAGCCGCTGAAAGCTCACTGAGTTCTAGGTTAGAAAGACATTTATTAATCTGTACCAGTTTGTGGATCATGGTACGGCGCGCAATTTCAGTTGGGTGCGCGGTAAGCACAAGCTCAATATTTAATTCGCGAACGGCTTGAATGGAATCAAGCTGGCTAATGTCTTTGTCTTTTAACTTACCAAATAGTGAGTCAATGGAGTCTGGGCTACAGATATGCTCGTCACAATGACGCGATACTGTGTGGTATTGCTCAGCAATATTGGTCAGGTTGAGGAATTGGCTAAAGGCACGGGCTACAGGAAGTAACTGGTCATCCGGTAGGTTCTGTAACTCATCAATCAGTTTGGTACGATCGTCTTCATTTCCGGCGCGAGCGGATTTAGACAGTTTCCGTATGGTTTCCACTTTATCGAGCAGTGGCTCACCGTGAGCGTCTTTAATGGTATTACCTAGCAAATGGCCAAGCATACTGACGTTACTTTTTAGCGCGCTGTACTTTTCATTCATATCGCATCCATCTCGTAATTTTTTTACATCCAGTGCATCAATGCTGACCAATAATCTAGCCGTGATCCCGCTTTCAGGTCAACTTTCATCATAACTGCGGGCAAAAATCCGATTCTACTTTGATTTTTATCATGTCCTTGACGCTATTTTGTAACAAATTTCCGTAATAAACCCGTCTTTTAGCACATTTACTGCGTGCTTTGTCAGCAGAAAGAGGTAAAACGCTTTAATTAAGCGCGATGTAACGTTATCGAGTTGTGATACTTGTTGCATTTAAGGCGAGCTGATAGTTTGGTTTAAGGGGGAAATAGCCAAATTTTAATTAAAACCAGGAAATGCCTGAGAAGTGTTGACAGCCATTCGATAAAACTGTAAACATAGAAATGCAGCTTTATTGAATAATAATTTATTTTCAATCTTTGGGTTAGGAAGACCGAAAGAAATCGAATTAAGCAGGAATTTGTTAACATGAACCAAGCGAACCTTTTAGTTTTACACTCCCTCCGACGACGCTAAGTCTCATCGCTTGGTGCCTCTGCTGCACCCTCATATTTTGGCTGCTTCAGCCAGCATGCTCTCTGACTATTCAGATTGATACTCCAAACAAAGCGTAAAATGGATTTACATTATGTTGAACACCCACATTATCGGTGCTAGCGGTTATACCGGAGCGGAACTCGCTAAAATTGTCCATAACCACCCATCTTTAAAGCTGGCAGGACTACACGTCTCCGCGCAAAGTGCAGATAGTCATACTGCTATCAGTGAATTGCATGGCCAGCTGAAAGGGATTGTTGATTTACCGCTATTACCGCTGACGGAACCACAAGCTGTCGCGCAACAAGCCGACGTGGTATTGCTGGCAACGGCCCATCAAGTGAGCCACGATCTGGCGCCAATCTTTTTAACTGAAGGTTGTCAGGTATTTGATTTATCGGGTGCATTTAGGGTTCAGAGCAATAGTTTTTATACCGACTTCTATGGCTTTGAACATCAACACAAAAACTGGCTGGAACATGCGGTCTATGGGTTAGCAGAGTGGAATGCTAGCGCCATTGCAGAGGCACAACTCATCGCGGTACCGGGTTGCTATCCAACGGCGTCGCAGCTAGCGCTTAAACCTTTAGTTGATGCCAATTTACTCGATGCCCAGCAATGGCCTGTTATTAATGCGGTGAGCGGCGTATCAGGCGCTGGCCGTAACGCGTCGATGACTAATAGTTTCTGTGAAGTCAGCCTTCATGCCTACGGTATTTTTAATCATCGTCATCAGCCTGAAATCGCGACTCATTTAGGCTGCGATGTCATCTTTACCCCCCATCTTGGTAACTTTAAACGCGGAATTTTAGCCACTATTAGCGCTAAATTGGCCCAAGGTGTCTCGGCGGATCAGATCACTCAGGTTCTGGAGAGCGCTTATGCTAACCAGCCTGCGATTCGTTTACTGCATAACAAAGCGGCTCAGCTTGATAGCGTGGTGAATACCTGTTTCTGCGATATAGGCTGGCAAGTACAAAACGGTCACATAATTTTAACCTCTGCGATTGATAATTTGCTGAAAGGCGCATCGTCGCAAGCGGTTCAGTGCATAAATATTCGTAATAATTTCCCGCCGTTATCTGGCTTGCTATGAGGATAAGTCACCATGAATAACATGCCTTTAGTAATAAAACTTGGCGGAGCGGTACTTTCTTGCCATGACACCCTGACTAAATTATTTGCTGCAATTAATCAATATCAGGCAAAAGCTGCGCGTCCACTGCTGTTAGTGCACGGCGGCGGCTATTTGGTTGATGAACTTTTGGCCAAGTTACAACTGGAAACGGTGAAAAAGGAAGGGCTACGCGTTACGCCACAGGCACAAATTCCGCTAATTACAGGGGCTTTAGCAGGAACAGCTAACAAGATGTTGCAAGGCCATGCAATTAAATCAGGCATCAGTGCTGTGGGTTTGTGTTTGGCTGATGGTGGCCTGTGTCAGGTGACAGAGCTAGATCCTGAGTTGGGAGCGGTGGGTAAAGCCGCGCCAGGAAATGGTGCACTGGTGAGTCAAATTATGGCGGCAGGGTGCTTACCGATTATCAGCTCGATAGGTTTAACTTCTGAAGGCGAAATGATGAACGTCAACGCGGATCAAGCGGCGGTAGCCGTGGCAGCAGCGCTCGATGCGGAATTGGTCTTGCTCTCGGATGTGAGTGGGGTCCTTGATGGTAAGGGGCATTTAATTCCAACCCTGACAGAAGCGCAGTCGGAAGCCTTGATCCAACAAGCGGTGATCACCGATGGCATGGTTGTCAAAGTACGGGCTGCGTTTGAAGCGGCAAAAGCATTAGGGCGCCCGATTGAAGTGGCGACATGGCGCTACCCAGAAAAACTCGCTGATCTATTTGATGGTAAGAGTATCGGCACTAAGTTTTCAGTATAGAGAGCGAAGGCGCTTTATATCTGGTTTCAGATTGAATTTTGATAGTACACCAATGACAGAAAAGCCAGTGCGGTGAGACCGCCGAAAGGGCAAGCAGGAGAGCAGTATGAGTAAGGTAACGAAAGTAGTTTTAGCGTATTCAGGCGGTCTAGATACATCGGCGATCATTCCATGGTTGAAAGAAAATTACGACTGCGAGGTGGTGGCGTTTGTAGCGGATGTCGGCCAGGGAGATGCCGAGTTGGACGGTATTGAAGCAAAGGCGATCGCATCGGGCGCATCTTCTTGTTACATCGCAGATCTGAAAGAGGAAATGGTCGCAGATTATATTTACCCAAGCTTAAAGACAGGGGCGATTTACGAAGGTAAATACTTACTGGGTACCTCCATGGCGCGTCCTATCATTGCCAAGGCACAGGTTGAGTGTGCACTTGAAGTTGGGGCTGATGCTGTGTGTCACGGCTGTACCGGTAAAGGTAACGATCAAGTCCGTTTTGAAGGCGCCTATGCGGCTTTGGCGCCGCAATTAACCGTGATTGCACCTTGGCGTGAGTGGGATTTGCGTAGCCGTGAAGCCCTCCTCGATTACTTAGCTGAACGTGATATTCCATGCACTGCCTCGTTGGAGAAAATCTACTCGCGCGATGCCAATGCGTGGCACATTTCAACGGAAGGCGGTGTGCTTGAAAATACCTGGAATCAACCGAACGACTTGTGTTGGGTATGGACCAAAGATCCTGAAAAGGCGCCAGAGCAAGCAGAAACGGTATCGATTGTGGTCGACAAAGGTGAAATTGTTGCGGTTGATGGCGAAGCCATGACCCCGTTTAATGCGCTCACTTACCTCAATGAGAAAGGAGCAGAGCACGGTGTTGGTCGTATTGATATCGTTGAAAACCGTTTAGTGGGGATCAAATCGCGTGGCTGTTACGAAACCCCAGGTGGCACCATTATGAACGAAGCGCTACGTGCGGTTGAGCAGTTGGTGCTGGATAAAGAATCTTACGAGTTCCGTGAAAGCATTGGCCTCAAAGCCTCGCACCTTATTTACGACGGTCGTTGGTTCACGCCCCTGTGTAAATCTATTTTGGCTGCCGCCGATGAACTTGCCCAAGATGTGAGCGGTGAAGTAGTCGTGAAGCTGTATAAAGGTCAAGCTACGGTGGTGCAGAAACGTTCACTTAATAGCTTGTACTCAGAAGAGTTTGCGACCTTTGGCGAAGATGAAGTTTACGACCACAGTCATGCTGGTGGCTTTATTCGTCTTTACTCGCTAGCGAGCCGTATCCGTGCATTAAACAGCCAGAAAAAATAATAATCATGATGTCTCGGCCTTTGCTGTTGTCTCCGAATAACAGCGCAGGTCGAGCAAGCCAACAAGCATTGAGCAAGTCGAGCAGTAAAGGACAGGAGAAAGACCATGGCATTATGGGGTGGACGTTTTAGTCAGGCAGCTGACACACGGTTTAAAGAATTTAACGATTCCCTACGTTTTGACTACCGCCTTGCGGAGCAAGATATCGTTGGTTCTATTGCATGGTCGAAAGCATTGCGCCAAGTCGATGTGATCACAGATGCTGAGCAGCAAAAGCTGGAATTAGCATTAAATGAACTGAAATTGGCAGTGATGGAGAATCCTGAGCAGATCTTACGCTCGGATGCTGAAGATATTCACAGCTGGGTGGAACAGCAGCTGATCAGTAAAGTGGGTGACTTAGGTAAAAAGTTACACACTGGCCGTTCACGTAATGATCAGGTCGCAACGGATCTGAAGTTGTGGTGTCGTCAGCAAGGCCAACAGCTGCTCCTGATGCTCGATAAACTGCAAAACCAAATGGTCATGGTCGCGCGTGACCATCAGGCGACGGTTTTACCTGGGTATACCCATTTGCAGCGGGCACAGCCTGTAACCTTTGCCCATTGGTGTTTGGCGTATGTCGAAATGTTTGAGCGTGATTACTCGCGGTTAACCGATGCATTGGCAAGATTAGATACTTGTCCGCTGGGTTCTGGGGCATTGGCGGGCACCGCGTATCCGATTGATCGTGAAGTGTTGGCCCATAGCTTAGGGTTTCATCGTGCAACCCGAAATAGCCTTGATTCGGTGTCGGATCGAGATCATGTGATGGAGCTGCTTTCAACCGCCTCCATCTCTATGTTGCACCTGTCGCGGATGGCTGAAGATTTAATCTTTTATAACTCAGGTGAATCGAACTTTATTGAGCTTGCCGATACGGTGACCTCGGGTTCGTCCTTGATGCCACAAAAGAAAAACCCCGATGCGCTAGAGCTGATCCGTGGCAAGTGCGGCCGTGTTTATGGCGCAATGGCAGGCATGATGATGACAGTCAAAGCCTTGCCGCTGGCGTACAACAAAGACATGCAAGAAGATAAAGAAGGCCTGTTTGATGCGCTAGACAGTTGGCATGACTGCATGGAAATGGCGGCACTGTGTTTTGATGGTATCCAAGTCAATAAAGACCGTACCTTGGAAGCAGCAATGCAAGGTTACTCTAACGCGACCGAGCTGGCTGATTACTTGGTGGCGAAAGGCATTCCATTTCGTGAAGCGCACCATATTGTTGGCGTGGCAGTAGTCGCGGCGATAGAAAAAGGCTGTGCACTGGAAGAGCTGTCACTGGCTGAAATGCAGCAATTTTCTACCGTGATAGATGAGGATGTGTATCCCATCTTAACCATCGACTCCTGCCTCGATAAACGTTGTGCCTTAGGTGGTGTGGCGCCGAATCAGGTTGATTATGCGATTGGCCAAGCCGAGAAGCGGTTAGAGAAGCGTTATTCGCCAAGTGTCAAAGTGCGTGGGGCGCGGCTAACTGATCTCGATGCGATTGAAGGCATGGTGTCGTATTGGTCGGGTTTGGGTGAAAACTTACCGCGTAAGCGTAATGAACTGGTGCGTGACATTGGCTCGTTTGCCGTGACTGAGCATCATGGCGTTGTCACTGGTTGTGCTTCTTTATATGTCTATGACTCAGGGTTGGCAGAGATCCGCTCGCTCGGTATTGAAGCGGGTTGGCAGAACCAAGGGCAGGGCAAAGCCATTGTTGATCACTTGATCGAGAAAGCATCCCAAATGGCGATCAAACGGGTATTTGTTCTGACGCGTGTACCAGAGTTCTTTATGAAGCAAGCTTTTGTGCCAACCTCGAAATCTTTGCTGCCTGAAAAAGTGATGAAAGACTGCGATCGTTGTCCACGGGTGCATGCCTGTGATGAAGTGGCGTTAGAAGTTCGAATGGACAATGAACAGCAAATTCCAACGGTAAACGTGGCTTAACCTATCCCCTCATTACCGAGTCGAACGATGAGTCGATGAGAAGCTAAAAACCTGATGCGTGCGTCAGGTTTTTTTATGGCTGAGCTTCAATTTTAGTGCGACCACAAAGTGTGCCAGTAACAATAGGCTGAAGCTACTCGCGGCAAAAATCAGAGTAATGGACTCCACTGACGTTGGATGTGCTTGATAGCGATAGCCCCAAACGGTCCAGCTAAACAAACTCAATAGGGTGAGTTGCCACATGCATTGGCGGCAACGTCCTAGCTTTTGCTTAAAGCGATTGTGTGTGTCGCGGCAGGTTGAGCAGGCCATGAGTTACCTTGAAGTTAAAGCGAGGGCAAACCTCTAATGTATCAGAGTGTACCGTGCAGCATCAGGTGTGAAAAGCGGGAATAAAAAAGCCCTCACGTGTGAGGGCAAAATGTAGGGGACGGTTCGGTGGAGAGTGAACCGAGTAGTGCATTGTTATTATTCTTGCTATTGGCGCGTAGCAATTTTATACGGATGTGCTCTTTTGTTTCTCTGTCAGTGCTTGGTGTTATTAACAACCTGGGCCACAGTCTAGACAGTGTTTAATCATTTCAGGGCCTAAGTGCAGTTTCGCATTGAGGTCACGCAGCGCAGTACGAACCCCTTCTTCGATCACTGGGTGGTAGAAAGGCATATCCAACATTTCTGAAACCGTCATCTTGTTTTGGTGTGCCCATGCTAATAGGTGCGCTAAGTGTTCTGCGTTTGGCCCCATCATTTCAGCCCCCAAGAAGCGACCTGTACCTTGCTCGCCATACACGTGCAGAATACCTTTGTTTCTTAGCATAACGCGTGAACGACCTTGGTTTTCAAACGATACTTCACCGGTTGCGAAACAACCACAGGTGCCTAAACGAGTGGTAATTTCTTTGTACGTTTCACCGACCATCGCAATTTGCGGGTCAGAGAAGACGGCTGAGATTTTAGAGCGGCGAAGGCCTGCACGGATCTCAGGGAAGCGGCCTGCGTTGTCACCCGCGATACGGGCTTGGTCGGCAGCTTCGTGCAGTAGTGGTAATTGGTTACTTGCATCACCGGCAATGAAAATGTTTGGCTGTGATGTTTGTAGTGTGTAGTGATCGGCTGTTGGTACGCCACGCTCATCTAATTCTAGCGAGGTATTTTCTAATCCAAGTTTGTCGGTATTAGGGCGGCGACCTGTTGCTGCCAGTACGTATTCAACTTCGATGGTTTCGAGTTCACCTTGTTTATTCATGAACTGGATTTCAACCATATCTTGGTCGCCAGAGGTAATGCGCTTCATGCTTTCGACTCTAACATCGGCATCAAGGTAAAACTCTTCATTGAATGCTTTGTTGGCATAAGCCATCACTTCAGGGTCAGTCACAGGACCTACTTGACCACCTAAACCAAACAGTTTGGTTGTTACACCTAAGCGGTGCAGTGATTGACCTAGCTCTAGGCCGATAACCCCCGGGCCAAATACGGCGACTGATTTTGGTAAATCATCCCAGTTAAACACGTCGTCGTTAATGATTAAGCGATCGCCAAGCTCGTTCCAAACACCTGGGTAGGCAGGGCGAGAGCCTGTCGCAATCACGATGCGTTCGGCGTTGATAACAGTATGATCATCAACTTGCAGCGTGGTGTCGTTTAAGAAGGTTGCGTAGCCAGCAATTTTATCTTCGGCTGGGATCTCATCGACACCTTCCAAAACAAAGCCAACGAAGCGATCGCGTTCGCGTTTTACTCGGTCCATCACTTCGCGGCCGTTGATAACAATTTCACCCTGTGGATGGACACCAAAAGCGGGCGCTTTTTCAATGTGGTGAACGCTTTCTGCTGCGGCAATTAGCAGCTTAGAAGGCATGCAACCAACACGGGCACAGGTTGTACCGTAAGGGCCGCCTTCAATCATCACAACGCTATCAGTATGTGCTTTTGCTGCACGGTAAGCGCCTAAACCTGCTGTACCACCACCGATCACAGCTACATCTACATTTAACGTTTTCATTGTTTCTCTCCACATCCACACGGTTGGTGGGGCTAGGCCCCACCTTTTGTTATCAGTTTTACTTTGCAGGCTTACTTGTTTAGGTAGATTTCTAGTTCTTCGCTGCCACCGATGTGCTTACCACCGATGAAGACTTGAGGCACGGTTGTGCGACCAGTAATTGCACGTAGGCTAACGGTTGTTGCATCTTTGCCTAGTACGACTTCTTCGTACTGCAGACCTTCATCAATCAGGTTTTGCTTCGCTTTTGCACAGAAAGGACAGCCAGGCTTAGTGAATACTGTGATTGATGCTTGTTCTTTGTGTTCTGGTGCGATGTGGTTCAGCATAGTGTCTGCATCAGAGACTTTGAACGGGTCGCCTGGTTCGTCGTTTTCGATGAACATTTTCTCAACTACACCGTTTTTCACTAGCATGCTGTAACGCCATGAACGCTTGCCGAAGCCGAGGTCGTTTTTGTCAACTAGCATGCCCATACCGTCGGTGAAATCACCGTTGCCATCTGGAATGAAAGTGATGTTTTCAGCTTCTTGGTCAGCTTTCCATGCATTCATAACAAAGGTGTCGTTAACTGATACACAAAGAATGTCGTCAACACCGTTTTCAGCAAATACCGATGCTAGCTCGTTGTAACGAGGAAGGTGGCTTGAAGAACATGTTGGAGTGAATGCGCCTGGTAGGCTGAATACAATCACAGTTTTATTTGCGAATAGCTCTTCAGTTGTTACGTTAACCCATTGGTCGCCTTGGCGAGTTGGGAAAGTAACTTGTGGAATAGCCTGACCTTCTTTAGATGCGAACATAATAAATTCCTTCATTTAAATATTTGATTCGTTGTTGGTTGTCTCTTTCAACCGGAAGCTTTCTTTGTCTTGTTCCCTGTTGATGTAGCTATTATGTATTTATTGCCTTGATAGCTCTAACTGTTTAAAGCTATAGTTTCGATAGTTTTCATCTATCAAACTGTGAGCTAAGGTGGTTTTATGAATATTCGTGATTTGGAGTATTTGGTTGCACTGTCGGAACATCTTCATTTTCGCAAAGCAGCGGAAGCGTGTTTTGTTAGTCAGCCAACGTTAAGTGCCCAAATTCGTAAGCTCGAAGATGAGTTAGGTGTATCACTGTTAGAGCGTACCAGCCGTCGCGTGTTGTTTACCGATGCCGGATTAAAGCTAGTAGAGCAAGCTCAGAAGGTACTGTTGGAAGTGAAAATCCTGAGTGAACTTGCCAGTCAGCAAGGCGATAGCATGGCTGGACCACTGCATGTGGGATTTATCCCAACGGTTGGGCCTTACTTATTACCCAAAGTGATTCCGTTACTTAAAGAAGCCTTTCCTCAACTTGAACTCTTCTTGCATGAAGCGCAGACCCACCAGTTAGTTGAGCAATTAGAAACGGGTAAGCTCGATTGCATTATTTTGGCGGCAGTCAAAGAAACAGAAGCCTTTGTTGAATTACCGCTGTACGACGAGCCTATGGTGCTGGCGGTACCTGAGCAACACGATTGGGCCAAGCAACCCGAACTCTCGATGCTTGCGTTGAACGGTGAAACCTTGCTGATGTTGGGGGATGGCCACTGTTTGCGTGATCAGGCGATGGGGTTTTGTTTTGCGGCAGGGGCCAATGAAGATGGCAGCTTTAAAGCGACCAGTTTAGAGACGCTTCGCAATATGGTGGCGGCAGGGAGTGGGATCACCTTATTGCCGAAACTAGCAACACCTAAAGAAGCAGTACGAGATGGTGTCAGTTACATTAAATTGCACGACCCAGAACCGACGCGCCTGATCACTTTGGCCTATCGGCCTGGCTCGCCATTGCGCGGTCGCTATGAAAAGATCGCGCAATCCATTAATGCGCATATGGGATCGTTGTTGCAAGCGTAAGATATTCTTTCAAATAGAAATAACCTTAACGATAGCCATCAGATACAAAAAGAGCGCCCTCAGGCGCTCTTCAGTTATTGGTCTGTGAATCGCGTTAGAACAACTCTTCGTCGCCACCAGATTCAAACACACTGCCTGCACTGCTTTGCGAAACGTATTCTTTCGGCTCGGTGCCACGTTTGAAATACTCAAACATTGAGGTGTAATCGGTCTTTTGGGTCAGTAAGCCTGAATCACGATCGATACGGACACGGACAATATCAGACGGCACTTGCTTGCGTTGTTGTGGCACATCTTCCAATGCAACCTTCATGAAGTTGACCCAGGCTGGTTGCGCTGTTTTTGCCCCCGCTTCACCCCCCGAGATCTGCTCTTTGCCGAGGTTGTTATTCCATGAGGCTTTGCCCAACTCACGGCTATGGTCATCAAAACCTACCCAAGCCGTTGCCACAATATTGGGACCAAAACCAGAGTACCAAGCATCTTTAGAGCCATTGGTTGTACCTGTTTTGCCACCGATATCGCGGCGTTTTAAGACCTGACCACGCCAACCTGTCCCGTTCCAACCGCTACCGTGCTTCCAGCTGCCGCCACCCCAAATGTTGCTTTCCATCATTTCACGAACAAGGAAAGCATTCTGCTCTGAGATCACTTGCGGCGCATAATGAACAGCTTGCTTATCATGGGGAAGGGCGTCGTCATTTGTGCCCAATGATTCTTCGCTGATCGTTATGTCATTGACGAACGCGCTTTGCGTTTGTGCTTTTTGGCTGTTTTGCTGTTGGCATTCACTGTTACACACCACGCTTGGGTTAGCCTGGAATACTAAATTGCCATAAGGGTCTTCAACACGCTCGATGAAATAAGGCTCAACGTAGTAGCCACCATTCGCAAAGACAGAGAAGCCTTGCGCCATTTCGAGCGGTGTTAGGCTACCCGCGCCCAGTGCAATCGCTTCAGCGCGTGGAATTTCGTCGCGTTTAAAGCCAAAACGGGTTAGGTAACTAATTGATTCATCCAGACCAACACTGCGTAATACGCGCACGGCCATGACGTTCTTAGACTGAGCTAAACCAAGACGTAAACGGGTAGGGCCGTTATAGGTTGGCGGTGAATTTTTTGGACGCCATGCAGTGCCTTGGCTTTCATCCCAACGGTTAATCGGCGCATCATTGACTAGGGTCGCCAACGTCATGCCATTGTCTAACGCCGCCGAATAAATAAATGGTTTGATGCTTGAACCGACTTGGCGAACGGATTGGGTAGCACGGTTAAACTTGCTATGCACAAAGTTAAAACCACCGACCATTGCTTGTACCGCACCATTTTGCGGTGAGACGGCAATAAAAGCGGTATTGGCATCGGGCACTTGGCTCAGTACCCAGTTATCTTCTTGCTGTTGTACCCAGACTTGCTGGCCCGCTTTTAAGATATCGCTCGCTTTCTTAGGTGTCGCACCTTGGCGAGTATCGGTCTTAAATGCGCGTGCCCACTTCATACCATCCCATTCAAGGGTGATTTTCTCGCCTTTACTGATCATCGCTTGGGCGGTTTTGTCGCTCACCGAGGTGATCACTGCCGCACGAAGTTGACCGTAGCTTGGTTGCTTTGCAAGGTGCGCTTCAATCTTAGCGTTATCCCATGCTTGGCTTTTGTTTTTCCATAAGGTCGCCACTGCACCACGATAACCGTGGCGTTGGTCATAGTTGAGTAGGTTATCAATAGCTGCTTGGTGAGCCGCGCGCTGCAGCTTAGCGTTCACTGTGGTGTAAATACGCATACCCGAGGTGTAGGCATCTTCCCCGTAGCGTTCTACCATCCATGCACGGGCGCGTTCTGCAAAATACGGCGCGCTAAGTTCTATCTCGGCCCCATGGTAGCGAGCCACAATCGCTTCAGAACGAGCCTGATCAAATTCAGATTGGCTGATGTAACGCTCATCCAACATTCGGCGCAATACCACATTGCGACGGTGGGTAGAGCGATCTAGTGAATAGATAGGGTTCATGGTTGACGGTGCTTTAGGCAAGCCAGCAATGACGGCGATTTCGCTTAAGGTCAATTGATTAACCTCTTTGCCAAAATACACTTGCGCAGCAGCCCCTACGCCGTAAGCGCGGTAACCTAGGTAAATTTTGTTCAAGTAAAGCTCAAGAATTTCATCTTTTGTCAGCAATTGCTCGATGTGAATCGCGATGAAAATCTCTTTAATCTTACGCATGATCTTCTTCTCATTAGAGAGGAAGAAGTTACGCGCAAGCTGCTGAGTAATGGTACTCGCCCCTTGCTTGGCTGAGCCCGAGGTTGCAACAACAAACGCCGCACGCGCAATACCGATTGGGTCAATCCCTGGGTGCTCGTAATAGCGACTGTCTTCCGTTGCAATGAATGCATTGAGCATTTGTGGCGGAATGTCTTTCAATGCCAGAGGGATCCGGCGTTTTTCACCAAACTGCGAGATCAATTGACCATCCGCACTAAACACCTGCATCGGGGTTTGTAGTTCGACATTCTTTAATGTAGCCACATCAGGTAATTCCGGTTTTACGTATAGATAAAAACCGAAAATTGTACCGACTCCAAGAATTATGCAAATTAATGCAAGTATTAGTAATCGCTTTATGAACTTCACTTGAGATTTCCCGTTACGCCATCATTCGACCGTTCAATATCTTACAACCAATAGTATAAAGATAACTTCATGAAAATTAATGCCATCGATGGTGTTATTTGAATTTATTTGCTTTTTCACTATCAGGAGCATAGCACGGTATGTTTCATAACCCTTTCAGCGTTGGTATTGATATTGGGCATCATAGTGTCAAAGCGGTGGCATTAGCTCAGAAAAAGGAAGCTGTTGAGCTGGCAGCTTTTGCCGAAGTTGTCCTGCCACCTTTGGTGATCAACGATCAGCATAACGTGAATGCAGAACACTTGTTGTCAGCGATGCGTCAAATCAAAAAGCAATTGCCACGCCCTGCGAGACACGTCGCACTAGGGCTGCCAGATAGCGCAGTCATTAGCAAAATTATTCAGCTCGACACAAATTTGAATAATGATGAACTGGAGTTCGCAGTAGCGCAAGCAATTGGCGCTTCGTCGCCCTTTCCGCTCGATGATCTCCACTTGGATTTTTTTCCACTGGATGGGACTGAAATGGCCCCCGCACTCGCGACCCAACCTTATCAAGTGTTTGCCTCTCGTAAGGAAACCATAGATAACCGCGTGGCTGTGTTGACCAAAACGGGCCTGAAAGCCACCGTTATGGAGTTGCAAACCCACGCTTTATTGTGGTTGGCAAAGCATAGCCGAGAGGCTGAGCGGTTAGAAGGGGTGTATGGGGTGATTGATATCGGTAAGCACCATACTGAGTTTTGTGTGGATCCACCTGATACGATGGCCTTTCACCGTGAAATTCCTTTTGGTTCATCATGGTCCGATAAAGAAAGTTCGGCTCGGTATTTAGAAGATGAACTGACGGTATTCCCAACGATAGATCATAGCGATGCCGAGCGTTTTACTCAGCAACTTGCCGATCAGCTGCGCCGTCAGATCCAGCTCTATCATTCGACTCATCCCCGTTTTCCTCTAGCAGGGTTATGGCTGTGTGGTGGTTGCCAGTCACAGATATTAGAAGATGTACTCGCTCGTATGCTCAATCTCGATATCCGCTGGTTGAACCCCTTCCAGCGTTTTGCCGTGAGTCGCAAGATCGCGCTTGAACCACAGCGACAGTATTGCCAGTTTGGTGTGGCAACGGGGCTAGCGCTGCGAGGTGCCTCGCGATGATTAAACAAATCAATTTACTGCCTTGGCGCGAACAGCAAAGATTACAGCACAAGAAACGCTTCATTGGCGGCATGGTGAGCACCTTGCTGTTGGTGCTTTTTGTCCAAGTGGGTGTCGCCCAATATTTTCTTGAGCAGCACAGCATTCAGCAAGCGCGCAACCAAACGTTGCATCAAGAGATCGCCGTATTAGAACACCGTCTTAGTATTTTACCTGAGCTAGATCGCCAGCGTGATGCGCTTAATAAACGGCTTCACGTGATTACCGATATTCAACGAGAGCGCAACCGAGTGACGCGTTTATTCAGCGTGCTGCCAGGTCTTATTCCACAAGGGGTGTATTTAGAATCTTTGGTGCTGAACCAAGGCACGGTTGATTTACACGGTTTAGGTGATTCTAACGGTCGATTGGCGACGTTTTTAGGCAATATTGAAAAAACGATTTGGCTTAATGATGTTGCGATGCACTCGATTGTGGCGACAAAAGGTGATGAACAGCAGGATTTGACTCGATTTAATGCCTCATTTTCGATGTTAGAGCGTGGGGCGATAAAGCAAGCTGACAGCTCCACTGCAGAACAATTGGTCAGGAGAAGACAATGAGTCAGTGGCAAGATCTCGAATTGGATGAAATCTTTGATTGGCCACTTGGACCTCAGTGTGTGGTCTTAGTGTTGGTGGCCGCTTTACTCTCTGCTGGTGGTCACTGGTATTGGCAGCAACCACTTAATGATGAATTAGAGCACCTTAAACAAACCGAAATAGAATTACGTACCAAAATCAGCAACCGAGCAGCGCAAGTGGCGGCGTTACCTAAAATGCAGGCGCAGGTTGAAGAACTGAATCGGCGTTACCAACGAGTGATTAAGCAACTGCCAGAAGAAGATGAATTGGCCAGCTTCTTGGCTGGGATCAACGATGTTGGGGTTCGAAATGGGCTTGAATTTCAACGCATCGAGTGGGCGCCTACGCGTGAAGACCAATGGTATTACGAACTCCCCATTAATATGGAAGTCACTGGCAACTACCAACAAATGGGGCGGTTTGCCTCATCGGTTGCCAAGTTATCACGGATTGTGACCTTGAAAGATATCGACTTGTCGGTGGTGTCATTGACTCCGAATGAGGAAGTCTTGTCGTTAAAGGTATCGGCAAGCACCTATCGTTTTAAGCCGCCGACAGACAGTGACGAAAAGGAGCAGCCGTAATGAAAAAAGGATTGCTGTACGCATCAATTGCCTTGTCATTAGTTGGCTGTCGAGCAAATACCGACTCACTCGACCAATTTATCAGTGATGCTCATACGCACGCCAAGATCCAGGTTGCCCCCCTGCCAGAGCCTTACCATTTTGTTGCCGATGACTTTGTTATGACCAGCGATCGTATTCCGTTTGTGCAACCTCAACCTGAACAAATTGATGGTCAAGAAGCGCAAGGTAAAGATTGTTGGCAGCCTGACAATAACCGACGGCCTCAATCGTTAGAGCGCTTTCCGCTCGATCAGTTGGCGATCAAAGGGATCATGGAAGGGGGGAAGCAACGCTGGGCATTGATTTATACCCCTGAGTCGAAGTTAGTCAAACTGCGCGAAGGGCAATATATCGGGCTTAATCATGGGCGGGTATTAAAGGTCACTCCACAATTTATAGATATTGAAGAAATTTTATCAGACGGCAAAGGGTGTTGGTTGAAACGTGAAACCCAACTGGCACTGAAAGCCGAAGATACACCTGTATTTTAAGGGAAATGTTGAGATGAGAAGGATGTTCATAAAGTTAGCGACCGAGAAGCGCTTTTCAGTCTTGTGGTATGGGGTTGCTTGGCTAATCTTGCTATTGATGTTTCCTCGATGGGCGTATGCAAGTAATCAAATTGCAGAGATCGATTTTCACCGAAGTGAAAAAGGGCAGGGCGTGCTCAGCGTTCAGTTAGCAAAAGCGCAGTCATTGATTGATATTCGGCAGTCGGGGCTACAGCTGTATGTGGAAGTTATCGATGCCACGATTACTGATGAAATGCTGTACGTACTTGATGTAAATGATTTTGCTACCGCGGTAAAAACAGTGGAAACGTTTCGCAGTGACAAAGGGGTCAAGCTATTACTGACCATGTCTGATCGATTTGATTACGATTATAAAACCAGTGGCAATCAATTGGATGTCATTGTAACGACTAAACCGAAATCAACCGAAGCCGATGAGCAAAGCATTACTTACAAAGGCAAACCGATTTCGATCAACTTTCAAGATGTTCCTGTACGTAATGTGTTGCAGCTGATTGCGGATTATAACGATTTTAACTTGGTGGTATCGGACACGGTTGAAGGGAATGTGACTCTGCGCTTGGATGATGTGCCATGGCCGCAGGTGCTCGATATTATTTTGCAGTCAAAAGGACTTGATAAGCGTATTAACGGAAAAGTTGTGCTGGTGGCGCCCAAATCAGAGTTGGATGGTCATGAACAACAAGCGTTAGCTGCGAAGCGTAAATCGGAAGAGCTGGCGGCACTGCGCTCTGAATTGATCCAAGTGAAATATGCCAAAGCCATCGATTTAGCCAATTTATTATTAGGGGATGAAGACGGTGTCAGTATGCTGTCTGCACGTGGTTCTTTGCACGTAGATGAACGCACTAACTCTCTCATTATCAAAGATCTTCCTGAGAGTATTGAAAGCGTGAAAGACATTTTGGGCGCATTAGATATTCCCGTGAAACAGGTTCAGATCGAAGCACGTATTGTGACCGTGAGTGAGGGTGATCTCGAAGAACTCGGTGTACGCTGGGGCGTGATCAGTAACAACGGTAACACCACGATTGGGGGCTCAATCGAGAGTAATTTACACAATGCCGGTTTGCTGGATAAAAAAGCCACCGTTGATGATTTCTTAAATGTAAACTTAGGGGCGACCACGGCGGGTGCATCAAGTATTGCATTTCAAGTGGCAAAACTGGGCGATATATTGCTAGATTTAGAACTGTCTGCGCTGCAGAAGGAAGAAAAAGCTGAGATTATCTCAAGCCCTCGCTTAGTGACGACAAATAAGAAAACAGCCTATATCGAACAAGGTACCGAGATCCCATACTTGGAAGGTTCATCCAGCGGTGCGGTAACCGTGAGTTTCAAAAAAGCGGTTTTGAGCCTTATGGTGACGCCACAAATTACCCCAGACAATAAATTGGTACTGGATTTAGTGGTCACCCAGGATAAAGTCGGTAAAACGGTCAAAACAGGTACAGGTGAAGCTGTTGCGATCGATACCCAACGTATTGGTACCCAGGTTCTTGTGAATAACGGTGAAACCTTGGTATTAGGCGGGATTTATCAACATGCGTTGTCGAATACTGTCGAACAAGTGCCACTTTTAGGGGATATTCCTTTGTTGGGGGCGCTATTTCGTCGTACAAAGGAAGATTTAGACAAGCGTGAGCTGTTGATTTTTGTCACTCCGAAGATTGTTTTTCAGTAATCTTGCTAATTGAAGGGATCTAGCTATTGCCAAGTGGCGGTGAGTCCTGAGATAATTTTCGGTCTTATCACGAATTAAATGTGAGGAAGTTGGCGCCTCGGGCTTATTTAGATAGAGCCTGCGGGCGGTGTCGTTTTATTAACCGCGCGTAAAATTGCTAAAAATGGCTGAAAAACGAAATATTTTCCTAGTCGGCCCAATGGGTGCCGGCAAAAGCACTATTGGTAGACACCTTGCACAGCAACTGCATATGGAGTTTTTAGACTCAGATACAGTTATCGAAGAACGTACAGGGGCTGACATTAGTTGGGTTTTTGATGTTGAAGGTGAAAGCGGTTTCCGCGTTCGCGAAGAAGGCGTCATTGACGATTTGACTCAAGAGCAAGGTATTGTACTTGCGACTGGCGGTGGCTCTGTAATGAGCAAAGAAAACCGCAATCGCCTATCTGCTCGTGGCATCGTGGTGTACTTGGAAACCACCATCGAGAAACAATTGGCGCGTACACAACGCGACAAAAAGCGTCCACTGCTACAAACTGATGCTCCACGTGAAGTATTGGAAGCGTTGGCAGAGGAACGTAATCCATTGTACGAAGAAGTTTCAGACTACGTCGTACGCACTGATGATCAAAGCGCAAAAGTTGTGGCTAATCAGATCATCAAAATGCTTGAAGAGCGTTAATTACTTGCAGAGAAGCTGACCATGGAACGGATCAACGTTAATCTTGGTGACAGAAGTTACCCAATCTCTATCGGCGCCGAGTTATTTGATAACCCGGCGTTGTTTTCGTCAGCAATTCAAAGTGGTCAGCGTGTTGTGGTTGTGAGTAACGAAACTGTTGCTCCTTTATACGCAGACCAAGTGATTGCAACGTTATCATCGCTTGAATGTGATGTGGCACTACTGTCTTTACCTGATGGTGAGCAGTACAAAACATTAGAAACCTTCAATCAAATCATGTCGTTCTTGCTCGAAGGCAATTACGGTCGTGATGTTGTGATTGTGGCGTTAGGCGGTGGAGTGATTGGTGATGTGGTTGGCTTTGCTGCTGCGAGCTATCAGCGCGGCGTCGATTTTGTGCAAGTACCGACAACTTTGTTGTCACAGGTTGACTCCTCGGTCGGGGGGAAAACCGCTGTCAATCACCCGCTAGGTAAAAACATGATCGGTGCGTTTTACCAACCTAAAGCGGTCGTGATTGATAATTATTGTTTACAGACCTTACCGGCTCGCGAATTTGCAGCGGGTATGGCAGAAGTGATCAAATACGGCATTATTGCTGATTATGATTTCTTCGTATGGCTTGAAGAGAACATAGAAAAACTTCAAGCGCTCGACAACGAAGCGCTTTGCTATGCAATTGCCCGTTGTTGCCAAATTAAAGCCGATGTCGTGGCCGCAGATGAGAAAGAATCGGGCGTACGTGCATTGCTTAACTTAGGCCACACCTTTGGCCATGCCATTGAAGCCGAAATGGGCTATGGCAATTGGTTACACGGTGAAGCCGTGTCGACGGGGACCGTCCTCGCGGCATACACAGCGCAGTTACATGGGCTGATGGCTGCCGAAGATGTTGCGCGCATTACTGCTTTATTGCAACGCGCTCAGCTTCCGACTCATATCCCTGACTCGATGGACTTTGATTGTTTTATCAAGCACATGATGCGTGATAAAAAAGTCCTATCTGGTCAACTTCGCTTAGTGTTACCGACCTCGATTGGTCGTGCTGAAGTCGTCGCGGATGTTACGGAAGCTACGTTACGTCATGTTATTAATGGTTAGTGTGGCGGTCGAGTATGGTCAGTGACCTGACTTTGAAAAGTTTGGATTTGGATAGTCAAATCCAGCTTTTGTCTCGCCTTCAATTTTTAACCCGTTTTAGCTCTAACCTGATCCAAGTTTCTGGCCATGAAGGCGCAGGAAAAACGTGGTTAGCACAGTGTTACCTCGAAACATGGGCAAAAGATAGCAAGCAAGCTTTGTTGTTATGCCACCCCAGCCAATCTGATGCCCAGCATCGTACTTTTATTCTCAATCAGTTAGTTCCTTCTCCGTTGTTCAATGAACAAGATCCGCTGCTGCAAAGCCTTGATCGCATGCTTGGGGATGACAAGGTGCAGTTGTTGCTGGTGATTGATGACGCCCATTTGCTGAGCCCAACCATGATTGCGGAATTATGGGCTTTGGTGGTGAAAGCGCAGAGTATGCCGCACTGGCAAGTTAACGTTCTGCTCTTTAGTCAAACTGGGCGTTTAAATAAGTATTTAAGCCAAGTGTCACATGGCCAAGGCCAAACCCCATTAGAATTAGAAATTGGCGACTTTAGCGAGGCCGAGGTCCAGATGTTTGTGGAAGTGATGTTCACATCATCGGGTCTGGATGCAACCGCGCGTCGTCAATTAAGAGAGCAAGCCATGCAGGTGGAGCCTCGCCCAGGGGCGTTAGTGCGGCTCAATGACAAGGAAGACCAAGGAATGGTGAAAACTGCAAATCGGAAGTTGTCTCCAGCTTTGTTGGTGACATTATTGGCTGTTGTTGTTGGTGCTGCCGCAGTCTGGCTATTTTTACCTGATTCAACCTCAACCTCACCATCGGTCGTTACTCATTCCGAGCCGACAACGGTGCCGCTTGAGTTGACTCCACTACGTGAAGTCTCTGATGCCGAGCCGCTATCGAGTCATGGCTTGTCGTCAATAGCGGTCTCAACCCCGCCGCCATCGCCTAGTGCAGGTGTCACGTTTGATGATTCATCCGCGTTACCTCCCGAAGTCAAAGTTGATGGACTGACTGTTGGGCGCCGCGATGAAGGTAAGCGTATTGTGGTGCCAGCAGAATTAGTCGATGGTCTGCTTGCTGAGCAAGCATTGGGGGGCAGTGGTGAAAAAGCTGTGCAAACTTTGTCGGCTGAACAAGCGAGCGAGACAGGGAATCCATCGCAGGATAGGTCTGTTCCGAGTGCACCAGCAGGCGTAACAACATCGCGCAGTGCAACGCCAGCAGTTGCTGAATTAACACCAAGACCTACGACGCCAGTCGCTCAACCCGCGGCCACGCCTAGTATTGTATTGGGCAGTGAATTAAAGCGAGTGCCTGCTCGTCAATACGCGTTACAGTTAGCGGCATTAAGGTCATTGCCAGCAGCTCGTAATTTCATTGCGGATCATGCGATTAGCAATATTGCACATATTTATGAAACCCGCCGTAGTAATGAGCCCTGGTTTATTGTGGTGACTGGCGAGTTCAATACGGTTGCCGCCGCGCGCCGTGCCGAGCAAAGCCTGCCAAATAGTGTAAAAGCTGGCCAACCGTGGGTAAAATCATACAGCCAGATCCACCGCGAGATAGACCGCGTAAAATAATCTAATGTGATGGCAAATAATTCCGCCAATTGGTATCAGGTTACCCATGAAATGGGGTACAATCCGCCACCTTTCGTAACATTCGTGCTATTGGTGGTGGCTAGCTAAATGAAAAAGCATCGTGCATTCCTGAAATGGGCTGGAGGCAAGTATTCTCTGGTCGAGGAAATCGAGCGCCATTTACCGCCCGCGCGTAAGTTGGTAGAGCCTTTTGTAGGCGCTGGTTCTGTGTTTTTGAATACAGATTTTGACCAGTACTTATTGGCGGATATCAATCCAGACCTGATCAACCTGTACAATATTCTCAAAGAGAACCCTGAACAGTACGTTGAAGATGTACGTCAGCTTTTTACGCCTGAATATAATCAGAAGGGCGCCTATCTTGAGATCCGTGCGGCGTTTAATGCGACGAATGATCCCTACTTGCGTTCTTTGTATTTCCTATACATGAACCGTCATGGTTTTAATGGCTTGTGCCGTTATAACAAAAAAGGTGGGTTTAATGTTCCGTTTGGTTCGTATAAAAAACCTTACTTCCCTGAAGCGGAAATGTACTACTTTGCTGAAAAAGCCAAACGTGCGACTTTTGTGTGTGAAGGGTATCAGCAGACATTTTCACGTGCCCGTAAAGGTAGCGTGATTTATTGTGATCCACCGTATGCGCCGTTATCAACCACTGCGAACTTTACCTCGTACGCGGGAAATGGCTTTAGCTTGGATGATCAAGCCGCGCTGGCGGATGCCGCTGAGAATGCCGCTAACGAACGTGGTATCTCGGTGTTGATTTCTAATCACGACACCACGTTGACTCGTCGCTTGTATCATGGTGCTGATTTATCTGTGGTGAAAGTAAAGCGTACCATTAGCCGCAATGGCAGTGGTCGTAATAAAGTCGATGAGCTGTTGGCACTGTTTAAAGCCAAGTAAGTCCGCTATTGCTGGCAACGCCCCTCCTTTTAGCGGGTAACTAACCAAGTTACCCCTAGTAAGATCCCCACCAAGCAACCGATAGCAATGATCCCCGCCAAAATGAAGGGCCAAGGGCTAGACTGCGCGAAATCTTGTTGGCGGTTACTGTCCGACTGCACCCCAAATAGCGCCGCAACCGCACTGGTAAATGCCTTCAAAATGGGTGGTTTATCCTGTTTCGCCATCTGACCTTCATTAATATTCTGCCAATACAATGAGCATAGCGTGAAATCGAACCAGTATTGATATAGGACAACGTTTGCGTGATCGGGTAGAATTGCGCCGATTTTCTCTTATTCGGTGGCGCGTGCTCTCGGTATCGCCATCGGCAATAACGTGTTTCTAATGAGGCTGAACATGAAGGACTTTTTGATCGCACCATCTATCTTATCGGCAGACTTTGCGCGTTTAGGCGAAGATGTAGAAAAGGTACTCGCAGCAGGTGCTGACGTGGTGCACTTTGATGTAATGGATAACCACTACGTACCTAACCTGACGTTTGGCGCACCTATCTGTAAAGCTCTACGTGATTACGGCATCACAGCTCCGATTGATGTTCACCTGATGGTGAAACCTGTTGATCGCATTATTCCTGATTTCGCGAAAGCGGGCGCAACCATGATCACTTTCCATGCGGAAGCGACCGAGCACCTTGATCGCACGTTACAATTGATCAAAGAAAATGGCTGTCAGGCGGGTGTGGTCTTTAACCCAGCAACACCATTACACCACCTTGATTATGTGATGGATAAAATCGACATGATCTTACTGATGTCGGTTAACCCTGGCTTTGGTGGTCAATCATTCATTCCTGCCACTATGGATAAATTACGTGAAGTGCGTAAGCGTATTGACGAGTCTGGCTACGATATTCGTCTTGAAATCGACGGCGGTGTGAAAGTGGATAATATCCGTGAAATCGCTGAAGCGGGGGCGGATATGTTTGTGGCGGGTTCTGCAATCTTCAGCCAACCTGATTACAAAGCCGTGATCGATGAGATGCGTGCTGAACTCGCGAAAGTAGAGCGTTAAGATGGCGCATATTGAAGGCATTCGTTTTATTGCTTTCGATCTAGACGGCACGTTACTGGATAGCGTGCCCGATCTAGCTGAAGCTGCAGATAAAACCATGCAAGTACTAGGGCGTGAACGCGTCACAGTAGAACAAGTGACGACTTGGATTGGTAATGGCGCTGATATTTTGATTGGTCGTTGTTTGAGCCAAAGCCTAGACGTCGATCCTAACCTCGACCCAGCGCTACACCGCGATGCACGCCAGCTGTTTGATCGCTTTTATGATGAAGGCGGTCACCAAAAAAGTGCGCTTTATACTGGGGTTAAAGACACACTGGCTGCTTTTCACCAAGCTGGCATCCCAATGGCGATAGTAACCAATAAACCGGCCCAATTTGTGCCGCATTTGTTGGCGCAGCATGGCATTAGCCAATATTTTGTTGATGTGATCGGTGGTGATACCTTCCCACTGAAAAAGCCGGATCCTTTTGCACTCAACTGGTTGATGGAAAAGCATCAACTCGCCCCAACGCAAATGTTGATGGTCGGTGATTCTCGCAATGATATTTTGGCGGCTAAGGCAGCATCGTGTTATGTTGTTGGGCTGACCTATGGCTACAACTATGGTCAACCTATCAGCGCAAGTGAACCCGATATTGTGCTGGATCACTTTAGTCTTTTGACAGAAGTGGTTAAACTAGACAGCTAGTACGAACAGCCTAGCTGATCATCGGAAATATATTCAGCGGCCATTTCGGCCGCTGCTTAGTTTGGTTAATGAGCAAATCAGGGAAATCCCATCATGAGTAAACCCATTGTATTAAGTGGCGTACAGCCATCTGGCGAATTAAGTATTGGTAACTACCTGGGTGCGCTGCGTCAGTGGGAACAGATGCAAGATGATTACGATTGTCAGTACTGTGTTGTCGACCTACATGCGATCACTGTGCGTCAAGATCCTAAAGCCCTTCATGAAGCAACATTAGATGCGCTGGCAATTTGTTTAGCGGTTGGCGTTGATCCGAAGAAGAGCACCTTATTTGTTCAATCGCATGTACCAGAGCATGCCCAACTAGGCTGGCTACTTAACTGTTACACCCAAATGGGTGAGTTAAGCCGCATGACCCAATTTAAAGATAAATCTGCCCGTTACGCCAACGATGTAAACGCAGGTTTGTTCGGTTACCCTGTGCTAATGGCGGCGGATATTTTGCTATACGGCGCGCATCAAGTGCCAGTGGGTAACGATCAGAAACAACACTTAGAGCTAGCGCGTGATATCGCGACCCGCTTCAACAACATCTACACGCCTGAAGCGCCGTTATTCCAAGTGCCAGAACCTTATATTCCAACTGTGAATGCACGTGTTATGAGCTTGCAAGACGCGACCAAGAAGATGTCTAAGTCGGACGATAACCGTAAGAATGTGATCACACTGCTAGAAGAGCCGAAGTCGATTCTGAAGAAAATCAAAAAAGCCCAGACTGATGCAGATATGCCACCGCGTATTGCACACGATGTTGAGAACAAAGCGGGTATCGCCAACTTAATGGGTCTGTATTCAGCGGCAACGGGTATGAGCTACGCAGAAATCGAAGCGAAATACCAAGGCGTTGAAATGTACGGCCCATTCAAGAACGATGTCGGTGAAGCTTTGGTTGCTATGCTTGAGCCGATTCAAGCGGAATATAAGCGTATCCGTGCTGATCGTGCTTACATGGATGAAGTGATGAAAGCGGGTGCAGCAAAAGCATCAGAGCGCGCAGCCGTGACCCTGAAAAAAGCCTACGAAGCGGTAGGTTTTGTTGCTCGCCCATATTAAGGTTTCATCTTGTTAGGCTGATTTGCGCGAACTGAACGCGTATTGATAGCTAAGCGATGGTAACGAATGAAGAAGCAGTCACCTTGGTGGCTGTTTTTTTTATCGCTAGGGTTTAGAGATGGCTGCTGAAATGAAATAACCCAGCCATGTGGCTGGGTTATCGCAAGAGGAAAGCTGTCAGAGAGAGTAGGGGGATTACTCTGCTACCGCAATTGCTTCAATTTCTACCTTTGCATCCATAGGTAGGCGCGCCACTTCAACACAGCTACGCGCAGGGTATGCGGCACACTCTTTATCAAAGAATGCACCGTACACTTCATTTACTTTGGCAAAGTCGTTGAGGTCTTTGACAAAAACAGTCGTTTTCACAATGTTACCCACGGTGAGACCGGCTTCTTCAACAATCGCTTTCACGTTCATTAAAGATTGAAGTGCTTGCTCGGCAACATCTTCAGGCATGGCTTTGGTTTCGTGGTTAATTGGAAGCTGACCAGAGGTGATTAGCATATTGCCAAACTTTTTCGCTTGTACGTAAGGACCAATTGCTGCTGGCGCTTGGTCGCTGGCGATAGTTGTTGTCATTTCGAACCTCAAAGTTATCAACAAATAGGTGTTCTAAATATCCCACAATGCTTTTCAAAGCGGGTATGACTTGTCTGACTTAGTTAAATCAGGCCAATGATAACCGCTGAAAAAAAAGCGCCATCAGTTGTGGAGCAAAAGAGGCGCAGCCTTGGGTTCCGTCTTTGCATGCCGCGCTAACGCCGCATACCGAAGAATTGGATACATTTTTATTATGCGGCGAAGTATCACATCAAATTTTGAGTGATGCAAATTTTTTCTAACTAAATTTGATATATTAAAAAATATTTAAGTTTGTGCGCAATTTTTAACTGGTGCTGATTGTTATCCTTAATGGATCTTTACAGAGGGCGGGTTAGGCTGCGAATTACCTTGCCTTTCAGCGCGGGATTTGCAAAATACCAACCAGCCAAGTAAGGATGTAACGCTATGCTGTTGATGATCGATAACTATGATTCGTTTACCTATAACCTGTATCAGTATTTTTCAGAGCTGGGTGCTGAGGTGAAAGTTGTACGCAACGATGAAATTGATATTGCAGGCATTGCCGCGTTAGCACCGAGTCACTTGGTGATCTCTCCAGGGCCTTGTACGCCAGATGATGCGGGGGTATCACTGGATGCCATTCGTCATTTTGCGGGTCAGTTACCTATTTTGGGCGTGTGTTTAGGCCACCAGTCTATTGCGCAAGTGTTTGGTGGTGATGTAGTGCGAGCACGACAAGTGATGCATGGTAAAACCTCGCCAGTTATTCATACTAATCGCAGTGTCTTTGAGGGGCTTAATAATCCACTGACGGTGACGCGTTATCATTCATTAGTGGTTAAAGCGGAAACCTTACCTGACTGTTTTGAAATAACCGCCTGGACCGAGTGTGATGGTGGGTTTGATGAGATCATGGGTATTGCTCATAAGACGCTGCCTATTGAAGGGGTGCAATTTCATCCTGAGAGTATTTTGACCGAGCAAGGTCATCAGTTATTGGCGAATTTTCTTCAACGAAAACTGAAATAATGATCAAATAAGTGGATGTGAGGTATCTCAAATACGAGATCTTTATCACTATTGTTAACATATATTTCATTTTTATCTGCATTTTTAGCGGCATGTGTTATTCGGTAGAATATTCGCCTGAATAATCTATGCTCAAACACCGTTTTTCATTCTTTCTTCCTAGATAGTCTACATTTCCCTTTTATCCGCCTTATGATACGTGGGGTGATGCTTGGCATCGTTCTGTTCTTTCCTTGAAGGAAAGACACCCTTTATTGCTGCCCTCTTCATAAATCTGCTTATTACACGCATAAATATCTACGGCTTATCCAATTTCAGGCAAACTTTTACGCGCAAAAAGAACTTTCTGCTATTGGAAATCGTTAATAAAATGTAAATACTATGCTTAAGGCGGTATACACAGAAGGAAAGTGTGATGGCAATGGAACAAAAAGTAGAACGTCAGCTATTTGATGAGGTCATGGTGCCTTGTTATTCCCCGATGCAGATTATTCCTGTGAAAGGGAAAGGTGCACGCGTGTGGGATCAGAATGATCGCGAGTATATCGACTTTGCCGGTGGTATCGCGGTGAGCTGTTTAGGGCATTGTCATCCCGTGATGGTTGACGCGCTAAAAGCGCAAGCCGATAAACTGTGGCATTTAAGTAATGTGATGACTAACGAGCCTGCATTACGTCTTGCTAAAAAGTTGACCGAGCACAGCTTTGCTGAGCGGGTCTTTTTTGCCAACTCGGGGGCAGAAGCGAATGAAGCCGCATTGAAATTGGCGCGTCGTTACGCTGCCGATACATTCAGTGCTGAGAAATCAGAAATTATCGCGTTTAAACAAGGCTTCCACGGGCGTACCTTCTTTACGGTAACGGTTGGTGGGCAAGCGGCTTACTCGGATGGCTTTGGTCCTAAACCAGGCGATGTGACCCATCTACCTTACAATGATCTTGCGACACTGGCGGATCATATCTCAGATCGCACTTGTGCCATTATGATGGAACCACTGCAAGGTGAAGGCGGCATTATCTCGCCAACGCCTGAGTTTATTCAGGGTGTGCGTGAGCTTTGTGACAAGCACAATGCATTATTGATCTTTGACGAAGTACAAACCGGTAATGGCCGTACGGGGGAGTTTTATGCCTATCAAGGGTTAGGGGTGACGCCTGATATTCTAAGTACCGCTAAATCACTGGGCGGTGGCTTTCCGATTGGTGCCATGCTCACTACGGCAGAGCTAGCCACGCACTTGAAAATTGGTACCCACGGTTCGACCTATGGTGGTAACCCACTCGCGTGTGCGGTGGCAGAAGCTGTGGTGGATGAAGTCTCCAAGCCTGCCGTGCTGGCAGGTGTCAAAGAGCGTGAGCAATGGTTCCGCGATGGTATCGCCACCATCAATGCTAAATACCCTATTTTTGCTGAAGTACGTGGAAAAGGCCTATTACTGGGCGCCGCTTTGAATGATGAGTGGCAAGGTCGTGCGCGTGATGTCTTGTTAGCGGCGGGTGAAGAAGGTTTGATGGTGCTTGTCGCGGGTACTAATGTAGTGCGCTTTACACCATCGTTAGTGATCAGCAAAGAAGAGGTTGATTTGGGTTTAGCCCGTTTAGAAGTGGCGATTGCTAAACTGTACAACGCGTAATGGGTGTCGAGGTCGTCGCCTCAAGGTAATTCAAAAATATGGTTAGACGCGTGCAGTGCCCATGCATTGCACGTCTTTTCTCTCTCGCTGAGCGAGAGCATAGCGGCTGGCCCGCTTATAACTGACTACAGCCATTGGCAGGAGCTTGATAGCTGTAACTTTTCGCCCCCTACATTGGCGAAGTTATTTCCAACACTAAGTTAGCGACATGATCGCTACCTGCATCAGGAGGGAGTTCGATGCTGGTTATTCGTCCTATTACTGCAACAGATTACCCGGCGCTTATGCGCTGCGCGGAAGAATCTGGTCATGGTTTTACTTCACTGCCTGTTAACGAAGGCATGCTTCGTAATCGTATTGCACACTCAGAAGAGAGTTTTGCAAAAGAGGTAACGGAAATTGGTACCGAAGGCTACTTGATGGTCGCGGAAGATACTGAGACGGGTGAAGTGGCAGGTACAACTGGGATAGAAGCTGCCATTGGTTTAGATACCCCTTTCTATACGTATCACTTGAGCACTGTGGTCCACGCTTCACGTCGTTTGGATGTTCATAACGTGGTGAAGTTGCTGACATTTGGTAACAACTACACAGGCAACAGTGAACTCTGTACGTTATTTTTACGTCCTGAGTGGCGTAAAGGTCTCAATGGTCGCCTGTTGTCTAAAGCGCGATTTTTGATGATGGCCGAACATGCTCACCGTTTCTCACCAACCGTGATTGCTGAGATGCGCGGCGTCTCTGATGACGAGGGACATTCTCCGTTTTGGGAGTGGCTAAAAGAGCATTTCTTTTCGATTGATTTTACCTATGCCGATTACTTAACGGGGATTGGTGCGAAAGGCTTCATTGCTGACTTAATGCCGAAGTTGCCGATTTACGTCAACTTGCTCAGCGAAGAAGCCCAAGCTGTGATTGGTAAAGTGCATGACAACACAGCCCCTGCATTGCGGTTACTCGAGCAAGAAGGGTTTACCTGCCGTGGCTATGTGAACATTTTCGATGCAGGCCCTATGGTGGAGTGTGAGGTTCGCAATATTGAATCGGTGCGCCATTCTTTACGCTGTCGCGTTGAAATTGGCGAGCACAGTAGCTCGCATGATTACTTGATCAGTAATACCTTGTTTGAAAATTTTCGAGCTACGGTTGGAAAAGTCGCGGTTGATGGAGAACGTAATATTGCGATTGTTTCACCTGCGATGGCGACAGCGTTACAGCTACAACAAGGCGACATGGTTCGCTTAATAGGACAATAAGATAAGGGGAATATCATGGCACAATCATTCGCAGTGAATTGGATAGCAGGGAAGTGGGTAGCGGGTCTTGGTGAGTCTTTTCAGTCGTTAAACCCCTTCAATTCAGAAATGATTTGGCAGGGACAAGCGGCAACCGCAGACCAAGTTGAACTTGCGGTGAAAAGTGCTCGTGAAGCCTTATTGAGTTGGCGCCATACCTCGCTTGACGCGCGTCAGGCCATTGTTGAAAAGTATGCTGAACTGCTCAAAGAGCACAGCGAAGATATTGCCACCACCATTGCGGAAGAAACGGGGAAACCCTTGTGGGAAACCCGCACCGAAGCCGGGGCTATGGTGGGTAAGATTGGACTGTCGTTACGTGCTTACCATGAGCGTACAGGCCATAAAGAAAAAGAAGTGGCAGGGGCGACAACGGCCGTGCTCCGTCATCGGCCATTGGGCGTGATGGCGGTCTTTGGGCCGTATAATTTCCCTGGCCATTTACCCAATGGCCACATCGTTCCTGCATTATTGGCGGGCAATACTGTGGTATTTAAGCCATCTGAATTAACGCCTAAAACGGCGGAAGTGGCCATGAAGCTATGGCAACAAGCTGGCTTACCCGCTGGTGTGATTAACCTAGTGCAAGGTTCGCGCCCAACCGGTGAAGCGCTGGCGAGTTCAACAGGGATTGATGGCTTGCTGTTCACGGGGAGTGCGAATACGGGGCACATTCTTCATCGCCAATTTGCAGGGCAACCCGGTAAAATGTTGGCATTGGAGATGGGCGGTAATAATCCCATGGTGATCTCAAATGCCCATGGGGATGTTGAAGCCACAGTTTATACCATTATTCAATCCGCGTTCATTAGCGCTGGCCAGCGTTGTACCTGTGCCCGTCGTTTGTATTTGCCGAAAGGTGAAGTGGGTGATGCCATTGTTGCGCGTTTAGTCAAAGCAACCGCGCAGCTACGCATTGATGGGCCATTTGCTGATCCTCAGCCTTTTATGGGGCCGCAAATCTCAACACAAGCCGCTGATGGCATTATTGCCGCGCAAGCCAATTTGGTGCGCCTGGGTGGGGAGGTCCTGCTTGAAGCAAAACGTGGTCAAGGGGCGATTGTCTCACCGGCTATCATTGAAGTGAGTGCCATTGCTGACTTGCCTGATGAAGAATACTTTGGCCCATTATTGCAAGTCGTGCGTTACGACGACTTAGCCCAAGCCGTTACCTTGGCAAATAATACCCGCTATGGCTTATCGGCAGGCTTGATCTCCACCGATGATAGTGAGTGGCAATATTTTATTGATCATATCCGAGCAGGCATAGTGAACCGTAACCGTCAGCTGACTGGTGCGAGCGGGGATGCGCCATTTGGGGGCCCTGGCGCATCAGGTAACTTACGTCCGAGTGCTTACTATGCTGCTGACTACTGTGCTTACCCTATGGCATCGATGGAGGGTGAACAAGCTGAGCTACCTGCACAGCTATCGCCAGGTATTACTTTGTAAGCAAGTTGTGCAGACACCATCAAACTAAAAAAGAAGTGCCATACTGATTAGGTCGAATCAGGGCACTTCTACATCTATCATCAGCGGGGAGCATCTCAACATGGAAAGAGTAGAGCAACTGTTTAACAACCTATGGCAAGACTATATTCAACGTCTGTGCCCGTCAGCCGATCAGGTGCATACGCTGCTGACGGAGGATGAGCCTTTACTGAATGACCATATTGCCTTGCGGACATTTAACTTGCCTAAAGTGGGGCTAGACGTGTTGGCGGCGCCGTTTATTGCGATTGGTTACAAACCTTGCGGTACCTATCATTTTGAATCTAAAAAACTCTACGCCGAGCATTTTGAGCACCCCAACCCTGAGGCGCCGAAAGTGTTTATTAGTGAGTTGTTGGTGGGTCAGTGTTCTTCGCTACTGCAGCACGCGGTGCGTGGACTGGTTGATCAAGTGCCTGAGCAAGCGATGAAAGATCCCGCTTTCTTATATGGCGGCCGCCTGTGGGACATTGATTATGATACCTATGAGATGTTAGCTGCAGAAAGTGAATATGCGGGTTGGTTAGCGGCGCATGGCTTTGGTGCTAATCATTTTACGGTTAGTATTAATCAGCTTGAACAATTTACCGAAGTGGCTGAGGTGAACCACTTATTGGCGCATAATGGCTTTGCGATCAATGCCTCGGGCGGTGAAGTGAAAGGCAGCCCAGAAGAGATGCTTGAGCAGTCTTCAACCATGGCAGATAAAGTGCCTGTGGCCTTTTTAGATGGTGTGAAAACGATCCCCGGTGGTTTTTATGAATTTGCCAAGCGTTACTCGCAACCCGATGGTGAAATTTATACCGGATTTGTTGCCGCATCAGCCGATAAAATATTTGAAAGTACAGACAGCTAAAGCGCGGTTTGACTGACAATGACACCACAGCAAAATCTGTATGGGTATCACGGCAAAAGGCCATGTTGATAGCATGGCCTTTGTGCTATCTGGCGTTGTATTAATACAGGCTTTCTAAGGGCGGTGACCACTGCGAGCCTTCTTGACGCTGTGGTGTATTCGCCAATGAAATGTGCTGCTCGAGAAAGTGACGCTGACCACTAAAGCCTGTCATTTCGACCGTGGTCGGTAATGGGGCAATCGCGGTTGGTGGTCGGGAACTGGTGTTGTACGGAGAAAAACGTTCGATATCCATATCGTAAAGTCCACTGTGCTTATTGTTCTGAATTCTTGGTGGTATCACCCTAACGCCTGTTATGCACAATGTAGCAAAGGTGGCGGGGTTAGCAAGTGAAGATTCAGTGACAAGGTTAGCAAATTTGGATTTAGATATACGTGAGAGGTATGGCTGCTTCAGATATGAAAAAAGCCGCAAAAGCGGCTTTTTCTTAGCGATATTCGATGAATCAACAGATTAACGAGTACCGTATACCACGATAGTTTTACCGTGTGCAGAAATCAGGTTCTGCTCTTCAAGCATCTTCAAGATACGACCAACGGTTTCACGTGAACAACCCACGATTTGACCGATTTCTTGGCGAGTGATCTTGATTTGCATGCCATCAGGGTGTGTCATTGCATCAGGTTGTTTCGCTAGGTTTAGTAGCGTCTGTGCAATACGGCCTGTCACATCTAAGAATGCAAGGTCACCCACTTTTTGGCTTGTTACTTGAAGGCGGTTAGCCATTTGTGCCGAAAGGCGCATCAAGATATCTGGGTTTACTTGAATAAGTTGGCGGAATTTCTTAAATGAAATCTCGGCTACTTCACAAGGTGTTTTAGCACGAACCCAAGCTGTACGTTCTTGACCTTCTTCGAAAAGACCAAGTTCGCCAATGAAGTCGCCTTGGTTTAGGTAAGAAAGGATCATCTCTTTGCCTTCTTCATCCTTGATAAGAACAGCAACAGAACCTTTTACAATATAGTAGAGAGTTTCCGCTTTCTCACCCGCATGAATCAAAGTGCTTTTTGATGGGTACTTGTGAATGTGGCAATGTGAAAGAAACCACTCTAGTGTTGGATCTGTTTGAGGTTTACCTGGAACCATATTACTAACTTCCTCTGCGTTTGTTGCCCAACAACGACATCCCTATAATTTCAGTCTGGGCTTAACAATAGAATTGCTCGCTGGTTAGGATATTAAGTCAGCCGCTGGGCTGCAAGCTCACTTGAATAATTAATTGAGAGTTTAACTTTTTTCGGTCGGCATTTCTTGATATTGATCTATCTGAAATCGTCATTTTGTACTCATAAGTGTGCACATGATCACACGGTTGTTAGATTATGCAGAATTGACGCCAAAACACTAAGGAGAAAGCAATGCAGTCACGTGTGAAATGGGTAGAAGGAATGACATTTCTTGCCCAATCAAATTCGGGTCACAGTGTGGTGATGGACGGCAACGGTGGCGAAAAAGCACCCAGCCCGATGGAGTTAGTTTTGATGGCTGCGGGGGGGTGTAGCTCGGTCGATGTAGTAGATGGGTTACAATCTGCCGATCAAGGTATCACGGGCTGCGAAGCACAAATTTCCTCGGTGCGCCGCGAAACGGCACCACGCATTTTCACATCGGCGAATTTGCATTTTGTCGTGACGGGACATGATCTTGATGAAGGTTTAGTGGCGCAAACGGTCGCCAATTCACTTGAGAAATATTGCTCGGTTTGTTTGATGCTAGGTGAGGGGGTTGAGCTGACCCATTCCTATGAAGTGATCGCGGCATAAATTGATGAATGCGCAAGGCGTTGATGCGTGATGAAACGGAGACGTGAATGTCTCCGTTTTTGTCGCCTATCGCTTCACGGGTTCTGATCTGACGCTAGCCGATTTTGCCTGTTTCAATCAACTGTTGGATCAGGGGCCGCATTATCAATTCCATCGCAAAGCTCATTTTCCCGCCCGGTACCACCAAGGTGTTGTGGCGTGACATGAACGAACCTTGGATCATCGACAATAAATACGGGAAGTCGACATTCTTGATCCCACGAAAACGGATCACCACAAAGCTTTCATCCAGACTCGGAATGCCTTTGGCACTGAGAGGGTTCGAGGTATCCACTGTGGGAACGCGCTGGAAGTTGATGTGAGTCCGTGAAAATTGTGGCGTGATGTAGTTAAGGTAATCATCCATTGAGCGGACGATTGATTCCATCACAGCTTCACGGGAATGACCACGGTCACGGGTGTCACGAACAATTTTTTGAATCCACTCTAAGTTGACGATTGGTACCATGCCAATCAAGAGATCAACATGCTGCGCAACATTGGTTTCACCGTCGACCACCCCGCCATGTAAACCTTCATAAAAGAGTAGATCGGTATTTTCAGGCAGTGCTTGCCATGGCGTGAAGGAGCCAGGCATTTGGTTATAAGGCACGGCTTCATCAAAGGTATGGAGGTAACGGCGGAATTTACCACTACTGTCTTCACCATACTGGCGGAAAAACTGTTCGAGTTGCGGGAAATCGTTCGCTTGGGGGCCGAAATAGCTGATATGACGGCCTTGCTCTTTGGCTTTACGAATTTCGACATCCATTTCAGGCCGTGTAAAGCGGTGGAAGCTATCGCCTTCGAGCCAAGCGGCATTGATGCTCATCATATTGAACATTTTGCGGAAGGCTTCTGAAGTGGTCGAGGTGCCCGCACCGGATGACCCTGTTACTGCAATGATGGGGTGTTTTGCAGACATGACAAACCCTGTCGTTAAGATTAACGATGAGTTATTAACAGGATGTTGCGATTAGATCAAGTGTAAGCGGGGTCGAGTATTAGAAATTGAGATCTCGACGAAGCTTAATATCGACGGATTCGTGCAATTCAGAAAACATCACAACCGCATCCCCTTGGGCCAGCTGCTGGCGCACATGTTGGACTTTTTGTTCTAAGGTTTTTTCGTGTTCACCGTAATCGGTGCCTTCGCGTAGAACAAAGTGCTCGATCAGGTTATCGAGGGTGTCGGGAGCGATGTCTTGCCAAGGAATAATCATAACAACCACTTACTGCTAGGGAGAGTTAACCACTGATAACATTATTATCAGTGGTTAAGGTTGTCGATGGCAAGTAAAGCTTGCCGTGTCAGGCGTTACTCGGCTCGCTGGTGCCTACGGTTGCCGTGGTATAGGGGGTAAACCAAGCGGGTACGGTTGCTTCAAGCCAGAAGGTGGGTTTGTGCCATGATCCCGTTAAAAAGCCAACATGGCCCCCATTAGGACTCAGGTGATAGTCAATGTGTGCTGGGAGCGGCTGTGAAGGGATAACATCATGGGTCATGAAAGGGTCATCTTTGGCATGAATGATACGCAGGGGCACAGTGACCTGATGCAAACGCTGTAAGCCACTGCAACGCTGGTAATAGTCACTGGCGTCTTGATAGCCGTGCAGCGGCGCAGTTACCAGATCATCAAACTGGCGCAGGGTGCTAATCGCATTGATACCAGATTGATCTAAAGGTAGCGCATCGGGCAACAGGTTCATCTTCTTGCTGATGTTCTTTTTCATCGAGCTGAGTAGGTATTGTTTATAGACTTTAGAGAAGCCTTGCTCAATACGCTCAGCGCAGGCGCCCAAATCTAACGGGGGCGAAATGACCTGTGCCGCGCATAGCTCGCTGTCATCACCATGTTCGGCAAGGTAGTTAACTAGCATGTTACCACCCAGTGACACGCCAACCGCAAATAGCGGTGAGTCAGGAAATTGTTGTCTAATCCATTGAATAAAAAAGCGCGCATCGCTGGTTTCACCTGAATGATAACTTCGGGCTTGGCGATTCATCTCACCACTACAGCCACGAAAGTGCATCATGACGCCCAACCAACCTTGCTGCATTGCGGCGTGCAATAAGCCGTTGGCATAGGGACTATTGAAGCTGCCTTCTAATCCATGGAACAGGATCATAATCGGCAGCCGTGGTGAGTGGTTGTGGGTTTTATTCACTTCTTGATGGTTACTTGGCACATCTGTCCATGCGATATCGAGAAAATCACCGTCTGGGGTTTCCAGCCGCTGAGTGTGTGGTGTGAATAGCGGTTTGCGACGAATAAAGCGTGGCAATAATGTTTGTAGGTGTGGATTACCTAATCCCGCAGCGGGAATAAATGCAGCCGTCATCGTAGCGTCCTTATAATGGAAAGTCAGAAACAGGGTCTGTGCGCAGTAACTCACCGAGGAGCTGTAGCCCTTGCTCCAGTTGTTGATGGTTCACTGGTGCACTGATCGCTAATCGTACTGCGGGCGGTGTGGTGCATCCCGGAGGCGTAAAGAGCTCGGCCGATTTAACCGTGACCTTGGCCTGTTCAGCTGCCGAGACAAAATCACTCAATCGCCAGTATTCAGGCAAGGTCAACCAAACATGAAAGCTGGCACTGTCATGAGCAAGCGTAAATGCTGACAGGTAATGGGCCACGAGCCGTTGCCGCGCCGCAATGTCATGTCTGATCTGTTGCAAGATACGATCCGCATCGCCTTGCTGGATCAATTCGCACGCCAAAGCACTCAGTAGGGGGCTGATCATCAAGCTGTGATTATGTAAGGCCATATTCAGGCGCTTTTGATGACGGGTCGGTACTTGAATATAGCCAAGACGTAGCCCAGGTGCGAGGCATTTGGATAATCCACCGATGTGGATCACTTGCTCGCTCTCAAGATTGACGAGCGGGCTTGGCCGATGAGTGGGCATTAAGCCATTGACGTCATCTTCAATGATCAGCACTTGGTGTTGTTGGCATACCGCCAAAATATCACGACGGCGTTGTTCGCTCATGGTCACGGTTGTTGGGTTTTGCAGCGTCGGGGTGCAATAAATTAACCGTGGCTGATACAGCTGGCAGGCTTTGTCTAAGCTAGCGGGGATCATGCCTTCGGCATCCATTTCAACACTTTTCACTGTGACTTGCTGTTGCTTAGCTAAGCTCAGAAAACCCGGGTACGAGACCGATTCCACTAATACTGTGTCGCCACTGTGGCAAAAAGCAGAAAGTGCTAATTGTGCAGCGTGCTGTCCACCCGAGGTGAAGTGCATGCGTTCTGCATCAATGGCGATGCTTTTTTGTTGAAGCCACTGGGCAACAAGCTGGCGATGCGCTGCAATGCCTTGTGGGTCTTGATACAGCATCAGTTGGTTTAGTCGTTGAGGATCTTGGCTAAGTGTCTGCATCGCTTGGGTTAGCATATCGGCCCGATCCAGCTGTGGCGGAATGTTATAGCCAAAATTACAGCCATCCGTCGGTGGTGTCTCTGAGTAGTTGTACACCCAGTTAGGTTTATTGGCTTGGCTGACAAAAGTCCCCGCGCCAATACGGGCTTCGACTAACCCTTGGCGCTCTGCTTCGGCATACGCACGGGTGACTGTGCCGACTGTCACTGAGAGGTGATCTGCAAGGGCACGGTGGGTGGGGAGCTTTTCGCCACTCGTTAAGGTGCCATTGAGGATCAACTGATTGATCTGCTGGGCTATCTGGCGATAAATAGGGTCACTTTTTGGGTGATCTGTGGTGCTTATAGGGCTGAATGTTTCGATTGTCATGGTGACAATAAACCTTTTGATCCAATAAAACGGCGCTGTTATGGTGTGATTGTGCGCAATTTGGCGCGAATTAACAACCTTAAGCTTAAATTGTATCGATACAATTTAAAGGGTGTTGATTCATTCACTCTGTATTGATGAAGGATGCAATTTACCATGTCACCGATATTGTCTTTTGAATGGTCATTTATTGTGTCGTTGATCACTTTTGCGGTGACCATGACAGGTACGCCTGGGCCGAATAACTTGATGGTGACCGCATCGGGCGCGAACTTTGGCTATCGGCGTACTGTGCCGCATATGCTGGGAATTGGCTGTGGTTTGGTGTCGATGATCTTATTGGTTGCCGCTGGGCTTGGGGTTATCTTCGTGCAGGTTCCTATTCTGCATGATGGATTGCGTTGGCTTGGTAGTGGTTATCTCTTGTATCTGGCGTGGAAGATAGGGGTCTCAAGCAGTGGTTTGACGGATACAGAGCAAGAAGCGAAGCCGATGAGTTTTATGGCTGCGGCTATCTTTCAATACGTTAACCCGAAGGCATGGATGATGTCGGTCACCGCTATCAGCACTTTCACCTTTAGTGGGGAGCTGTATTGGTACTCGGTCATGGCAATTGCGGCTATTTTCTTCTTCGTTTGTTACCCCTGTGTCTCGCTATGGGCTGGCTTTGGCCTTTTTATTCGGCGCTGGTTGGCACAGGCGAAAACACGGAAAATATTCAATGGCCTAATGGGCGTATTAACGGCGGGTTGCGTGGTGATGATTTGGCAATAGAGCTAGCAGGATAGAAAAATAGAGGAGAAACACTCCTCTATTTGAAGATGAACCATGAAATGGCGTTAGCGCGCTTGCAGTTTTTCAACCAAAGAGAGCGCATCCAGTGACTGGCAGTAGCGTACCAAGTTGGTTGTAACAGCTGTTGGATACCCTTGCTCTGTCAGTGTCGACAGTGACAGGGTGTTGAGTAGGGCGATCAAGTCGTGTTGCTGCTGACGTTCTACTGCTAGCTCAAAATCCATTAACTGCTGGTAGCCCGCTTGGTCAAGTTGTGGCTTTAACGCACGGCGCATAGTGCGGTACTGCTGCAACAAGCTATCGGTCGGTGCTAAAGCCAAGGTTAATTGGCTGCGTTGTTCACTCGTCAGTAAGTAGCCTTGTTCATCCAGCCATAGCATCAGCAGCGCCATATTGACGCTGCCATGGTGAAAGGTTTGTAAACACAAGCAGGTGGCTTCAACATCGGCTTTAAAATAGTGCGCATAGCTAAACTGCCAAAAGGCATCGTGATTGAAAAGATTAGCTGTCGGCATTGAGTGCCTGCTCCATTTCTTCGAGTTGCTCGTGCAGATCCATCCACGTCATTTCTACATCCTCAAGCGTGGATTTTGCATCAGCCTGACGCTTTAGCTGCTCGGTTAAACGCGCTTTATTTTCTGCTTCATAAATACTGGCGTCGCTTAGCTGTTCTTCCGCTTCGGTGATAGTCGCGTTTAGTTTGTCCATTTGCTCATCGAGCTTGCTAATTTGCTTGCGCAAAGGGGCCGTTTTTTTACGAAGTTCAGCTTCAAGCCGCTTTTGTTCTTTGCGTGATGCGGCACTGTTGTCTTTAGTGACTTCAGGTTTGCTCGCTTGCTGTTCACGGCGTTCGTTGCGTTGCTGCTCGGTCAGCCATTTATGGTAATCCTCGAGATCGCCATTAAATGGCGCCACTTGACGATCGTGGACTAGGTATAAGTCATCGGTGGTGGCACGCAGTAAGTAACGGTCGTGACTCACGATGACCATGGCCCCTTCATAAGATTGCAGCGCAAACGTCAGTGCTTGGCGCATGTCTAAATCAAGGTGGTTAGTTGGTTCATCGAGGAGTAGCAAGTTAGGCCGTTGCCATACAATCAGTGCTAATACCAAACGGGCTTTTTCACCGCCAGAGAACGGGCCTACCTTTTCAAGCGCTTTATCACCTAAGAAACCAAAGCTCCCCAAGTAGTCACGTAGCTGCTGTTCCGTCGATTGTGGCGCAATACGTGCCATGTGCTGAACAGGCGTGTCATCAAGGTACAGGGTTTCAAGCTGGTGCTGGGCAAAGTAACCAATTTTAACCCCTTGCGAGTAGGTGAGATCGCCCGCTTTGGCCGGAAGATCGCCCGATAACATTTTGATCAGGGTAGACTTACCCGCACCATTACGACCGAGTAGACCAATACGGCTACCTGGTACCAGGTTCAATCGGATTTTTTCTAAGATCAGGTTATCGTCGTAACCTGCTGCCACTTCATCCATCATCATGATTGGGTTCGGCAGCGCACTTGGCTCGCGAAATTCAAAACTGAACGGGTTATCAAACTGTGCCGGTAGCACTTTTTCCATGCGCTCTAACGCTTTGATGCGGCTTTGCGCTTGGCGGGCTTTGCTCGCTTTATAGCGGAAACGGTCGATGTACGACTGCATGTGCGACATTTGTTTTTGTTGCTTTTGGTACATGGCTTGTTGCAGTACCAGCTTTTCCGCACGTTGGGTCTCGAACGACGAGTAGTTACCTGTGTACTCGTTCAGTGTTTGGTTCTCAACGTGAATAATACGGTTGACGACAGGGTCAAGGAAATCTCGGTCATGGGAGATCAGAACCAGCGTACCACGGTAGTTCTGTAGCCATTTTTCCAGCCACATCACAGCATCTAAATCTAAGTGGTTGGTTGGCTCATCGAGTAGCAGTAAATCAGAACGACATAATAGTGCTTGAGCGAGGTTCAAGCGCATACGCCAACCACCCGAAAATTGGGTCAGGTGCCATTGCATTTGTTCTTGTGAGAAGCCAAGGCCATCAAGCAGTTCGGCGGCGCGGGCGTTAATGCTGTAACCACCGATGGTTTCTAGTTTGCCGTGTAGCTCGGCAACTTTATGGCCGTTATCAGCGGCTTCTGCTGCGACTAAATCTCGCTCGAGTTGGCGGTATTCGCGATCACCATCGATGACATAGTCTAATGCGCGGCGCTCTAGCGCTGGGGTTTCTTGGGCAACCCAGGCAAGTTCCCAGTTAGACGGGAAGCGACAATTACCCGCATCGAGGCTTAATTCATCTTTGAGCAAAGCAAACAAGGTAGATTTGCCGCAGCCATTTTTACCCACCAGACCGACTTTATCGCCTGGGTGAATGGTTGCTGTGGCTTGATCGAGCAGGACTTTCCCGCCACGTAATAGTTGGATATCTGAAAAGGTAATCATCGAACTGTCTCGGGGACGGATCCCGCTCCGCGTTAAACTGCCATAAACCTGCGGCAGTCTATACCAATCTCAAAGGGATACCAAACTCGTCCCGCCTTGTTGCTAGTGGGGAGTCAAGCGCAAACATTGGCCTGAAACATAAAACAGAGGCCGAGAAACGCTAGGTGAAGGAAAATCAGTAGTTTGGATTAGGTTATAATTAGGTATGATGCTGTTAGCGCGGTAATACACTGTGCGACTACCTCTCATGCTATTAACGTATCGTGTGCCAAAGAATTCAATAACACAGGGAAAGGAGTGTTATGACATTACAAGCACCCCCGAAAATATTGGTGATCTATGCTCACCCCGATCCGCAAGCTTCACTCGCCAATGCGGAAATGATCCGAGCCATTGCCGGATTACCTCACGTCACCATTCATGATCTTTACGGCACTTACCCCGATTTTTTTATCGATGTGACGCGCGAACACGCCTTGATCGCCCAGCACGACATTGTCGTTTTCCAACATCCGCTTTATATGTACTCCTGCCCATCACTCTTAAAAGAGTGGATCGATGTGGTGCTAGGCAAAGGCTATGCCCATGGCGAAGGGAATGCTTTGCAAGGCAAATATTGGCGCTCGGTGATCACCACTGGGGGCGCGGCAGAAGCTTACACTCCTGATGGTTATAACCGCGTTAATATCGACGCGATCCTCAAACCTTTTGAGCTTACTGCTGATTTGTGTCAAATGCACTGGCTGCCGCCTATGGTGCTGCACTGGGCCCGCCGTATCCCCGAAAAGGAGCGTCAATACCATGCCAAGTTGTACCATGATTGGCTGATTAACCCCATGGGCGTTCAGCAAGCTGAGGTGATGCATGGCGAATGATTTACTCTCGGTCAGTGTGATCTTTTTGGCTTCGGCTGTGGTGGCGGTGCCGATTGCGCAGCGATTAGGGCTTGGCTCGGTGTTAGGGTATTTGTTGGCTGGTATTGCGATTGGCCCGTGGGGACTCGGGTTGATTTCGGATGTTGATGCCATTTTGCATTTCTCCGAATTTGGGGTGGTGTTGCTACTGTTTTTGATTGGTTTAGAGCTGAACCCGAAAAAATTATGGCAAATGCGCAAACCTATCTTGGGGTTAGGCGGAGGCCAAGTCATTCTCACCAGTTTAGTGATCACCGCAGTGATGATGCTAGGGGCTTACGGTTTTGCATCATTGCATTTGGGCCCTGAAATGGGGTGGTTGGCTGATATGCACTGGCAAGATGCCCTTGTGGTTGGGATGGGGTTGGCGCTGTCATCGACTGCGATTGCGCTACGCGTGATTGAAGAGCAAGGCTTAGGTGGCAGTGAAACGGGCCAGTCGGGTTTTGCGGTGCTGCTGTTTCAAGATATCGCGGTGATCCCTATGTTGGCGATTTTACCGATACTTGCGGGTGGTGGAGGCGGAAGCTGGTTAGATTTTGCGTGGATGCTGGGCGGCATTGCCGCGTTATTGGTTGGCGGGCATTTTTTATTACGGCCACTTTTTCGTTGGGTGGTACTCAGCGGCGTACGAGAGTTATTCAATGTTGCTGCGCTCTTATTAGTGATAGGCATTGCGGTTGGCATGCAGTCGTTGGGACTATCGATGGCGTTAGGTACCTTCCTTGCGGGGGTACTATTGGCAGAAAGCGAGTATCGTCATGAACTCGAAATTGCGATAGAGCCATTTAAAGGGCTACTGTTGGGATTGTTTTTCATCTCTGTTGGCATGGCGGTGAACCTTGGCTTGTTAGTGCAATATCCGTTATTGATCCTTGCTGCTGTGGTCGCCTTGGTCTCCCTTAAAGGTCTCATTCTTTATGGATTGGCGCGGTTATTTGGCACTCGGGCCAAAGCACGTAGCCAGATGGCGGCCATTTTGAGTCAAGGTGGTGAATTTGCCTTTGTGCTATTTACCGCCGCGCAAGGCGAGGGGCTATTAGGTCAGCAACTCACTAGCATGTTGCTGGTGGTGGTGAGCTTGTCGATGATGACTACGCCGCTATTGCTTGTGCTACAAAATCGCTGGTTTGCGTATCGCTTTAAAGCAGAAGGCAGTGATTTAGAAACCGATGTCATTAACCGTGAACCACGAGTGATTATTGCGGGCTTTGGGCGATTTGGCCAAGTGGTTGGGCGTTTACTGTTTGCCAATAAAATTCGGGTGACTGTGCTTGAGCGCGATCCGAGCCAAATCCAATTTTTGCGCAAGTTTGGCTACAAAGTCTATTACGGCGATGCAACTCAATTAGATTTACTGCGCGCAGCTGGGGCCGATAAGGCGGAAGCCATTATTATTTGTACCGATGAACCGGGTGAAGTGATGGAAGTAGTCGAATTGTGTCAGCACTATTTCCCCAACTTAAAAGTCTTGGCGCGTGCTCGTAGCCGTGTAGAGGCACATCAGCTGCTAAATCATGGTGTTGAAAGCTTCTCGCGTGAAACCTTTGCAGGTGCCCTTGATTTAGGCCGCCAAGCCCTTATATCTCTTGGCATGCACCCGTATCAAGCTAAGCGCGCTGAGGCGCACTTTAGTAAGCTCGATGATGTGGCGTTACACGATTTACTGCCACAACACTCAGAAGATGTGCATTTAGCGACGCGTGCGAAGGAAGCTCGCAAAGAGCTAGAAGACATTTTTGATCGCGAGATGCGTGGTGAACGTGAACGACATAACGGTTGGGACTGAACCTGATTGTGTCTTCTTACCCAATACGGTGGAATACACTCGCGTGCTATAGGGAAGGTAACATGGCGAAGAAACGTTTTATTGCAGGTGCTATTTGCCCTGCATGCAAGCAACAAGATACGTTGCGCTGGTGGCAAGAAAACAACATCGAGATGGTTGAGTGTGTCGCTTGCGACCATACTGACCGCCGTTTGCCGCAAGCTGCAGAAAACAGTGAACATATTGCTGATGATAAGCCAGAGCAAGTCATCGGTATTTTTAAGCCAGAGTGATAGCGTAAAAAATCCGCTGTGCTTATGAGACCAATTTTAGGTATCATGCCCACTTTGCACCCCGCTCATATTTTGGAGTAAACATGAAAGTCACTAAAGACATCGTAGTAAGCTTGGCTTATCAAGTAAAAACAGAAGAAGGTGCAGTAGTTGACCAATCAACGACTGAAGCGCCACTAGATTACCTACACGGTCACAATAACCTAATCGTAGGTCTTGAGAAGGCACTTGAAGGTCGTGAAGCTGGCGACAAATTTGAAGTGACAGTTTCTCCTGAAGAAGCCTATGGCGAGCACATGGACGAAATGGTTCAGCGTGTACCTGCTGACGTATTCCAAGGTGTTGATGAAATCACTGTTGGTATGCGCTTCCTTGCGGATACAGACCAAGGTCCGATCCCTGTTGAAGTAACAGAAGTTGATGGCGACCACGTTGTTGTTGATGGCAACCACATGCTTGCTGGTCAAACACTGTCTTTTGATGTTGAAATCGTAGCACTACGTGAAGCGACTGCGGAAGAAGCTGAGCACGGTCATATCCACCAAGGTGGCGGCTGTTGTGGTGGCGGTAGCTGTGGCGACGACCACGGTCACGACCACGAGCACGGTGAAGGCGGCTGTTGTGGCGGCGAAGGCAAAAGCGAAGGCGGTTGCTGCTCTCACTAAGTCGAACTTCGCTAAGCATAGTGCTTAGGCAAGGTTTCACTTAGCTGAAAAGAATATAAAAACGGGAAGCCAAGGCTTCCCGTTTTTGATCCTGCATCATTAAAATATTAATAATGCGGTGGTGGTGTTTCTTCTGATTCGTCTGCAAGGTTAGACGTTTGGCTGCTTTTTTGTTTCTCAACCAAGAATTTCATTTGTACTTGCATGCGCTCAATTAAGAACTGTTGAGCGGTTAGCGCTTCATTCAGTTCTTCAATCGTTTGCTCTTGGAAGGCTTGCTTCATTTCCAATTCATCGACTTGCGCACGTAGCTGTTCAATTTCTGTCATAGCAATCAATACTTTCTCAATCGGTTGTCCATGCCTGAGCAATGCCAGAGGAACTCCCTGATATTACCTGCCCAGTAGACGTAATGGCCACATCATACACGACTGCGGATGGCGGTCGAGCATCTTGCTGGGTTGCCGCTTCCCAGCGGCCTAAGTTTTTGCCTGTGGTGGTATCCCACAGTTCAACCCGTTTAGCTGGCGTTCCAGTGGCTAATGTTTTGCCATCATCAGAGAAACGGGCGCTCGATAGGTTCTGTTGGCGTAAGCGCACCGATAGCTGAGCTTGTTGTTCGCCTGTGGTCAGATCCCAAATGTATGCCTCGTTGGTACCATCGGCAGTCAGTGCTAACAAGCCATCACGTTGTAGTGCAACTCGACTGATCCGCGAGCTATGTTCAAAGCGGTTACGAATTTGACCGGTTTGGGTATCCCAAAAATACGCCATGTAGTCATTACCGCCCGACAACACATATTGGCCATTTGGTGAAATGGCGACAGAATTGACTTTTTCTCGGTGGGCAAGGAACTCTAAGCGTCGTCCGGTGCCCAAGTCGATATAAAGTGCTTTGCCATTTGATAGCCCGAGTACAACATGCTGGCCATTATTTGCGATATCAACATCTCGAATAATGCCATCTGAAATCGACCATAAGCCATCAGATTGGCCCCAAGCAAGATCCCAAACGGCAAAGTTTTGCGCCGTGGCGGTAATGGCGTAACGGTTATTATCGGAAATTGCACTGCTTATTACCGTATTGTGCGCTGGATCTTGTGAGCCAAACTTTGCTAAGTTTTTGTTTTGCTGTAGATCCCACAGTACGATACCTTGTGCATTAGTGTAATACAGCGCAAAACGGCCATCACGGCTAAGGCTGAAACTGGTGGCGCCATCAGTGGCGAGTTGCCAACGTTGTACTTCTGAGCCTGTGAAAAAACAGCCGCTTAGGACTATAACTGTCAGGATTAAGCAAATTCTTTGCGAAATTGAACGCATTAAGCTTGAGTTCCGGTTGTTTTATCGGGAAAGAGATTAGTATATTGATATGGCATGCTTTTCACACCTTCTAGATGAAAAGCTAAGCATAAAAAATGAGGGACACCCTCGGTGAGAATGGAGAATTACATGAAACCTGTTCTAAAGATGTCAGTTTTGGCTGCAACAATTTTGCTTGCAGTGGGCTGCCAAGATGAAAAAGCGGCGGAAACAAAACCGGCAGAGCCAGCAAAAGTAGAGCAGGTTGCAGCTGAAGCAGCACCAGCCACTTTCGCAACTGAAGATGAAAAAGCAGCATACGCGATTGGTGCATCACTAGCGCAATACCTAGCCGCTAACCTAGACCAGCAACAAGAGCTTGGTTTAAACCTAGATCGTGAAAGCGTACTGGCAGGTGTTAGCGATGTATTTGCAGACAAGAGTCGCCTAACACCAGAAGAAACACAACAAGCGCTACAAGATCTAGACAAGCGTGTTTCTGACATCGTTGAAGCAAAAGCAAAAGCAGAAGCTGAGAAAACAGTGAAAGCGGGTGAAGAATACCGTGCTGACTTCGAAAAATTGGAAGGCGTAACAAAAACTGAATCAGGTCTACTTTACCAAGTAGAAACTGCTGCCGATGGTGAAAAGCCAGCGGCGACCGATACCGTTAAAGTACACTACAAAGGTATGCTAACTGACGGTACTGAGTTTGATAGCTCGTACAAGCGTAACCAACCTGCGACTTTCCCACTAAACCAAGTGATCCCAGGTTGGACGGAAGGCGTACAGCTTATGCCTGTTGGTTCTAAGTTTAAGTTTGTTATCCCGCCTGAGCTTGCTTACGGCGCACAAGCAAATCCAACGATCCCTGCTAACTCAACGCTTGTTTTCGAAGTTGAGCTACTAGAAATCGTAAAAGCAGAAAAACCTGCGACAGACGCTCAAACGCAGTAAAGTTACATGCGTTAATTCGCAAAATCTGCAATGACTTTGATAAGACCCGACTATTGTTGGGTCTTTTCATATCAATTTTCTGATAAACTTGCCACCAACAGTTGAATTTATGCTCATACTATTGCTATCGCCATACTTGAGAGGCGTAGCTATTGATACCAATCGGCATAATATCGTGCACACGATACCCTTGTGCCGATTGGTATATGAGTATTAGCAAGGAAGAGTTGATAGTGGTATCTACAGATAATTTTGGTCCTGAAGTGATGGTGGAAGGTGAGGTGGTAAAAACTCGCGTTTTCACTGAGCACGACTACATTATTTTACGTTCATACGAAGCCGTGGTGGATGGCCTAGCCGCACTGATCGGTCCTTTTTGTGAAATCGTATTACACTCACTCGCCGATATTAATACCTCTGCCATTAAGATTGCCAATGGTGAGAATACCGGTCGTAAAGTGGGGTCACCAATCACCGATTTAGCATTGCGTATGCTGCGTGATATCGAAGGGTCTGAGCGTAACTTCTCTCGCGCTTACTTTACTCGCGCGAAAGGTGGCAGCTTAATGAAATCGATCACGATTGCGATTCGCAATGGTGACAATGTGATTATTGGTTTACTGTGTATTAACGTAAATCTTGATGCGCCTTTTGCTCAAATTCTGCAATCTTTCATGCCAACCGATGAAGCAAAACAAGCTGCATCTACGGTTAACTTTGCCAGTGATGTCGATGAGTTGGTTGACCAAACGGTCGAGCGCACCATCGAAGAAATCAACGCGGATAAAAATGTCTCGAATAATGCTAAGAACCGCCAAATCGTCATGGAGCTGTTCGATAAAGGTATTTTCGACATTAAAGATGCGATTAACCGTGTTGCGGATCGTTTGAATATCTCAAAGCACACTGTGTACCTCTATATTCGTCAACGCAAAACCGAGGATGGCGACAAATGACATTGAAGTATGTCTTGGTCGTTGATGGTCCTGCCTATGGAAGCCAAGCAGCACGTTCGGCTTACCAGTTTGCACTCGCTCTTTTCGCGGCAGGCCATCAGCTTTCTCGGGTGTTTTTTTATCAAGACGGGGTCTATAACGGCTCTGCCTTAACGGCTCCCGCGTCAGATGAATTTGACTTAGTGTCGGCATGGCAAACATTAGCGAAGCAACACAATATCGAGTTACAAACTTGTGTGGCGGCAGCGCTTCGGCGTGGCATTGTTGGTGAACAAGAAGCCACGCTGAATGCTTTACCAAGTCAAAACTTGGCACAAGGCTTTGAACAAGCGGGGCTAGGGGGCTTGGCAGAAGCACTGCTTAGCGCCGATCGCGTTATTCAATTCTAAGTTCGGTTACTCAGAGAGACGGCGAATAAACCAGTGCGGCCACTTTTTTTATTACGTCTCTCATATTGATAACTACCTGTCATGATAGAGAAAAACATGAAACCACTCGGATTTGTATTTCGAACAGCCCCACACGGTGTCGCAGCTGGACGCGAAGGGCTTGATGCAGTGTTAGCAACATCGGCTTACAGTGAAGATTTACACCTATTTTTTATTGGCGATGGTGTTTTTCAGTTATTGAAAAATCAGCAGCCTAAAGCCATTCTCTCCCGTGATTATATCGCGACGTTTAAAATGCTTGAGTTGTACGATATTGAAAACGTCTATGTCTGCCAGCAGTCATTAGCTGAGCGTGGCATCATCGAACAAGACATCTTAATTGATGTTTCAGTACTATCGTCTGAGGCGCTTACTGAGCGTCTGCAAACTTGCCAACGTGTACTAAGCTTTTGAGGTCGAGATGCTCCATACTGTCACAACATCACCATTTCAAACAGCAGCACTTGCTGATTGCTTACGCTATAGCAGCCAAAATGATGCAATTTTATTGCTACAAGACGCCGTTATTGCCGCGATAGATGAAAATAACTGGTGCCAAGCATTAAAAAATTCAGGGCAAAAAATTTATGTTCTTCATGAAGACGCGCTTGCTCGTGGCTTAATTGAAAAACTAACAGCTGGCTTTGAAGTCATTGATTATAATGGATTTGTTTTGCTTTCTAGCAAATGTGAAACACAAATGAAATGGGCGTAATTGGCGCACGATACCCCTATTCATTGCACGGAATGCAGATTGTTTAAGAAATGATCACCTTATTGATCGCTGGTTAGATCTTGACACCCTCTAGTGCGACGCCTAAAATTTCGCGTCCTCCTGTTGTTGGGAGGCAGATTTTTCACATTTACGAAAGTAATATTTTCAGGAGCTATTTAATGGCAACTATTAACCAGTTGGTACGCAAGCCACGTGCAAAGCAAGTTGTTAAAAGCAACGTGCCTGCGCTAGAAGCGTGTCCACAAAAACGTGGTGTATGTACTCGTGTTTACACTACTACACCTAAAAAACCGAACTCAGCACTACGTAAAGTATGTCGTGTTCGTCTAACTAACGGCTTTGAAGTTACTTCATACATCGGCGGTGAAGGTCACAACCTTCAAGAGCACAGTGTTGTTCTTATCCGTGGTGGTCGTGTTAAAGATTTACCAGGTGTGCGTTACCACACTGTTCGCGGTGCACTTGACTGTGCAGGCGTTAATGACCGTAAGAAAGGTCGTTCTAAGTACGGTGTGAAGCGTCCTAAGTCTTAATGGATTCCGTTAAGTAAGGCCAAACACTCAATTTAATTATTTGAAGAAACTGTAAAGTTTTGGATAACCTGAAGAAGACAACGGAGAATATCCATGCCACGTCGTCGCGTAATCGGTCAGCGTAAGATCCTTCCAGATCCTAAGTTCAAATCTGAACTGCTGGCAAAATTCGTTAACATCCTAATGGTTGACGGTAAAAAATCTACTGCTGAAAAAATCGTTTACACTGCTCTAGAAGCAATGGCTGAAAAGTCTGGTGAAGAACACCTATCTGTATTCGAAAAAGCTCTTGAAAATGTACGCCCATCGGTGGAAGTTAAATCTCGCCGTGTTGGTGGTTCAACTTACCAAGTACCTGTAGAAGTACGTCCGGTTCGCCGTAACGCACTTGCTATGCGTTGGTTGGTTGAAGCTTCGCGCAAGCGTGGTGAAAAATCTATGGCTATGCGTCTTGCAGCTGAAATGCTAGATGCGGCTGACAACAAAGGTTCTGCTGTTAAGAAACGTGAAGACGTTCACCGTATGGCAGACGCGAACAAAGCGTTCGCACATTACCGCTGGTAATACCGCTGGTAATAAGAATGGCGCGACAGGCTTTTGCCTGCCGCGCCTATTTTACTCTAAGGACTCCCTTAGTAAGAGGATACAATCGTGGCTCGTAAAACTCCTATTGAGCGCTACCGTAATATCGGTATCTGTGCTCACGTAGACGCCGGTAAAACCACTACTACTGAGCGTATCCTGTTCTACACTGGCCTTTCTCATAAGATCGGTGAAGTACACGACGGCGCAGCAACCATGGACTGGATGGAGCAGGAGCAAGAGCGTGGTATCACTATCACATCTGCTGCTACGACTACCTTCTGGCGTGGTATGGAAGGTCAATTTCCAGAGCATCGCGTAAACATCATTGACACCCCTGGACACGTTGACTTTACTATTGAAGTAGAACGTTCTTTGCGCGTACTCGATGGTGCTGTTGTTGTATTTTGTGGCTCTTCGGGCGTTGAACCTCAGTCTGAGACTGTATGGCGTCAAGCTGATAAATACGAAGTTCCACGTATGGTTTTCGTAAACAAGATGGACCGCACAGGTGCTGACTTCCTACGGGTTGTTGAGCAGATTAAAAACCGTCTTGGCGCAAACCCTGTCCCTATTCATTTGAATATTGGTGCAGAAGAAGAATTTAAAGGCGTTGTTGACCTGATCAAGATGAAGGCAATCAACTGGAATGAAGATGATCAGGGTATGACATTTACCTATGAAGACATTCCAGCTGACATGCAAGACTTGGCAGATGAATGGCGTGAAAACTTAGTGGAATCAGCAGCTGAAGCTACTGAAGAGCTAATGGAAAAGTACCTGGAAGAAGGCGAACTGTCTGAATCTGAAATCAAAGCAGGTTTACGCCAGCGTACTTTAAACAACGAAATCGTCCTAGCGACTTGTGGTTCTGCATTCAAGAACAAAGGTGTTCAGGCAGTACTAGACGCGGTTATCGAATTCCTACCATCACCAACGGAAGTAAAAGCTATCCATGGTGAAGATATGGACGGTAACACAGTAGAGCGTCACTCTAGCGATGAAGAACCTTTTGCGGCTCTAGCATTCAAGATCGCAACTGACCCATTCGTTGGTAACCTTACGTTTATGCGTGTTTACTCTGGTGTGGTTAACTCAGGTGACACCGTCTATAACCCAGTTAAAGAAAAACGTGAGCGTTTTGGTCGTATCGTACAGATGCATGCAAACAAGCGCGAAGAAGTAAAAGAAGTTCGTGCTGGTGATATCGCTGCTGCTATCGGTCTTAAATATGCGACGACAGGTGACACACTATGTGACCAAGATAATAAAGTTATCCTTGAGCGCATGGAATTCCCTGAACCAGTTATTCAGATCGCGGTAGAACCGCGCTCTCAAGCGGATCAAGAGAAAATGGGTGTTGCGCTAGGTAAACTAGCAGCAGAAGACCCATCTTTCCGTGTAGAAACAGACGATGAATCAGGTCAGACGTTAATTTCTGGCATGGGTGAACTTCACCTAGATATCATCGTTGATCGTATGAAGCGTGAATTCAGCGTCGAGTGTAATGTTGGTAAACCTCAGGTTGCTTATCGCGAAACTATTCGTGGTAACACTGAAGTGGAAGGCAAGTTCATTCGTCAATCTGGTGGTCGAGGTCAATACGGACACGTATGGCTGAAAATCGAACCGTCAGAACAGGGTGAAGGCTTCATATTCGTTGATGAAATCGTGGGCGGCACTGTACCTAAAGAATACATTAGCTCGGTTGCTAAAGGTATCGAAGAGCAGATGAACAACGGTGTACTAGCGGGTTACCCGGTACTCGATGTGAAAGCGACGCTATTCGATGGCTCTTACCACGATGTTGATTCAAACGAAATGGCGTTTAAGATCGCAGGTTCAATGGCATTCAGGAAAGGTGCTCTTGAGGCAAACCCTGTAATTCTTGAACCTATGATGAAAGTTGAAGTAACCACACCAGAAGACTGGATGGGTGATGTTGTTGGCGACCTTAACCGTCGTCGCGGCATGATCGAAGGTATGGATGATGGCCCTGCTGGCCTTAAAATCATTCGTGCACAAGTGCCACTATCTGTGATGTTTGGTTACGCAACTGACTTACGTTCTGCAACGCAAGGTCGTGCATCGTACTCTATGGAATTTAGCGAATATGCTGAAGTCCCTAAGAACGTTGCTGACAGTATTATTGCAGATCGCACGTAATTGATATTGCGTCAACTTGCGTTGGCGCATAAAATACAAACTTCAGACGCGCTCCCTAACCTAGTAGGGGGCGTATCTTAACTAGGAAGGAACACGATTGTGTCTAAAGAAAAATTTGAACGCGTAAAACCGCACGTTAACGTTGGTACTATCGGCCACGTCGACCACGGTAAAACAACTCTAACTGCTGCTATCTGTACTACACTTGCAAAAGTGTACGGTGGTGTTGCTAAAGACTTCGCATCTATCGATAACGCTCCTGAAGAGCGTGAGCGCGGTATCACAATCTCAACTTCTCACGTTGAGTACGATACTCCAACTCGTCACTACGCACACGTTGACTGTCCTGGACACGCCGATTACGTTAAAAACATGATCACTGGTGCTGCTCAAATGGACGGCGGTATCCTAGTTGTTGCTGCAACTGATGGCCCTATGCCACAGACGCGTGAGCACATCCTTCTTGGTCGTCAGGTTGGTATCCCTTACATCATCGTATTCATGAACAAATGTGACATGGTTGATGATGAAGARCTACTAGAACTAGTAGAAATGGAAGTTCGTGAACTTCTTTCTGAATACGAATTCCCTGGTGATGACTGTCCAGTAATCATGGGTTCTGCACTTGGCGCTCTAAACGGCGAGAAAGAGTGGGAAGACAAGATTGTTGAACTAGCTGAAGCKCTAGATTCTTACATCCCAGAGCCAGAGCGTGCTATCGATCTACCATTCATCCTTCCAATCGAAGATGTATTCTCAATCCAAGGCCGTGGTACTGTTGTAACTGGTCGTGTTGAGCAAGGTATCATCACTGTAGGTGACGAAGTTGCTATCGTAGGTATCAAAGAAACTACGCTAACTACTTGTACTGGTGTTGAGATGTTCCGTAAACTTCTTGACGAAGGCCGTGCTGGTGAGAACGTTGGTGTTCTTCTACGTGGTACTAAGCGTGAYGAAGTTGARCGTGGTCAAGTTCTTGCTAAGCCWRRYTCAATCACTCCACACACTACTTTCACTTCAGAAATCTAYGTTCTTTCTAAAGATGAAGGCGGTCGTCACACTCCTTTCTTCAAAGGTTACCGTCCACAGTTCTACTTCCGTACAACTGACGTAACAGGTACTATCGAACTACCTGAAGGCGTAGAAATGGTAATGCCTGGTGATAACATCTCTATGACTGTTACTCTAATCGCGCCAATCGCGATGGACGAAGGTCTACGTTTTGCTATCCGTGAAGGTGGCCGTACAGTTGGTGCTGGTGTTGTTGCAACTATCGTTGAATAATATTTGACGACACGGTACTAAAAAGGGCATCATTTGATGCCCTTTTTCTGCGTTAAATGTCTAAATTGCATGTTTTTTAGCCATTTGACGTAGAGAGAAATTTTGCAGAGATGAAATTTTCTGTTCGTTAATTAATAAGTTAGCGATTGATTTCATTTTCTTTGCCTCGCTTTTGCGGGGTAATTTTCGTCTATATTGAGACTAGTTACAGGTTGGTTGTATGAAAGCGAATGCCGAAAACCCAAGCAGCTCAAGCAATATGGATGGCCTTAAATGGGTTGTCGTAATTGCGCTGCTCGCTGCCGCTGTGGTTGGTAATTACCTGTACAGTGATGTTTCTGTAGTGTTTCGCGCTGCTGCTGTTGTAGTCCTTGTGGCTGCTGCTGGTGGTATTGCTGCACTTACAGCGAAAGGTAAAACCGCGATTACGTTTGCTCGTGAGTCGCGCATGGAAGTCCGCAAGGTAGTATGGCCTACTCGTCAGGAAGCTACGCAGACAACCTTTATCGTTCTAGCTGTCACTGTTGTTATGGCGTTAGCCCTATGGGGCATTGACGGCATTATGGTCCGTCTAGTCCGCCTAGTTACCGGTGTGTGAGGTAAAAGTTCATGAGCGAAGCTCCGAAAAAACGATGGTATGTGGTTCAAGCCTTCTCTGGTTTTGAAGGTCGTGTGGCACAATCACTACGTGAACATATCAAAATGCATGGTATGGAAGACCTATTTGACGAGGTTTTAGTACCTACGGAAGAAGTGGTTGAAGTACGTGCAGGCCAACGCCGTAAAAGCGAGCGCAAGTTCTTCCCGGGCTATGTACTTGTACAAATGGTGATGAATGATGAAAGCTGGCACTTGGTGCGTAGTATTCCTCGTGTAATGGGCTTCATCGGCGGAACGTCTGACCGTCCAGCTCCTATCTCTGATAAAGAGGCAGCAGCAATTCTTAATCGCCTTGAGAAGGCGAGTGAGTCACCAATTCACAAAACGGTCTTTGAACCAGGTGAAGTGGTACGTGTTACTGATGGTCCATTTGCAGACTTCAACGGTACCGTTGAAGAAGTGGATTACGATAAGAGCCGTATTAAGGTTTCTGTATCGATCTTCGGTCGCGCAACGCCAGTTGAACTAGAATTCGGTCAAGTGGAAAAAAGCTGATCAAAAAACAATCAGCGCGATATTGTCAGGGGCGTGAAATTACATTATAATTTCGCGCCCTTTCGTTAGACGGGGAGTCTATTTATTTAAGAAATAGACGTTTGAACCCAAATTTAGGTATATAGCAATGGCTAAAAAAGTAGAAGCGTACATCAAGCTGCAAGTTGCAGCTGGTGCAGCAAACCCAAGTCCACCGGTTGGTCCAGCTCTTGGTCAACACGGTGTTAACATCATGGAATTCTGTAAAGCGTTCAACGCTAAGACTGACTCTCTAGAGAAAGGTCTACCGACTCCAGTTGTTATCACAGTATACAATGACCGTTCTTTCACGTTCATCACTAAGACTCCACCGGCAGCAGTTCTTCTTAAGAAAGCTGCAGGCGTTAAGTCTGGTTCTGGCCGTCCGAACACTGAGAAAGTTGGTACTGTTACTGACGCTCAGATCCAAGAGATCGCAGAAACTAAAGCTGCGGACATGACTGGTGCTGACATCGAAGCTATGAAGCGTTCGATTGCTGGTACTGCTCGTTCAATGGGTCTAGTGGTAGAGGGTTAAGACAATGGCAAAACTTACTAAACGTATGCGCGTAATCCGCGAGAAAGTTGATATCACACGTGAGTATGACATCAACGAAGCTGTTGCTCTTCTTAAAGAACTAGCTACTGCTAAATTTACTGAATCTGTAGACGTTGCTGTTAACCTAGGCATCGATGCACGTAAATCAGACCAAAACGTACGTGGCGCAACTGTGCTACCACACGGTACTGGTCGTGAGATCCGTGTTGCTGTATTCACTCAAGGTGCAAACGCTGAAGCTGCGAAAGAAGCTGGCGCTGACCTAGTGGGTATGGAAGAGCTTGCTGATCAAGTTAAGAAAGGCGTAATGGACTTTGACGTTGTTATCGCATCTCCAGATGCAATGCGCGTTGTTGGTCAATTAGGTACTATCCTTGGTCCACGCGGTCTAATGCCAAACCCTAAAGTTGGTACTGTAACTCCTAACGTTGCTCAAGCAGTTAAAAATGCTAAAGCTGGTCAGGTTCGTTACCGTAACGACAAAAACGGCATCATCCACACTACTATCGGTAAAGTGGACTTCGATGCTGCACAACTAAAAGAGAACCTAGAAGCTCTTCTAGTTGCACTGAAGAAAGCTAAGCCTTCTTCAGCTAAAGGTACTTTCCTTAAGAAAGTAAGCATCTCTACCACTATGGGTGCAGGTGTAGCGCTAGACCAGAACACTCTGGACACTAACGCACAATAATTTGCAGAAACGCCAAATTGATGTATAATTTGGCGTTCACAAATTCATGGCTGAGGTTAATTAGTTAATAATTAGCCTTCGTCAAAGACCGTAGGCGTTCTTTTTGAACTTAATGTTTACCTACGTAGACGGTGCCAGAACATGATTGATGTAAATCTATCTTGGATCTGCGCCGTAAAGACTCTCCTGTCATTCTGACAGTGAGTGGTGTAATGACTGGGGTAACCCAGCAAAAAATCCAGGAGCTATTCCAATGGCATTAAATCTTCAAGACAAAAAAGCAATTGTTGCTGAAGTCAACGAAGCTGCCAATGGTGCCCTGTCTGCAGTTGTTGCTGACTCTCGTGGCGTTGCGGTTGGTGCGATGACTTCTCTACGTAAACAAGCTCGTGAAAACGGCGTTTACCTGAAAGTTGTTCGTAACACACTAGCACGTCGTGCAGTTGAAGGTACTGATTTTGAATGTCTTAAAGACGTTTTTGTTGGTCCATCACTAATCGGCTTCTCTAACGAGCACCCAGGTGCTGCAGCGCGTCTTTTTAAAGACTTCGCTAAAGAGAATAAAGATTTCGAGATCAAAGCAGCCGCATTCGAAGGCGCTGTTGCTGACGCAGAAATTCTTGCGACACTACCAACTTACGACGAAGCTATTGCACGCCTAATGATGTGCATGAAAGAAGCTTCAGCTGGCAAGCTGGTACGTACTATCGCAGCTGTACGCGATCAGAAAGAAGAAGCAGCGGCTTAATTGTCCCTGTTTTATCTGAACGCTATATTAAATTAATTGTTGATTTCAAAGAGAATTGTTATGTCTATCACTAACGAGCAAATCCTAGACGCAGTTGCAGAAATGTCTGTAATGCAAGTTGTTGAGCTTATCGAAGCTATGGAAGAAAAATTCGGTGTTACTGCTGCAGCTGCAGTTGTAGCAGGCGGCGCAGCAGCTGAAGCTGCTGAAGAGCAAACTGAGTTTGACGTAATCCTAACAGCTGCTGGTTCACAGAAAGTACAAGTTATCAAAGCTGTACGTGGCGCAACTGGCCTAGGTCTTAAAGAAGCTAAAGCTGTAGTAGACGGCGCGCCAGCACCACTTAAAGAAGGTGTTGACAAAGCTGAAGCTGAAGCTCTTAAAGCTCAACTAGAAGAAGCTGGTGCTTCTGTTGAAATCAAATAATAAATATTTGATTTCTTAGCCTTTTTAGGCTAATGGCTGGTGGCAAAATGCCACCGGCCTTTTTGCGCTGTAGGGTAATGGTAATTTTCACATTGTTTTGTAACCATTATTCACGCAAAAAACAGCTCTATATTCTTTGGGGTTGTTCCTACAATAAACAATGTTACTAGTCACTGTCCCATAGTTGGACAGTTTGGATCACTTATCAGCGATCTGAGGAACCTATGGTTTACTCTTATACCGAGAAAAAGCGTATCCGTAAGGATTTTGGTAAGCGTCCGCAAGTGTTGGACATACCATACTTGCTGTCGATCCAGCTTGAGTCTTTTAAAAAATTCATCGAGCAGGATCCTGAAGGGCATTACGGTCTAGAAGCTGCCTTTCGTTCTGTCTTTCCAATTCAGAGCTACAATGGCAATTCCGAGCTGCAATACGTTAGCTATCGTCTCGGTGAGCCGGTCTTCGATGTTAAAGAATGTCAGATTCGTGGCGTAACATACTCTGCTCCACTACGTGTGAAGCTTCGCCTTGTTATGTACGATAAAGACGCGCCTGCTGGCACCGTAAAAGACATCAAAGAACAAGAAGTTTACATGGGCGAAATTCCGCTCATGACAGATAACGGTACATTCGTTATTAACGGTACCGAGAGGGTTATCGTATCCCAGCTGCACCGTAGCCCGGGTGTCTTCTTCGACAGCGATAAGGGTAAGACCCACTCCTCAGGTAAAGTGCTATATAACGCACGCGTAATCCCATACCGTGGTTCATGGTTGGATTTCGAATTTGATCCTAAGGATAACGTATTCGTACGTATCGACCGTCGTCGTAAGCTTCCAGCTTCAATCATTCTTCGTGCACTAGGTAAAACTACTGAAGAAATCCTTGACCTATTCTTCGAAAAAGTAAACTTCGAAGTTCAAGGCACTGCTTTAGTAATGGAACTAGTCCCTGATCGTCTACGTGGCGAAACTGCAAGCTTTGATATCGAAGCGAACGGTAAGGTGTACGTTGAAACTGGTCGTCGTATCACTGCCCGTCATATTCGCCAATTAGGCAAAGACGGCGTAGATCATATCGAAGTACCTGTTGAATACATTGTAGGCAAAATTTCTTCTCGCGATTACGTGAATGAAGAAACGGGTGAGTTGATTGTTTCAGCTAACCAAGAATTGAGCCTAGAATCACTAGCGCTGCTATCTCAGGCTGGTCACAAGTCTATCCAGACGTTATTTACTAACGATCTAGACTTTGGTCCGTACATGTCTGAAACGCTACGCGTTGACAGCACCACAGATCGTCTAAGTGCGCTTGTAGAAATCTACCGCATGATGCGCCCTGGTGAGCCGCCAACACGTGAAGCAGCTGAGCAACTGTTTGAAAGTCTGTTCTTCTCTGAAGATCGTTACGACCTATCTGCTGTAGGCCGTATGAAGTTCAACAGCTCAATGCTACGTGACGAAACAACAGGTTCAGGCACACTAGACGAGCACGACATCATTGATGTTATGCGTAAATTGATCGACATCCGTAACGGTCGTGGTGAAGTTGATGATATCGACCACCTTGGTAACCGTCGTATTCGTTCAGTTGGCGAAATGGCTGAAAACCAATTCCGCGTTGGTCTAGTACGTGTTGAGCGTGCAGTTAAAGAGCGTCTAAGCCTAGGCGATCTTGATGCAATCATGCCTCAAGACCTAATTAACGCTAAGCCAATTTCTGCGGCAGTAAAAGAGTTCTTTGGCTCTTCGCAACTGTCTCAGTTTATGGACCAGAACAACCCGTTGTCAGAAGTTACTCACAAACGTCGTATCTCGGCGCTTGGTCCAGGTGGTCTGACTCGTGAACGTGCTGGCTTTGAGGTTCGAGATGTACACGCGACTCACTACGGTCGTCTATGTCCAATCGAAACCCCTGAAGGTCCAAACATCGGTCTTATCAACTCACTTTCAGCGTTTGCTCAATGTAACCCTTACGGTTTCCTTGAAACGCCTTACCGTAAAGTAGTTGATGGTAAAGTTTCCGAAGAAATTGAATACCTGTCTGCAATCGAAGAAGGCCAATACGTTATCGCACAGGCGAATGCCGCGCTTAACGAAGATGGTTCTTTTGCTGACGAACTGATCACTGCACGTCAGAAAGGTGATTCAGGTCTGCACCCACGTGACCATGTTCAATACATGGACGTTGCAACCAACCAGGTTGTATCTGTGGCGGCATCCCTAATCCCGTTCCTTGAACACGATGATGCTAACCGTGCCCTTATGGGTGCGAACATGCAACGTCAGGCAGTTCCAACACTACGCGCTGATAAGCCGTTAGTTGGTACTGGTATCGAGCGTAACGTAGCGGTTGACTCAGGTGTAACAGCTGTTGCTAAACGTGGCGGTATGGTTCAGTCAGTAGATGCTTCTCGTATCGTTGTTAAAGTTAACGAAAGCGAGCTAGTACCTGGCGAAGCTGGTATCGACATTTACAACCTGACGAAGTACACCCGTTCTAACCAGAACACATGTATTAACCAGCGTCCAACTGTACTACCTGGCGAGCCAGTAGCACGTGGTGATGTTCTTGCTGATGGTCCTTCAACAGACCTTGGTGAGCTAGCGCTTGGTCAAAACATGCGTATCGCATTCATGCCTTGGAACGGTTACAACTTCGAGGATTCCATCTTAGTATCTGAGCGTGTTGTACAGGAAGATCGCCTGACAACTATCCACATTCAAGAACTATCTTGTGTGGCTCGTGATACTAAACTTGGCTCAGAAGAAATCACTGCCGATATCCCTAACGTGGGTGAAGCAGCGCTATCTAAGCTGGATGAATCAGGTATCGTTTACATCGGTGCGGAAGTTAAAGGCGGCGACATTCTGGTAGGTAAAGTGACACCTAAAGGTGAAACTCAACTGACTCCAGAAGAGAAGCTACTTCGTGCAATCTTCGGTGAGAAAGCGTCTGATGTTAAAGACTCTTCTCTACGTGTACCTAACTCAGTGTCTGGTACCATCATCGACGTTCAAGTCTTTACTCGCGATGGCGTAGAAAAAGACAAGCGTGCGCTTGAAATCGAAGAAATGCAGCTGAAAGAAGCGAAGAAAGACATCACAGAAGAATTCCAGATCCTTGAGGGTGGTCTTCTTGCTCGTGTTCGTACACTGCTTCTTTCTGCGGGTTACAGCGAAGATAAAATGTCTTCAATGAACCGTGAAACGCTGTTTGCACAAACGCTTGACGATGAAAACCTGCAAAACCAACTAGAGCAGTTGGCTGAGCAGTACGATGAGCTTAAAGCTGAATTCGATAAGAAGTTTGAAACCAAGCGTCGTAAGATCACACAGGGCGATGACCTAGCACCAGGCGTACTTAAGATTGTTAAAGTATACCTAGCTGTTAAACGTCGTATCCAACCTGGTGATAAGATGGCGGGTCGTCACGGTAACAAAGGTGTAATCTCTAAGATTAACCCTGTTGAAGATATGCCGTACGATGAAAAAGGTCAGACTGTCGACATCGTTCTGAACCCACTGGGTGTACCATCTCGTATGAACATCGGTCAGATCCTGGAGACTCACTTGGGTCTTGCAGCGAAAGGTATCGGTGACAAACTTAACGAGATGCTGAAGCAGCAACAAGAACTTCACAAGTTCCGTAACTTCCTGCAGAAAGTTTACGATCTAGGCGAAACTCGTCAGAACGTAGATATCGCAGAGTTATCTGACGATGAAGTACGTACGCTGGTTCAGAACCTACGTAAAGGTCTACCAATTGCAACGCCAGTATTTGATGGTGCTCCTGAGAAATCTATCAAAGAACTGTTGAAGCTTGGTGATCTACCAGAGTCTGGTCAGTTGAAACTGTTTGACGGTCGCACCGGTGATGCGTTTGAGCGTCCTGTAACTGTTGGTTACATGTACATGCTTAAACTAAACCACTTGGTTGATGACAAGATGCATGCCCGTTCTACCGGTTCTTACAGCCTTGTTACTCAGCAGCCGCTGGGTGGTAAAGCTCAGTTCGGTGGTCAGCGTTTCGGTGAGATGGAAGTATGGGCGCTAGAAGCATATGGCGCAGCTTACACTCTACAGGAAATGCTAACTGTTAAGTCGGATGACGTTAACGGCCGTACGAAGATGTACAAAAACATCGTCGATGGCGACCATCGTATGGAACCTGGTATGCCGGAATCGTTCAACGTATTGTTGAAAGAAATCCGCTCGTTGGGTATCAACATCGAGCTGGAAGACGAATAAGCAGGCATAAGCCATACTTATTAGTTACTCCGGTATATATATGAAGGCGCCAGCAGACTGGCGCCTTTATGGGTCAACTCCTCACAGGAGCCGAATGTGAAAGACTTACTTAAGTTTCTGAAAGCACAACACAAGACCGAAGAATTTGATGCAATCAAAATCGGTCTTGCTTCACCTGACATGATCCGTTCATGGTCTTTTGGTGAAGTTAAAAAGCCAGAAACCATCAACTACCGTACCTTTAAGCCTGAGCGTGACGGTCTTTTCTGTGCACGTATCTTTGGCCCGGTAAAAGACTACGAATGTCTTTGTGGTAAATACAAACGCCTAAAACACCGCGGTGTTATTTGTGAAAAATGTGGCGTTGAAGTAACTCAGACCAAAGTACGTCGTGAGCGTATGGGTCACATTGAGCTAGCTTCACCTGTAGCCCACATCTGGTTCTTAAAGTCACTTCCATCTCGTATCGGTCTGTTAATGGACATCCCGCTACGTGATATCGAACGTGTTCTTTACTTCGAATCATATGTTGTTATCGAACCAGGCATGACCAATCTTGAGCGTAGCCAACTGCTTTCAGAAGAGCAGTACTTGGATGCACTTGAAGAGTGGGGCGATGAGTTCGACGCTAAGATGGGTGCAGAAGCGGTTAAAGCACTTTTAGGCAACATGGACCTAAATGCTGAAATCGAAAACATGCGCGAAGAGCTAGAAGAAACTAACTCTGAAACTAAGCGTAAGAAACTGACCAAGCGTCTTAAGCTTGTTGAAGCATTCCTACAGTCAGGTAACAACCCAGAGTGGATGATCCTGTCTGTATTGCCAGTACTACCGCCGGATCTTCGTCCGTTGGTACCGCTAGATGGTGGCCGTTTCGCTACTTCAGATCTGAATGATCTGTACCGTCGCGTAATCAACCGTAACAACCGTCTGAAGCGTCTACTGGATCTAGCAGCACCTGATATTATCGTACGTAACGAAAAACGTATGCTTCAGGAGTCTGTAGATGCATTGCTTGATAACGGTCGTCGTGGCCGCGCTATCACAGGTTCAAACAAACGTCCTCTGAAATCTCTTGCTGATATGATCAAGGGTAAACAAGGTCGTTTCCGTCAGAACTTGCTTGGTAAGCGTGTAGACTACTCAGGTCGTTCTGTTATCACAGTAGGTCCATACCTACGCCTGCATCAGTGTGGTCTTCCTAAGAAGATGGCACTTGAGCTATTCAAACCGTTTATCTACGGCAAACTAGAAACTCGTGGCCTAGCGACGACGATCAAAGCTGCTAAGAAAATGGTTGAGCGCGAAGAAGCTGTTGTTTGGGATATCCTAGACGAAGTGATCCGCGAACACCCAGTAATGCTTAACCGTGCGCCAACACTGCACCGTCTAGGTATTCAGGCATTTGAACCAGTACTAATCGAAGGTAAAGCGATTCAGCTTCACCCACTAGTGTGTGCGGCATACAACGCCGACTTCGATGGTGACCAGATGGCGGTACACGTACCTCTAACTCTGGAAGCACAGCTTGAAGCACGTGCACTGATGATGTCTACCAACAACATCCTATCGCCAGCGTCTGGTGATCCGATCATCGTACCTTCTCAGGACGTTGTATTGGGTCTTTACTACATGACGCGTGACAAGATCAACGCGAAGGGTGAAGGCATGTACCTTGAAGGCTCGTCTGAAGCTGAAAAGGCATACCGCACTGGTAACGCAGAACTACACGCTCGCGTGAAAGTTCGCATCACAGAACACCGTTACGACGAGCAAGGCAACCTAGTCGCTGATACTAAGCTTGTTGATACAACGGTTGGTCGTGCAATCCTATGGCAAATTGTTCCTAAAGGTCTTTCTTTCGATCTTGTGAACACTGAAGCACTGGGTAAGAAACAAATTTCTAAGCTGCTTAACACTTGTTACCGTGAATTGGGCATGAAAGACACTGTAGTCTTCGCTGACCAAATCATGTACACAGGTTTTGCATACGCTGCACTATCTGGTGTGTCTGTAGGTATCGACGATATGGTTGTACCTGAAGCGAAATACACCAAGATCGCAGAAGCAGAAGCAGAAGTTGCTGAAATCCAAGAGCAGTTCCAATCTGGTCTTGTAACAGCTGGCGAACGTTACAACAAAGTTATCGATATCTGGGCAACAGCGAATGAGCAAGTTGCTAAAGCGATGATGGATAACTTGTCTTTCGATACTGTTATTAACCGTGACGGTGAAGAAGAACAACAGAAATCGTTCAACAGCGTTTACATGATGGCCGATTCTGGTGCTCGTGGTTCTGCAGCGCAGATTCGTCAGCTTGCTGGTATGCGTGGTCTGATGGCTAAGCCGGATGGCTCAATCATCGAAACGCCGATCACTGCGAACTTCCGTGAAGGTCTGAACGTACTACAGTACTTCATCTCTACGCACGGTGCTCGTAAGGGTCTTGCCGATACAGCACTTAAGACAGCGAACTCCGGTTACCTAACACGTCGTCTAGTAGACGTAGCACAAGACGTAGTAATTACTGCGGATGATTGTGGTACACATGCTGGTATCACTATGATGCCACTTGTTGAAGGCGGTGATGTTAAAGAACAACTAGGTGATCGTGTTCTTGGTCGTGTTGTTGCTGAAGACGTTATCAAACCTGGTACAGATGAAGTTCTTGCTCCACGTAACACGCTTCTTGATGAGAAGTGGTGTGAAATTCTGGAAGAGAACTCAGTTGACCAAGTTAAAGTTCGCTCTGTTGTAACATGTGAAAACGACTTCGGTTGTTGTAAGAACTGTTACGGCCGTGATCTAGCGCGTGGTCACTTGGTGAACACTGGTGAAGCAGTAGGTGTTGTTGCTGCACAATCAATCGGTGAACCAGGTACACAGCTAACGATGCGTACGTTCCACATCGGTGGTGCGGCATCTGCAGCAGCAGCTGAAAACAGCATCCAAGTTAAGAACAAAGGTTCTGTTAAACTACAGAATGCTAAGTTCGTAACGAACAACGAAGGTAAGCTAGTTATTACTTCTCGTGCGTCTCAAATGAGCATCATTGATGAGTTTGGTCGTACTAAAGAGAACTACAAACTACCTTACGGTTCACACCTGTCGAAAGGCGACGGTGAAGAAGTTCTAGCGGGCGACGTAGTTGCTAACTGGGACCCACACACAATGCCAATCATCACTGAAGTGGCAGGTCGTATCCAATTCGTTGATATGATTGATGGTGTGACGATCTCTCGTCAAACTGATGACCTAACGGGTCTGTCTATGATTACCCTACTAGACGCAGCTGAGCGTACTGGTGCAGGTAAAGACATGCGTCCAACGGTTAAATTGGTTGATGAGCAAGGTAACGATGTAATGATCGCCGGCACTGAAATGCCAGCACAGTACTTCCTACCTGGTAAAGCGATCGTACAACTAGAAGACGGTGCTGAAGTTGGCATCGGTGATACGCTAGCGCGTATTCCACAAGCATCTAGTGGTACTAAAGATATCACCGGTGGTCTACCACGAGTTGCTGACCTATTCGAAGCACGTAAGCCGAAAGAGCCTGCAATTCTTGCAGAAATCACGGGTACAGTTTCGTTTGGTAAAGAAACGAAGGGTAAACGTCGCCTAATCATCACGCCTGCTGAAGGCAACGCATACGAAGAAATGATCCCTAAATGGCGTCAGTTGAACGTATTCGAAGGTGAGAAGGTTGAGTGTGGTGATGTTATCGCTGATGGTCCAGAAACTCCGCACGATATTCTACGTCTACGTGGTGTACACGCAGTAGCAGAATACATTGTGAACGAAGTTCAGGAAGTTTACCGTCTACAAGGCGTTAAGATTAACGATAAGCACATCGAGACTATCGTTCGTCAAATGCTGCGTAAGGTAACTATCGTAGTGGCAGGTGACTCTGAGTTCCTACCAGGCGAGCAAGTTGAATTCTCTCGCGTAACAATCGCAAACCGTCAGCTAGAAGCTGAAGGCAAGCTGATTGCGACATACTCTCGTGACCTTCTAGGTATCACGAAAGCATCGCTAGCGACTGAGTCATTCATCTCTGCTGCATCGTTCCAAGAAACGACGCGCGTACTTACTGAAGCTGCGGTTTCTGGTAAGCGTGATGAGCTTCGTGGTCTGAAAGAAAACGTAATCGTTGGTCGTCTGATTCCAGCGGGTACAGGTTTCGCTTACCACCAACGCCGTCAAAACGAGCGTAATGCTGAACTTGAGCCAGTAGCGCCTCAAGTAGATCAAGAGCAAGCGACTCAAGATCTTGCAGCACTGCTTAATGCGGGTCTAAACGACGATTAATCATCGTAGTCATACTTGATTGATATTAAAAAGGCATCCTTCGGGATGCCTTTTTGTTTTCTGCTGTTTATGAATGAGATATAAGGCGCTAGCTGGTGGATAGCTGTGTCGAGGGCGACACTTGCTTTCATCAAGATGTGGCAGATAATGTGATATTACAGACACAACGAGAAGCAGCTTAGCTGCCTCATCGTTACCTGTCGTGCGTTGGCTTTTATGCGCCCGGAGGGCAAGCCAAACTTTCGCTGATTAACTCAATCAGCTTATCTTCAAGCGCAAAACGTTGCTCAATAAGCTCACCTACTGCGGATAAGTGCAGATCAAAATTATCCATTGCTGTGGCTTCATCAGCATCGCAATATCGGTCAGCGAAATTTAATAGAGGATCGGTCGTTTGGGTAATTCTGACATATAGCTGGGAAATATCTTCAGTTGGTGAATAGCCTGTATCGTTCCAGCGAGCCATGACCATGTCATAGATTTTAAAGTGGCCAGCAGAGATATAATCGACGAGTTGTTGCGAGAAGAGTTGTAGTTGAGAGGCTTCAGGTAGTTGATTTTTACTGCTTTCAAAGGGTGGTAGCCCCGCAAGTTTACAGTAATCAATCAGCAACTGTTGACGTGACATTAACCAGTGGTCAATGACGTCGCTGGTGCCGCCCCATTGTTGTTGTACTTGCTCAAATTTACTCAACATGATCATGCCCTCATGATCTAGCAGTATCCTAACAAGATACTATACCTATGAAACTCTTAATAAAGAGAACCTTGTATGCGGATTCATATTCCGTTATCAAGTTTAGATTGCCAGTAAAAACGGTACCCTGCAAGGATGGATGTAACATTGATGTTAAATAAACAAGAAATAGCGTATTGGTGTGTAGTGCAAGATCGTAAGCTTTACCTTCCACAGGGCAATCTTCCACTGCTCAGCAAATCAGAACTAGTGTTTAGTACTGATGCTGCAAGAAAAATTGGTGAGTATGACAATCACGCTGTCTATTGGCTAGAAGCTCCCGAAGAGGTTGATTGCGCAGATTTTCACAGCCAACGTGAATTATTGAATGTACCGCCAGCCTTATTTGATTTAGCTGGCCGTGCAACGCAGCTGTCTCACATGCTACATAATCAGCAGTATTGTTCGTCATGCGGTGGTCAGTGCCAGCTTGGTCAGCGTGAAATCGCCATGGTGTGCCAGCAATGCGATAGCCACCATTATCCGAGAGTATCGCCATGTGTGATTGTTGCAGTACGTCGTGGTGATGAGTTGTTGTTAGCACAGCACCCGCGCCATAAGACAGGTATGTACACCGTAATTGCTGGTTTTGTTGAAGCGGGAGAAACGTTAGAGCAATGTGTCGCCCGTGAAGTGTTAGAAGAAACGGGGATCACTGTCAGTAATATCCGTTATGTCGGCAGTCAGCCTTGGGCATTTCCATCTAATTTAATGATGGGCTTTTTAGCAGATTATCAAAGTGGTGAATTAAAACCAGATTATACCGAGTTGAGTGATGCGGTGTGGGCGACTAAAGATACACTGCCTGACGTTGCTCCTAAGGGAACAATCGCTCGTTACCTTATCGAATTATCACTTGAGCAAATGAAATAACCCTAAAGGAGTAGGAGGGGGATCATAGATAAAAAAACCCTCCGAAGGGAGGGATAAGGTGTGATTCGTTACTCTTTAATGAGTAAGTAGTTGTTATTATTGCTAGCACGCCAGTTTTGTATCATGTCTCATGGCTCTCTCACAAATAGAGTAATCAGAATGTTGCAGTAAACTTGATCTGCTTAACAATTGCCCTCTTTTGTTGCCGCTCGGGAGTGATACAATACGCGGCAGAATTTACCCATGGAGTTTCAAATGAGCGAATTAAAGAATGACCGTTACCTACGTGCGTTGCTGAAGCAACCTGTAGATTGCACCCCTGTGTGGATGATGCGTCAAGCTGGCCGTTATCTTCCAGAATACCGTGCAACACGTAGCGTTGCTGGTGATTTCATGTCGCTATGTAAGAATGCTGAGTTGGCCAGTGAGGTAACGCTTCAGCCATTGCGTCGTTTCCCGCTTGATGCGGCGATCCTATTCTCAGACATTCTGACCATTCCAGATGCGATGGGTCTTGGTCTTTACTTTGAAGCGGGTGAAGGCCCTAAATTTGAGCGCCCAATTACCTGTAAAGCAGACGTCGACAAGATTGGCTTACCAGATCCAGAAGGTGAACTGCAGTACGTTATGAATGCAGTGCGCCAGATCCGAAAAGATCTTCAAGGTGAAGTGCCGTTAATCGGTTTCTCTGGTAGCCCATGGACGCTAGCGACCTACATGGTTGAAGGTGGTAGTTCAAAAGCCTTCACCAAGATCAAGAAGATGATGTATGCAGAGCCACAAACCCTGCACCTACTGCTTGATAAGCTAGCGGATAGCGTTATTGAATACTTGAACGCCCAAATCAAAGCGGGTGCGCAATCTGTGATGGTATTTGATACATGGGGCGGTGTATTAACCCCACGTGATTACAACGAGTTCTCACTGCGTTACATGCACAAGATTGTCGATGGTCTGATCCGTGAAAACGAAGGCCGTCGTGTACCTGTGACCCTATTCACCAAAAATGGTGGCATGTGGTTAGAGCAAATCGCAGCAACAGGCTGTGACGCGGTTGGTCTAGATTGGACGATTAACATTGCGGATGCCAAAGCACGCATTGGCGATAAAGTTGCACTGCAAGGCAACATGGATCCTTCTATGCTTTACGCCCAACCTGAGCGTATTCGTCAAGAAGTGGCGACGATTCTTGAAGGTTACGGTGATGAAGGTACAGGCCATGTCTTTAACCTAGGCCACGGCATTCACCTTGATGTGCCGCCTGAAAATGCAGGTGTATTTGTGGAGGCAGTACACGAGCTGTCTAAGCCGTACCACAAATAATACGTTAATGCTTTGCGCTTAACCTTCGCTGTTTTGAGGCGACGCGTGATATAAAGACGACGAAATAGCCCACTCCTTCTACGGTGTGGGCTTTTTTGTACCAAGAGAGAGCGTTACAGCTTCAGATGCTGGTGGACGTAGTCACGGATATAAGGCACTACGTCTTCTTCAAACCACGGGTTACGTTTAAGCCACAGCGTATTGCGAGGTGACGGATGCGGTAAGGGCAAATAATGTGGCGCCCATGTTTGCCACTGCTTAACCGTTTCTGTCAGTGTTTTCGGTTTATTCGTCAGATAGTGGTTTTGTGCGTATTGGCCAATGAGCAACGTCATTCCTATATTGGGAAGCGCAGGCAATAATTGAGGATGCCAGTGAGGTGCACATTCGGGGCGCGGTGGTAAATCGCCCGATTTTCCTTTGCCTGGGTAGCAGAGTCCCATTGGCATAATCGCAATTTGACTCGCATCGTAGAATTGTTCCGGTGGGAGATCGAGCCAAGTACGCAACCGCTCACCGCTGGGGTCATTCCATGGTATCCCAGTTTCATGCACGCGAGTGCCAGGCGCTTGCCCAATGATCAGTAACTTTGCTTGTGGGTTTGCTTGAACAATAGGGCGAGGACCCAATGGGAGATGATCGTGGCAGATCGTGCACGCGCGCACACGATCTAGCAGGTTGCTAAAATGTTGCGTCATCTTGTGTTAGTAGCCTTGTTGGAAGTCTACTGAGTATTGTAGCGCTTGTTGCTGACGGAAACGGTGGTAGTTTTCGCTAAAGATAGTCATAACTTGCTCGGGAAAACTTTCCGCTGCGATGTGTGGCGTAATCGTGATGTGTTCACTTGCCCAGAATGGATGTGCGGGTGGTAAAGGCTCTTGTTTAAAGACATCCAAGTACGCGTGGGTAATGTGGCCCTGTTTGATGGCGGTTAACAACCCATGCTCGCAGATGGCATTGCCGCGCCCTACATTAAATAGCAGTGCCTGCTTACACGCTTGTAGGCTGGTGGCATTGAGCAAATCATCGGTCTCTGTGGTCGCTGGTAAGGTTGAGACGATGACATCAGCCTGAGCCAAAGCATCACTGAGTGCATCATGAGAATAGCAGTGAGTAAAGGCAGGGTTATCATGATGACCTCGGCGGTTAACCCCAATAACGGTTAAACCGAATGCTTGGCTTGCTTGGGCTAAGTGCGCCCCAATCGAACCTGTTCCTAAGATAACCATTTTCAGATCAGTGAGTGAACGATAAGGCTGGGGTTGCCATATCTGTTGTTGGTCGAGCTGCTGATAATGACTGATATGGCGAAAACGGTCGATCAGAAAACCCAGCACATATTCACTGATCAGCTGACCAAAGTAGCCACGAACATTGGTTAAGCGATAATCTTGGCGCAACTGAGGTGCTGTTAGCGCATCAACCCCTGCAAAGGTGGATTGGAGCCATTGTAACTTTGGATAGTTATTAAGTTGATCCGCAATCCGTGGTGGATCCGCTAAAATGATAGTGGCTTGTTGAGGATCGTCGGTCACCGTTAAGTTTGGTAAGGCTGCATGATTGAGTAAATCGCGGTAAACCCGATGTTGACGTGAGACGATCATTACCTTGTGCATGCCATTTTCCTTTTGGGCTGATGATATATGGTGGGATTCTTATCGATCTTGCTGTTGAAGCCCGTAGTTAATTGTTCAGCTTGGTATTATCAAGTAGAATCCGTTGCAAACCACTATCGCAGATTATTCCATGCTAAAAAATCCAGTTCAGCTTCGTTTAGAGAAATTAGAACCGTGGCAACACCTTACTTTTATGGTGTCGTTATGTGAACGTATGTACCCCAATTATGTGCTGTTCTGTGAGGAAACGGAGTTTGCCGATGCTTATACCTACCGTATTATCCTTGATAGTATTTGGGAGATCCTAACGGTTAAATCAGCGAAGATTAATTTCGAGAAGCAGCTAGAAAAGCTTGAAGATATGGTGCCAAGCGCTGATGATTTCGATCTTTATGCGGTTAACCCAGCGATTGATGCCTGTGTTGCACTGGCCGATTTACTCCATGCGATGCTGGATCGTGATCTTATGCTGGAGACGATCAATAAGATCAGCTCGCTGTCGGCAGAAACTGTAGCTGATTTAGAAATGGCGCGTTCGGGTGAAGAGATCACCAACGAGAACCAAAAAGAAAATGAAGCGGTATGTGAAGAGTGGGATGTACAGTGGGCTATCTTCCGTGCGCTAAAAGATGCGGAAAAACGCGATATTGAATTAATCCGCAGCCTTCGCGAAGAATTACGTGATGAACCAGTAAGCAACATTGGTATCGCGCTATAGGCTTTATAAAAGCGCATCAATCCATTAAGGAGCCAAATGGCTCCTTTTTTGTGCGTATTGTTTGTCGTTTGTCCTATATATGAAGCTGCGACGTTTGTTGTTAACTTGTTAAGTTAATAGTTCTGGTTTTTAAATGAAAAAGCAGCTGAATATGCTAGTTAGTGGTTGTGGTGTAACCCAAACCACTTATTTAATTTTGGTGCTTGTTTGTCACCGCTGAGACGTTTATAACATTAGCCATCGAACGAAAAGAGGATGCACCTCTTTTTATGATTATGGATAGTCCCTGTTTAGGGTAGGAGTTACTGTGAATACATTTGTACGCACAATTTGTCAGAATATCGCACTGGTTGCGATGCCTGCGCTACTCCTCCTCTCTCTGAACCTGATTCGGAGCTGACAGGCTATACGCAATTTCTGTCAGCTTGAGAAAGTTGGCAGGAATAAGATCAATAATATCCCTCCTTACTAACTTTCCTCCAAGCTGATTTCATCTACACCTATATACCAATGCAAACACAGCCAATTAGGTCATCTTATTGATCAGGGCTTTGGTAATGAAACGCCGAGGATAACTATGTTAAGTGCACGCAATATCGCCGCTTTAGGCTTTATGACTTTCGCCATGTATTTGGGCGCAGGTAATCTAATCTTTCCTCCCTTCTTGGGCTATCAAGCGGGTGATCAGTTTCTAAGTGGCATGGTTGGCTTTTTGCTAACGGGCGTTGGTTTACCAGCATTGGCGCTAGTGATGGTCGCTGTAGTGAATGGTTCTGACAACCTAACTGCAGCTCTGCCTCGCCGTGTTGCAACTAGCTTCTGGGTGATGGTCTTTATTGTTATAGGACCTGCATTCATTATTCCTCGTGCTATTACGGTTGCTTATCAATTTACTTTTGCCCCTTTTGTCGGTGATGCCGCCCTTCCTTTTTTCTCTGCAGCTTTTTGTTTAGCGGCTATTTTATTTTCTTTGTACCCAGGCAAGCTGGTGGACTCGTTAGGTAAGTGGTTAACACCTGTCTTAATTGTGATGCTAACGACCTTGGGAGTTTTCGCCGTCGCTTTCCCTGGTGGTGATGTGACGACAACGGCGGAGGTGTACCAGCAGAACGCCTTAGCTGAGGGGTTAACCCAAGGCTACATGACCATGGATGCACTGGGCTCTATTGGTTTTGGTTGGGTTATTTTCCGTGCAATTCAAGGTATGGGAGTAACAGCACCAAAAGCGATTGCGAAATACACCTTTTACGCAGCAGCGATGTATGCCGTCGCGATGGCCTTGGTTTACATTGCATTAGCTTACATTGGGAGCACCAGCGCGGATTTAGGCGCAGACTTCTCAAATGGCGGTGAAATCTTAACGGCATTTACGACCTTACACTTTGGTGTCTACGGCACTTTGTTATTAGGCTCTGTAATGGTACTAGCGTGCCTAACGACCGCCATTGGTGTAACGACAGCGGGCAGTGAGTTTTACAGCCGTACATTCACCTCTGTATCGTATAAGGCGAGCGTATGGGCAACCATGATTGCGTCTGGCTTGGTAGCCAACGTTGGTTTGGATCAACTGTTAGCGATTACCTTACCTGTCGTTGTCGCCTTACACCCAATTGCCATTGTGTTGTTATTTATTGCGCCAGTGCGTAAGCGTTTAACCCAGGGTGCGGTGATGGCGACTGTGATCACAACAACGGCGTTTGGTTGCGTTGATGCACTGCATATTCTAGGCAAGATGCCTACGGGCTTAAATGACGTGTTAGAGCAATCCTTACCGCTTTATAACTTTTATGCCAGCTGGATCATGCCTGCTGTTGTGATGCTAGCGATGAGCTTGGTGTATTCGGTATCTAAAGTGAAAATGCGTTCTGCTGAGATGGTATCTGCTAACTCGTAAGTACCACTTATACGAAGCGCATAAAAAAGGGACCTTATGGTCCCTTTTACTATTAACTGAGAGGATTGCTGCTTATACGCGGCGTTTACTCATCATCTTTACTTTCAATCACTCCGTGCAGTTTTTTCCAGCGTTCCCAACGTTGAAAAGCCAGTTGCTGCATGTCGGTGTTGGTGTCGGCTTCATCGACAATCTCTTCACCCACTAAGCTTTCAAAGACGTCCTCAAGCGTTACCAGCCCTTGTACTGTGCCATATTCATCAACCACTAGCGCCAGCTGGGAGCGATCTTTCATTAAACGCTCAAATGCAATCGGTACGCTAGCGGTATTTAATACCACAGGGATTGGGCGCATTAATGCTCCGAGTTCTTGGCCACCACGGCCTGCTTGGCTTTCGGCAAACAGCTCTAGTCGGTGAACAAAGCCCAGAATATTATCTTTTTGCTCGCTATAAACCAGCGGACGAGAGAACGGGCTGTCTTTGTGTTCACTTAAGAAAGTATTAATAGTTTGCTCTGCTTCAACTCGAAACAGCACGGGACGCGGTGTCATTATTTTTGTGATACTGACATTACGAAACTCAAGTAAGTTTGCCAGTATTTTGGATTCACCTTCCGCTAGCTCGCCAGATTCACGAGCAAGCATTGCCATTGCCGATAACTCATCACGCAGCTTTGGTTGCTCATGACCGTGCGCTAAACGACGAGTGATTTGCTCTGATACCCATACAAATGGGGTTAATGCCCATACCATCCAACGTAATAACGTGGCAGACATAGGTGCCAGCTGACGCCAATACGTTGCACCGATGGTTTTCGGAATAATTTCTGAAAAAAGTAAAATAGCGAAGGTTAGGAAGGCTGAAAAAGCCCCTAGCCATTGGCTACCAAATACAATCGCAGCTTGTGCACCCGCAGTGGCTGCACCGACAGTATGCGCAATGGTATTCAAGGTTAAGATTGATGCGAGCGGGCGATCAATGTTGTCTTTTAAGGCGGCTAAACGAGGAGCTACCGGGTGGTTTTGTTGACGCAATGTGCCAATGTAACTTGGCGATATACTCAAAAGAACGGCTTCTAACACCGAACATATAAACGAAACACCAATCGCAACAGCGATGTAAATCGTAAGGAGTAACATGGTTACCTGCATTTTATTAATAGACTACGTTTATATTATTCGCCCTTGCGAGAAGTAGATACAATTATTTCACTTGTTAAATGCGTAACATTTTGTGAACTTGCGCTCAGTTTATGGTTAAAGAGTCTGCATCTAAGCAAATGATGGCTGACAAACCTTTGCCACAAAGGCTTCTTTTGAATTAGAGTTGTTGCGTCTGAAGAAAAACCTTAGAAGGGACACCAAATGAACAAGACCCAACTGATTGACCTGATCGCAGAAAAAGCGGATCTTTCTAAAGCTCAAGCTAAAGCTGCACTAGAGTCAACACTTGAGGGCATTACTGACGCGCTTAAAGATGGCGACCAAGTTCAACTTATTGGCTTTGGTACGTTCAAAGTGAACCACCGTGCAGCTCGCACTGGTCGTAACCCACAAACGGGTCAAGAGATTCAAATTGCAGCAGCAAATGTTCCTGCATTCGTTTCTGGTAAAGCACTGAAAGACGCAGTGAAATAATCTATACTCCGCCAGTATCCTTATTCTGGCGGAGTTTTTCTTTTATGAAGCGATCTTTTCTTTTTCTCCTCTCATCGTTTCTGCTTGCCGGTTGTGAATCAACCAATATTCCTGATAATCCCGTCACGCAAATTGAAACGCAGGTTGGTGGTCAAACACTTGGCGACACGACATCTGTCTATTGGTACACCCACCGCCAAAACCGCCCGATCGATCTCTCTGAACAAGTGTGGATGGGGGATTATGGTGATTACCAATCGGTTTATCGTTGGCGCGCGGGCAAACTGCGTGAAGTAAAGCGCGCAGGGCAGCAACTGCAAGGCGATACGGTTAAGCCTTTCTCATTGCATGTTCGCTATGACACCCAAGGCAAAGCAGTCTTCCAGCGTTATTTGGTTGACGATATTGTGTTGCCGTTATCTGATACCCAGCTCTATCGCTATACCGAACAAGCGGCGCGTGCCCTGAATACAATGAAAGCGCAAGACAAAGACGGTCAGCGGTTAATTCAAGGGCAGTGGCGCGATGGCACCTTAGTACGCTGTGACGATGGCAAGGCGCTGACAGTGACCTTTACGCCCGCATTGCCTGAACACTTGCAAAAACAGTTAGCTGAGCCTCTGGGAGGGCATTTTGTTGCTGTGGTAGGGAAAGTCCGTCGCAGCGAAGTCACGGCATCTGAATTGTTGTTGCTACAAAAAGGTGGCCGTTGTTTAGTGTCGCCTGCGATTGCAGATGAATAGCGAGCGATCGCCTCTACATTGAAGATAATAAAAAACGCGCTCTAGGCGCGTTTTTTGATGTTAAGCCAATCGCTCATTAAGCAATGCGAACCATTAGCTATTTTCGCGCTCAATCGCACGGTAACCGATGTCGTTACGATGGAACATGCCGTTCCAGCTTACTTGTTTGGTGAGTGCGTAAGCACGCTCCTGAGCCTCAGAAACGCTGTTACCGAGTGCAGTAGCACAAAGCACACGACCACCGTTAGTCACCACATCTCCTGCTGCGTTATTAGTTGTGCCTGCATGGAAGACTTTTTGGCCTTCAGCTTCTGCTGTTGGCAACGAAATCACATCACCCTTGGCGTAATCAGCAGGGTAACCACCGGCTGCGAGTACCACACCAATCGATGCACGTGGATCCCACTTAGATTCTGCTTGGTCTAGCTTCTCATCGATCGCCATTAGGCAAAGCTCAACAAGATCCGATTCCATACGCATCATGATAGGTTGGGTTTCTGGATCGCCGAAGCGGCAGTTGTATTCGATAACCTTAGGTGTGCCGTCAGCATCGATCATTAGACCGGCATAAAGGAAACCCGTGTATGGTGCACCTTCTGCATCCATACCACGTACTGTGGGGTAGATAACTTCCTCAAGAATACGGTTGTGGATTTCTGGTGTCACCACAGGTGCTGGTGAATAAGCTCCCATCCCGCCAGTGTTTGGGCCTGTATCTTTGTCGCCAACACGTTTGTGATCTTGGCTGGTGGCCATCGGTAGCACGCTCGCGCCATCAACCATCACGATGAAGCTTGCTTCTTCGCCTTCTAGGAATTCTTCGATAACCACGCGGCTACCGGCTTCCCCAAAGGCATTACCCGCAAGCATGTCTTTGATTGCATCTTCTGCTTCAGTTAGGGTCATCGCAACGATAACACCTTTACCTGCGGCAAGGCCGTCAGCTTTAACTACAATCGGGGCGCCTTGTTCACGCACGTACGCCAACGCTGGTTCAATTTCGGTGAAATTCGCGTAAGAGCCCGTAGGGATTTTGTGGCGGGCAAGGAAATCTTTGGTGAATGCTTTAGATCCTTCAAGCTGAGCCGCTGCTTGAGTTGGGCCAAAAATTGGCAGACCCGCTTCACGGAAGGCATCAACCACACCAATTACTAAAGGTGCTTCAGGACCAACAATCGTGAGTTCAATGGCTTTTTCTTTGGCAAATGTAACCAATGCCTCAATGTCTTCAACACCAATCGCCACATTTTCTAGCTTAGGTTCAAGCGCTGTACCTGCATTGCCTGGTGCAACAAATACGGTCTCAACATTTGGGTTTTGAGCGGCTTTCCAGCCTAAAGCGTGTTCACGACCGCCAGCACCAATAATCAATACATTCATCATTTTACCTTTGATAGCTTCGCCACAAAGCCAATTTCAGTGTCACGCATGCTCACTTATGTCCATAAGCTCCGCGTGCGTTCCTTGAACTAGGCTCTATGGCTTTGCTCTAAAATTAAAAATTTTTAAGCTTTGTTATAGAGCTGACTCTACAACAGTCTGGGTTCTTAAAATCGAATAAGGCTCCGGGTTTCCCCAGAGCCTGTACTGATTAGTGGCGGAAGTGGCGCATACCTGTAAACACCATCGCCATGCCGTGTTCGTCGGCAGCGGCAATCACTTCGTCATCACGCATTGAGCCACCAGGCTGAATTACACAAGTGATCCCTGCTTCTGCGGCTGCATCAATACCATCGCGGAATGGGAAGAAAGCATCGGATGCCATCACGCTACCTGCAACTTCTAGGTTTTCATCGGCAGCTTTGATGCCTGCGATTTTCGCAGAGTAAACACGGCTCATTTGGCCTGCACCGACACCGATAGTCATGTTGCCTTTTGCGTACACAATCGCGTTTGATTTCACGTATTTTGCGACTTTCCAACAAAACAGTGCATCACGCAGCTCGTCAGCACTTGGGGTACGCTTAGAGACTACTTTAAGGTCATCTTCATTAACCATGCCTTGATCACGGTCTTGTACCAGCAAGCCGCCATTCACGCGCTTAACATCGAAGCCGGTTGTTTTTGTAGACCACTCGCCACACTCAAGTAGGCGTAGGTTTTTCTTGGCTGCAATAATGTCAATTGCTTCAGTAGACACAGAAGGGGCAATGATGACTTCAACGAATTGACGCTCAGTGATAGCGGTTGCTGTTGCCGCGTCTAGTTCACGGTTGAATGCGATAATGCCGCCAAATGCTGACGTAGGGTCAGTTTTGTACGCGCGGTCGTACGCTTCAAGAATGTTATCACCCAGTGCCACACCACAAGGGTTAGCATGTTTTACAATCACACAAGCTGGCAGGTCGAATTCTTTCACACACTCAAGTGCCGCATCAGTATCGGCGATATTGTTGTATGAAAGCGCTTTACCTTGGATTTGACGTGCAGTTGAAACTGATGCTTCTTCTGGGTTCGCTTCAACATAGAAAGCCGCTGCTTGGTGACTGTTTTCACCGTAGCGCATGTCTTGTTTTTTCTCGAACTGTTGGTTGAAGGTGCGAGGGAATTTTGATGCCTCGTCACCTTCTTTATTGTCGCCGTACGATGGCACCATAGTACCGAAGTAGTTAGCGATCATACCGTCGTAAGCTGCAGTGTGCTCGAATGCCGCGATAGCCAGATCAAAGCGTGTAGTTAGCGTTAACGACTTCTCGTGTGCGTCCATTTCAGTGATCACTCGCTCATAGTCGTGGGCATTCACCACGATCGCCACATCTTTGTGGTTTTTCGCCGCTGAGCGAACCATCGTTGGGCCACCGATATCGATGTTCTCAACCGCATCTGCTAGCGTACAGCCTGCTTTTGCAACGGTTTCTGCGAATGGGTACAGGTTTACCACTACCATATCGATAGGGTTGATACCGTGTTGTGCCATCACGGCATCATCTTGGCCACGACGGCCTAAAACGCCACCATGTACTTTAGGGTGAAGGGTTTTAACACGGCCATCCATCATTTCAGGGAAACCTGTGTAATCAGAAACTTCAGTAACTTTGATACCTTGTTCAGCAAGTAGGCGAGCAGTACCGCCAGTTGATAAGATATCAACACCACGGTTGGCTAGCGCTTGTGCGAATTCTACAATACCAGTTTTGTCTGATACGCTAATTAGCGCACGGCGGATAGGACGAGCGTTTTCCATTGCAAGCATCTCTTTCAATACACGGGGATAGGATATTTTCCAAAACTAAGCTGAATAAAGACATAGTTTGGTTTTGGGAAATATCCTCGGCTAAAATCGCGTAGTGCCGAGTCATTTAATGGCGTGATAGGTTGATGGCGCATATTTTACATGATTTTACCTGTTGCGCAAACGTTTGCCTTGCGGTGCCATGGATACTTTAGTGTAGAGAAGGAGAAGAGAGATGTATTTAATTGGTCAGCTGGCGAAGCGTTCAGGGGTAAGTAGCGATACCTTAAGGTTTTATGAAAAGAATGGCTTGCTTCAGCCTGCTGGGCGCAGTGACAGTGGTTATCGGCTTTATAGCGAAGAAAATTTATCGCGGGTCAAGTTTATTATGCGTTCTAAAGCTGTTGGGCTCAGCCTAGATGAGATTCGCGAACTGCTCGATATTCGGTTAGAAGCCAGTCAGCATAGCTGTGCTGAAGTCAAAGCGATCACCCAAGCCAAGCTGGACGAGGTCGATACAAAAATCGCTGAGCTGAATCGTATTCGAGTAGCGTTGAAGAAAATTAATGATGCCTGTTGTGGCCATGATGATGACAATGCGAGCCACTGCTCTATCTTAGAGGCATTAGGCGATCATCAAGAGCGAGCAACAAAAGCCCCGACAGACGTTTGCTGTGCAGGGCAGTGTCGCAAGAAATAGGTGGATTAGCCTTCTTCAGAGGACGTGGCTTCTTTTGCGTTGTCGATAGCATCTTTAGTGGTATCACGGAAAAAATGCCCCGTAGCCTTGGTTGCATCACGGGTGGCATGGCCAATATCGCGGAAGCCTTCTTTAATGCCTTGTTTTTCTTGTGCAGAACAACCCATTAAAACTAGGCTGCTGAGGGCGGCAGCCATCAGGATTGCTTTTTTCATAGTCGTTTATCCAATTCACGAGTGACAAGTGCTCATAGTGTATCGAAATATTGCGATTAAAAAACCCTTAGATTGTTGACTGCTTTCCTGCACTCTTGCTAGTGAAAGCCAAATAACTGTGGTAATTTCAAGGGAATGAATTGCTGTGAATAGGGATTATCATGCTAAAAAATAACGAATATTTTGATGGTCAGGTGAAATCGATTGGGTTCGAAACCCAAGGCGATCATTGCAGTGTTGGTGTGATGGTAGCGGGTGAATATAAGTTTGGCACCGCCGCACCAGAAAAAATGACCGTGGTGAAAGGTGCGCTCACCGTAAAGTTGCCCGGCCATGTTGAATGGGAAACATACCATGCGGGCGATAGCTTTGAAGTGCCGGGTGATTCGGCCTTCGAGGTCAAGGTGGCTGAACCCACCGCCTATTTATGTGATTATTTATAAATGAAGAGCTTCGCGTTGGCGGAGCTTTTTTTTGCCTGAAATTTGAGACAACGACACTTAGGAGTAAACAATGATATTGGACGTCGCGTTATTGGACGTAAAGCAGGGACAGCAAGCCGCGTTTGAAATGGCCTTTGCTGAGGCTCAGGACATCATCAGTGAAATGAGTGGTTACCTTTCGCACCAACTGCAAAAGTGTATCGAGAAAGACAATCGTTACGTGTTGTTAGTGAATTGGGAAACATTGGCGGATCACCAAGTGGGATTCCGTCAATCGGCTGAATATCAACAATGGCGTGATTTACTTCATCATTTCTACTTAAATTTCCCCGAGGTTGAACACTTTACTGCCTTGTATCCAAATGACGCTGGATCGTAACGTTAGTAGCTAAAATGCAAAAAGCCCCGCTCGTTGAGCAGGGCCTTTTGAAAAAACAGCAAAACTATTGGATTAGTTCATGCCATATTTTTTTAGCTTCTTGCGAAGAGTACCACGGTTGATACCCATCATGGTTGCTGCACGCGTTTGGTTACCGCGCGTGTACTGCATGATAGTGTCTAGTAGTGGTTGCTCAACTTCAGCAAGTACTAGCTCGTACAGATCATCGACTTCTTGACCATTTAGTTGAGCAAGGTAGTTTTTAAGTGATGCTTTCACAGAGTCACGTAGTGGTTTCTGTGTGATTTGGTCTTGTGAAGTTACAGTTGTTACTGTTAGTGCTTCGGAAGTCAGATTTTGTTCGAACATAATTCTGTAAGCTCTTCTAATATTTATGCAACGTTTTCGAAGTAGCCTTGCAGCGCATCGATTTGCTGTTGGGCATCCTCGATAGCGTTGAAGGTCCGGCGAAAATCGCCTGCTGGTGCATGCTCTTTTAAGTACCAAGACACGTGTTTACGTGCAATGCGCAACCCTAAGTACTCACCGTAGAAACGGTGGAGTTCTTGAACATGGCCCAACATGATTTCACTTACTTCTGCCATTGCTGGGGAAGGTAAGTGTTCACCGGTTGTTAAGTAATGATGGATCTCGCGAAAAATCCACGGACGCCCTTGTGCAGGACGGCCAATCATCAAAGCATCGGCACCCGTATAGTCGAGTACAAAGCGAGCTTTTTCTGGTGAATCGATATCACCGTTAGCGATCACGGGAATAGACACCGCTTGTTTCGCTGCTCTGATGTATTCATATTCTGCCTCGCCTTTGTACATGCAGGTTTTTGTCCGACCGTGAAGGGCCAGTGCCTGAATGCCGCATTGCTCAGCCATTTTTGCGATATCGACACAGTTACGGTTTTCCAGATCCCAACCTGTACGCGTTTTCAGCGTGACAGGGACATCGACGGCATCGACCACGGTACGAAGAATATCTTCGATAATCGCGGGGTACTGTAACAGGGCAGAGCCTGCCAGCTTCTTGTTGACCTTTTTTGCTGGGCAACCCATGTTGATATCGATGATTTGCGCACCGTTTTCAACACTGAACTGCGCAGCTTCGGCCATCAATTTTGGATCAGCGCCAGCGATTTGCACTGAACGGATCCCCGATTCGCCTTCGTGAACCATACGGTTCTGGGATTTAGCCGTTTTCCAGAGATCTGGATTGGATGACATCATTTCACTGACTGCCATTCCCGCACCGTAACGGAGACATAGCTCACGAAACGGACGATCGGTCACACCCGCCATTGGCGCGACAATTAACTGGTTTTTAAGTTGATAAGGACCGATCTGCAAAACGTCTACACCTGACTGTGCCAGTAAGGGCGCGCATTTTACGCATTTTTTCGCTGTCTGAAAAGACCAATAATTGAGCATTTAAGTTTTGATTTTCAAAACTGTATGATTTTCAATCGATTGGCTGTTTTTCAGGCAAGCACGCCCAACATTTAATTTTATCGAATGGCGTAAATTACGCTTTTCGACCTGAAATACGACACCAATCTTCACGCACTGCCAGAGGGTCTAGTGCGATTTCATCGCTGTAGTAGGTTGCAACATCTTCCGCTTGGGTCTCTAGGACACCTGAAATGGCCAAGTCACCGCCGTCTTTCACTAGGCTCTTAATCACTGGCGATAGCTCGCGTAATGGCCCTGCAAGGATGTTAGCAACCACGACATCAGCTTGAATGCCTTCAGGTTGGTCTTGAGGAAGGAATAGCTCTAATTGCGCTGATACGCCGTTACGTTCAGCGTTATCGCGCGAGGCTAAAATGGCTTGTGGATCGATGTCGATACCGATCACTTTCTTAGCACCTAGCTTGATGGCAGCAATCGCAAGGATACCTGAACCACAACCAAAATCGATCACCGTTTTATCTGTTAGGTCTTGGCCATCTAACCACTCAAGACACAGTGATGTGGTTGGGTGAGTACCAGTACCGAAGGCTAAACCTGGGTCAAGTAGTACGTTGACGGCTTCAGGTTCTGGCGCTTCACGCCAGCTTGGGCAAATCCATAGGCGGCGACCGAAACGCATTGGGTGGAAGTTTTCCATCCACTCACGCTCCCAGTCTTTGTCTTCTAACTGCTCGATCTTATGGGCAAAATCGTCTGCAATCAGTGGGCTGTTGCTCAACATTGTCAGCACGAATTCCATGTCGGCTTCAGCATCGTATAAACCGATTACATCCGTATCACCCCAAAGGCGTGTTTCGCCCGGTAGTGGCTCGAATACTGGCGTATCTTGTGCATCAAGAAAGGTAACAGACAGAGCGCCAGTTTCTTCCATTAGCATATCGCCAATCGCTTCAGCATTTTCAGCAGTTGCGTTCAGTTTGATTTGAATCCAAGGCATGGTGTATCCGCTTTTGTGTTGACTAAAATTGAGGGAGCGAAGTCTAGCATGATTTTTCGACAATCCACACTGGTTGCGTGGTGAATAATTATTATCAAGGCGTCATAACAACGGGGACTCGCGGTTGTTAGGGATATTATAGATAAAAAAATAGCACCCCAAGGTGCTATTTAACAAAGGCAAACCCCGCATGTTTATGCGGTCTGCGCTGGCTCAGTTGCCATCACAGGTTTTGCTAGGCTACCGATAACAAATGCCACTAACCCTATTGCAAGTGTCGGCACAATCGCGTGGACACCGCCCATATCAGGCTTCATTATCGCTAAGCTGGCGTAGGTGGTTAGGCCCGTTAGCATCGAAGCTAATGCACCAACTGCCGAGGCTTTTTTCCAATACAGTCCTAGTACTAATGGCCATAAGAACACGGCTTGCATGCCACCGAAAGCCAATAGATTTAGCCAAATCAGCATATCGGGTGGGTTCATTGCAGCAACAAACACCAAGGCTGAAAAAATGCCAGTTACCCATAATGATAACTTGGGTAAACGCTGCTCGGCATCCGCACGTTCTGCGGCTTGTGGGTTGATGTAGTTCAGGTACAAATCTTTAAGCAGGGTCGCCGATGCCTGGATTAACTGAGAATCGATAGTTGACATAATGGCCGCCATTGGCCCAGCTAAAAACACCCCCGCAACCACAGGGGGTAACACTGTCATCATCAGGGTTGGCATGATTTGGTCTGGGCTGGCGATATCTGGCACGATAGCGCGGCCTAAGGCGCCAGCAAGGTGCATACCAAGCATTAGGAAGGCAACCATGGCCGTGCTGATCACCATGCCTTTGTGGAGTGAGTCACTGTCTTTATACGACATACAGCGTACCGCAGCATGCGGTAAACCAATCACACCGAAGCAGACCAAAATCCAAAAGCTGAGCATAAAAGGCTGGCTCAGAAAGTTATCTGGGCCAAACGGGGTGATGAGCGCAGGATCGATTTGATGCAGTTCATGCATTAATTCGCCCACGCTGCCACCGGCATGAACAATTCCGACCAGTAGCGCAATGGTGCCGATGATCATCATGATACCTTGGATGGTGTCCGTCATTACCACTGCTCTAAATCCACCTATGGTGGTGTAGAGGCCGACAGTGATTGCAAACATCATCAGGCCTTGCTGATAGCTTAACCCTGTCATGGTTTGCAGTAAGCGTGCACCACCGACAAATTGCACTACCATGGTGCCAAAAAAGGCCAATAACAGCGCTAAGGAAGCGAAAATAACCACGGTGCGACTGCGATAACGTGCGTATAAAATGTCGTTGAGAGTGAGGGCGTTATGGCGTCGGGCTTCGATGGCAAATTTCTTACCCAATACGCCAAGGGTTAACCAAGCGGCGGGTAGTTGGATCATGGCGAGTAACACCCAGCCCAATCCCATTTTATAGGCTGCGCCTGGGCCACCAATGAAGGTACTGGCACTGGCATAGGTGGCAGCGAGGGTCATGGCAAGCACAAAGCCCCCCATGCTGCGGTTACCCAGCAGGTATTCGCTCAGGAAGTTGGAACTTTGGGTGCGTTTTTGTCGCGCAAAGAGAGCGACGGCAAAGACGGCCAGTAAATAGATCACTAAGGGGATCAGTAGTTGGCTATTCATGGTGCGACTCTTTTTCTATGTCTAACGACATGTCTTGATAAATGTATTTAACCATTAGCCCACATAGTGCGGTGAAAATGATGGGCCCAAGGATACAAGCTAATAAAAACCAAAGCGGAAAGCCGAAATACAGTTCAGGTACGGCTGTATCCGTGATTGCTGGAGCAAACGCATAAGCGGAAACGTACCACCAAAGGAAATAGGCTAGCGCTAAACCCACCGCCCACTTGGCTTCGCGGTGTGCTTGGCGATAGCGGTCTGATAGCGTTTTCATGGGGGATCTCCCGTTGTTCAATCGGTCATTCATCGGCTAAGTGTCAGTCTTGGCCGATAAAGGGTCGTTATTGTGGCAAAAGTTATTCGGGATGCAAAGGTGGAGTTACTAGAGACTACGTTTTCACTGCGCTGAAATAACAAAAAGGCTGCCCAAGGCAGCCTTTTTCAATGCAAAGTGCGGTAATGCTTATTGCAGACCGAGCTTCTTCTCTAGGTAGTGAATGTTTGCACCACCGTGTTGGAAGTTTTCATCCAGCATAATTTCTTGCTGTAGCGGGATGTTGGTCTTGATACCGTCGATAACGGTTTCAGCTAGAGCATTGCGCATACGCGAGATCGCGACGTCACGGTTTTCACCGTAAGTGATCAGCTTACCGATCATTGAATCGTAATGCGGTGGTACTGTGTAACCTGCATAGATGTGCGATTCCCAACGAACACCCATACCGCCAGCGGAATGGAAACGTTCGATTTTACCCGGACAAGGTAGGAAGCGCTCAGGATCTTCAGCATTGATACGACACTCAATGGCATGGCCACGGATTTGAATTTCGTTTTGACTGAATGACAACGGTTGACCTGCAGCGATACGCAGTTGCTCTTTGATCAAGTCTACGCCTGTAACCATTTCGGTTACTGGGTGCTCAACCTGAATACGGGTGTTCATTTCAATGAAGTAGAACTCACCGTTTTCGTAGAGGAATTCAAACGTACCCGCACCGCGGTAGTTGATCTCAACACAAGCACGACAACAACGTTCACCGATGTACTTACGCATTTCTTCGGTGATGCCAGGTGCTGGCGCTTCTTCCACTACTTTTTGGTGGCGACGTTGCATTGAACAGTCACGCTCGCCAAGGTGGATTGCACCGCCTTGACCATCAGCAAGTACTTGTACTTCGATATGACGAGGGTTTTCTAGGTATTTCTCCATGTAAACCATGTCATTGTTGAAACACGCTTTTGCTTCAGCACGTGTCATTGCGATCGCTTCGCTTAGTTCGCCTTCAGAGCGAACAACACGCATACCACGACCACCACCGCCACCAGAGGCTTTGATGATCACTGGGTAACCGATGCGTTTTGCGAACGATTTGTTACGCGCTTCATCGTCATCCAATGGGCCGTCAGAACCTGGTACACAAGGCACACCCGCTTTTTTCATTGCATTGATAGCTGAAACTTTATCACCCATGATACGGATGGTTTCGGCTTTCGGGCCAACAAAAATGAAGCCTGAGCGTTCAACTTGTTCCGCAAAATCAGCGTTTTCAGATAGGAAGCCGTAACCCGGGTGGATCGCAACAGCGCCCGTGATTTCAGCCGCACTGATAATACGCGGAATGTTAAGGTAGCTTTCAGTACCCTTTGCTGGACCAATACAAATGGTTTCGTCAGCCAGTAATACGTGTTTTAGATCGCGGTCAGCGGTTGAGTGTACGGCAACAGTTTTGATGCCTAACTCTTTACATGCACGCAAAATACGTAGTGCAATTTCACCACGGTTAGCGATAACTAATTTATCTAACATAATGTCCCCGTGGTTACTCGATGATAACTAGAGCCTGATCAAACTCTACAGCATCGCCGTCTTCAGCCAGAATAGCGACAACCGTACCTGCTTTATCTGATTGAATTTGGTTCATCATTTTCATTGCTTCAACGATACATAGGGTATCGCCCACATTGACTGTTTGACCAACTTCAACGAATGCTTTTGCTTCAGGGCTTGGTGCACGGTAGAAAGAACCAACCATTGGAGAAAGGACTTTGTGACCCGCTGGTTCTGCTGGTGCTACTGGCGCAGCGGCTTCTGCAACAGGTGCTGCCGCTGGTGCAGCTACTGGTGCAGCAGGTGCTGCCATGAACTGTTGAGCAGGAATGGCACTGGCTGGTACGTTACGGCTGATGCGTACTGATTCTTCACCTTCAGAGATTTCTAGTTCCGCAATGCCTGATTCTTCAACTAGTTCAATCAGCTTTTTGATCTTACGAATATCCATTTATCTTTCTCTTATATTGTTCATTTAGCGTTCTGATGCAGGCGGCGAGCCGCAGCATTCAGGGCGAATTCATAACCGTCGGCACCTAAACCACAAATCACGCCTACCGCTTTATCTGATAGATAGGAGTGATGGCGGAAAGGTTCCCGTGCATGCACATTGGATAAGTGCACTTCTATAAACGGGATCGCAACCCCCAATAACGCATCACGAATGGCAACGCTGGTATGGGTGAAAGCGGCTGGGTTGATGATGATGAAATCCACGTTGCCATGGGCTTGATGGATGGCATCGATCAGTTCGTGTTCGGCATTCGATTGGATGTGCTCTAGGCGAATATCCAATGTGTCCGCTTTGGCTGTTAAATCCGTTACGATGTGGGCCAATGTTTGTTGACCATAATGACCAGGCTCTCTGAGACCTAACAAATTCAGGTTAGGTCCATTAATCAGTAAAATGCGCTTAACGGTCGACATCTTGGGGTTAACTCACTTCTTTTTGATGTTTAACTCTAACAACGTGCAAAAAGTTGCATCGCTGCTTCCCTGTGCTCAAAAATAAACAGCCAAATCGTGTTTGTGGAGCAATTATAGAGAATTCACCGCAATTAGCAGCAAAATACTGGTCTAATCACTGCTAAATTTAAATAGTGGGTCATCTGGTTGTAAAAAATAGCTTGTACGCAAATGTTTCGCGCATTGGCTGATTTTCAATAACAGAGTGGTAGATCTATGATAGTGCATAGTTTTTAGACTATCAGTAAGCCTTTCCACCCGTTCAGCGATCTTATTTGAGAGAAAGGCTTTGGCAGGATAGTGCTTTTGGCGTTTATTTACTGCGCACTAGAGCACGAATTGATGGAAAATGATGGGGCGTATGTTGCCCGTTATATTCGCAGTCGGACAGCTGATGTGATGATGATGCGGGTTTATTGCCGTCAAAAAAAGACCAAACGGAATGTTTGGCCTTTTGGGGGAACACTTGCTATGGAGGGGATTACATGATTTTTTGCTTTTCTTCGATTAGCTTATCGACCACGCTTGGGTCAGCCAGTGTGGAGGTATCCCCGAGTGTACCTGTGTCACCTGTGGCGATCTTACGGAGGATACGACGCATGATTTTTCCTGATCGTGTTTTTGGTAACGCATCGGTCCAGTGAAGGAAATCGGGGGTAGCAATTGGCCCAATTTCTTTGCGGACCCAATCTTTCACTTCTTTATGCAGTTCGGCGCTTGGGATCTCACCATCGTTCAGGGTGATATAGGCATAAATGGCTTGGCCTTTAATGTCGTGAGGCACGCCCACGATAGCGGCTTCGGCAATTTTATCAAAGGCAACCAGTGCCGATTCGATTTCTGCGGTTCCCATACGGTGACCTGATATATTCAGCACATCATCGACACGGCCGGTGATCCAGTAGTAACCATCTTCATCACGGCGCGCGCCATCACCGGTAAAGTACATGCCTTGGAATGTTGAAAAGTAGGTTTGTTCGAAGCGTTCATGATCACCCCATAAGGTGCGCATTTGCCCTGGCCATGAATCGATCATCACCAAGTTACCTTCGGTTGCCCCTTCAAGAATATTACCCATGTTATCGACAATCGCGGGTTGTACCCCAAAGAATGGACGTGTTGCTGAGCCAGGTTTGAGTGCTGTTGCACCTGGTAGTGGGGTGATCAAAATCCCGCCAGTTTCTGTTTGCCACCAAGTATCCACTATTGGGCAGCGGCTATCACCTATCGTGCGGTGATACCATTCCCAGGCTTCTGGGTTAATGGGTTCGCCAACTGAGCCCATGATACGCAGACTTGAGCGTGAGGTGCCTTTCACCGCTTCGTTCCCTTTTGCCATCAGGGCGCGAATGGCCGTTGGGGCGGTATAAAGAATGCTAACGTTATGTTTATCAACCACTTCACTCATGCGGCTGGTGTTGGGGTAGTTCGGGACACCTTCAAATAAGAGGGTGGTCGCGCCGTTGGCTAATGGCCCGTATACCAAGTAGCTGTGACCTGTGATCCAGCCAACATCGGCCGTACACCAGTAGATATCCCCTTCTTGGTAGTCGAACACATATTTAAAGGTCATGGTGGCATACACGAGGTAGCCGCCTGTGGTGTGTAACACGCCCTTAGGTTTACCCGTTGAGCCTGAAGTATAAAGAATGAAAAGGGGATCTTCGGCATTCATTGCTTCGGGTTCGCAGTTAGCAGAAGCCACGGCTGTTGCGTCATGCCACCACACATCCCGTTCACTGTCCCATTCAACGTTGCCACCTGTTCGTTTTAGGACGAGCACTTTTTCAACGCTGGTGACCTCATCATTGGCCAGCGCATCATCGACATTTTTCTTGAGTGGAACTGCGCGACCCGCGCGGACGCCTTCATCGGCAGTAACAACCACCTTGGCGTTGGAATCAACAATACGTCCTGCAAGTGCTTCAGGTGAGAAGCCACCAAAGACGATGGTATGAACTGCGCCGATACGGGTGCAAGCCAGCATGGCAATGGCTGCCTCGGCGACCATCGGCATGTAAAGACAGACCACATCGCCTTTGCGAACCCCTTGGCTTTTGAGTGCGTTGGCGAATTTACACACTTCTTCATGTAATTCGTTGTAGGTGAGGGTAGCGTCATCGGTGGGATCGTCGCCTTCCCAGATAATAGCAGGTTGATCACCGCGAGTGGCAAGGTGGCGATCTAGGCAGTTAGCCGACACATTCAGGGTGCCGTCTTCGAACCAGTTCACACTGACGTGACCGGTATCAAAAGAGGTGTTTTTTACTTTAGAGAAAGGTTTTATCCAATCAAGGATTTGACCGTGCTCGCGCCAGAAGCCTTCAGGGTTAATGACCGACTGTTGGTACATCTCACGGTATTTATCATCAGTAATGTGTGCATTGTCTGCAATCGCTTGATTGACAGGGTAAACATGAACCTCACTCATCCTATTCTCCTTGTGTTCCCATCGGTAGCCGCTATCTGGACTGGGATATTCTTGTCTGTATTTAGGCTGTTGTTTCGTTATTGTCTTTACTGGTTATTAACTTGATTCAGATTCTGATTTGTCACAATTAGACTTTAGGATGAGAGAGATAGAACAATTGTTATTTCAGCAGTTTACATGGCTGTTTCATTACAAAAGGTGAGCAAGCCATGATCTGATTGTTGCTGGTGTTGTGTTTTGGTTGGGCGGCAGAGTGGATTATGACGATGTCAGCATTGGCATGTCACCATGCTTTAAGCGCACATAAATTAAAGCGGCGGCGATGGCATCTTCGAGTGCATCGTGGCGCTCTGGTACTGGTAACCCGAGGTGATGACTGATCGCTTCAAGGCTTAAATCGTAATATGCATTGGGCAGTAAGCGCTCTAGCCGCTCGTGATATAGGTGGCTAACTTCGACTAAAGAGTTGGGGAGTGGAAAGCCAAAGTATTGCTGGTAATAGCGATCGAGGATCGTTTTATCGTAACGGATATGATAGCCAACGAGTGGGCGATTACCGATAAAGTCGAGTAATTGGGTAAGTGCTTGCTCATTGTCGAGGCCATGCTGTAAGTCTTGGTGGCGGATCTGATGAATGGCAACGGAGGTTCCATCAAGACTGGATGGAGCTTGCAGTGAAAGATGGATGGATTGACTGGTGAGTATCCTATTCGCTTTTATGCGGGTGGCGGCAATGGTGACCAACTCTGCGCTGTGTGGATCTAAGCTGGTGGTTTCACAATCAAGCGAAACTAACTCATCACCTTGGTAGCGTTGAAACAGCGCGGCGTACTGACTGTGTTTGTTTTTATGCTGATACCAAGCGCGGCGAAGACGATTCATAGGGCTGCCTCTTATTTTTCGCTCTTGTTTAGAGGGTTAATCACGGATCTGGTAGTGATAACCCAGCCATTCTTTGAATTTTTTGACGACATGTAGACTGTGACGAAGGACATCGCGTTCGGCGCGGCTTAAGGTACTGATATCGAGATGGTGTTGTTGGCCATCTTTTTGCTGACTCAACTGTTGATGCAGGCGTAATTTAATAAATAATTTTAGCGCTTCAGTTAAATTGTCGGCGGTACGTTGTTCGAGTACGTGTAGTGCGGTTAATGCTGCAATGCGCTCAAACGTATTGTTGGGGCTGATGTTGTGTTCAAGTGCGAGGGCCCGTATGCCATGTACGATAGGAAAGATCCCGCCTTGCTTGATATTCAGTCCGTGTTTTCCTGCTTTCAAGTTGCCAAAAATAGTCAGCGGTATAGAAAATTGTAACGCTGGACGCGTGAAGGTGGTGAGTAAACGCTCTTGATCGGCAAGCTGTTGATGCAGGCATGCCTGTAGTGGTGTTAGTAATGCGGGGTTGCCTGCAACAGCATGGCTGTCAGCTAAAATAGCTAATTCCATCATGCTGTCAGGATCGCCACGTCGGCATAATTGGGGGATGTGTTGGAGCCAGACTTGCTGCGATTTTACCCAGTGGGGATTACTGACCATGACATTGCCAGGGCAAAGTGGGTAGCCAAGTTGCTGCAGAGTGTGGGTTAGTTGCGCCATAACGCCATGGCAATCAGGCCAGTCGATATCGTCTTCGATGATCAAGGCATTATCTTGATCAGTTTTGAGTATTTGTTCGCCACGCCCTTCTGAGCCCATCACCACCAAACAACAGTGTGGTTGATAGTGAGTGGGTACTATCAGCTTGAAGGCTTTCTCTATGATTTGTTCATTAACGGCCGCAATTAGCTCCATCACAAATAAGGTGCGAATGCCGTTATTGAATAAGGTCTCTACTAAGGTTTGCTGGCTGTTGGCTGCTAGCGCGAGTTCTTCTATTGTTTCTGCCCGCGCGATGCGCAGTGTGAGTACGTGAGAGTGGGTAGAGAATAAGCTGAGCACTTGGGTGAGGTCGAGCATACCGACCACGGCATTGTTATCACAGACTTGCACCCGCTTTACTTTTTGGCGGGTCATCGCCAGCATGGCATTGAAGAGGTAATCCCCTTTATTGACGCTAACGACTGGAGTGGAGGCGATGCTACTCACTGCGCTGTCAGGCGCGTAGCCATCTAATAAGGTGGCATGCAGTAAATCAGTTCGGGTCACTATGCCGTATTGCGGCAAACTATTGAGGGTCACAAAGGCGGCATCCAGCTCGTTGTTTTTCATCTGTTGAGTCACGGCTAATAAGCTGGTGTCGTGGGGGACCACTAAACAGGGCTGAATATTATCGTCGTCGATTTTTGTGAGTATGAATTCTGCTAGGTTTTGCTGGTGGTGTGCTTCGTCGAGTAAAGCTTGGCGTTTGGAGAGATCGGTATCGAAATACGCGGCAAACTGATGATTATCTTGGTAGCACTGAACGAATAATTCACGCGGCAAGGCATAGCAAATGGTGTCCTCGCTGGCTTTAAATGCGTGACGGCTTTGCCCTTTAAGTTGCGCGCTGACATCGAACAAATCATCGTTGGCATAATGAGCGAAAGTCTCTTTATGGGGCTGATTATTATGGGTGGTTTGGGTACTGTACTCTTCGATATTGCCTTTAATAATGATGTAGAGCTGGTGGCAGTTATCACCTGCAGTAATCACCGTTTCGCCAGCACGAAAATAAACCACATCTAAGGCCTTACGCAAAGTCTGTTGTTCTGTTGTGGTCAAGCGATCGAATGGCGGTAGCGAGGTATCAAATTTGTCTGTCATCGTAACTCCAAGCACGCACCATAGAAAAAGGACACTTTTATTGTCGGTGGTAAACTAGCGTGAAACCAGACGACTTTAGTCTAGCGCTTGCGTTAACCTTCTCTCATTGCGGTCTCCTATCATCCAGCTTGCCCCCACGCGCTGGCTGTTGGTGTCTTTCGAATAAATTATTGCAGCCATTGCTATGGGCGCGTATTGAAACTTTAGGCATAATACCGCCATATTTTCGTGCATTAGGATGTCGCATGTTTCGTAGTAGTCCGTATGGCTGGACCTCGCAGTACCTGTTCGGTTTTTTCTTTAGTTATGGTGTTTATCTACCGTTTTGGGGATTGTGGTTTGCGCACTTAGGTGTGAGTGCGTCAAATATTGGTTTATTGATCGGCATGGGCTTAGCTGTACGTTGTGTCGCTAATTTAGTACTAACACCGCGTATTCATAAAGTTGAACACCTTATCCCAGCGCTACGTTGGCTTGCCTTGGCAGCGTTATTAAGCTGTGTTATTTACATTTTTTGTGGTGGTAGTTTATGGGCGCTCACAGCAGTGACAGTACTGTTTAATTTGGCGGCTGGCCCTGTGATCCCACTCTCCGACGCCCTAGCGAATCACTACGCCAAAGATGGCCACTTAGACTATGGTCGAACACGGCTATGGGGCTCGATTGCCTTTATTGGTGGTTCAACATTAGTCGGTTTATTAGCGGCTGAATACGGCGCGAATGTGATCCCCTGGGTGGCGATTGCGGGTTTAGCTGCGGCATTGGTGTTCTCGATGCGAAATCCAACCATAGCCCCGAGTGCACACGATGAGCACGCCCAAGCACGTCCAGTGTTGAGTGAAATGCTGCGTGATAGCTTAGTGATCCGCTTATTGGTGATTGCCGCTTTGCTACAGGGGAGCCATGCGGCGTATTACAGCTTTAGTGCCATTTACTGGAAAGAGATCGGTTACAGCGAAGCCATTATCGGTTACTTGTGGAGCTTCAGTGTAGTGGCTGAAATCTTTGTATTTGCCACCAGTAAGCGTTTATTTGTCAACTGGAGTGTGGCGGGGATGTTCCGTTTAGCCGCCTTTGGTGTCTTACTGCGCTGGGGGCTGACGGCTTCGATGACAGCACTGCCGATGCTGATTATGGCACAAGCCTTACATGGGGTAACCTTTGCCGCAGCGCATTTAGCCGCCATTCGCTATATTCAGCAGGCGCCAAGCAGTCAAATGGTTGCGCTACAAGCCCTGTATAATGCCTTACCGTTGGGGGCGTTTATGGCCCTAATGACGGCATTAAGTGGCTGGTTATACGGTTTATGGGGCGCGAATTTATTCTGGTTAATGGCTGCAATGGCAGTGCCTGTGTTGTTTATTCCTGTCGAGAAGAAAACCACCGCTCATGCTGTTTCATCGTAATGATATAATGGCTTGAACAAAAAACGGGGCGCTGAATAAGCGCCCCGTTTTTTTTATGGTGGGAATGTTCGTTTTGTCATTAACACGATGGTTAGCCCATGTTGCCAACCACCGAAATATTGCGGTCATCGGGAATTTCATTGAACGACAATACATATAAACCTCGGGCACAAATCCGAGAATAACGGGCGAGTAATGGGCGCAGTTGTGGCATTACCAACAAGATTGGCGTGTGATTATTTAAACGCATGTTATCCAACACTTCGGGTAAGCTACGTTGCAGTTTTTCAATGACCGTTGGCTCAAGCGCGAAGCCATCGAGCTGAACGTGCCCCCCAGCTTGTGCTTGGCTTAGCGCATTGACCAGCATGTTTTCGAGTTCTGCTGACAGTGTGATAGCTGGAATATCGGCTTTGGTGCCGACCAAGTTACCCAAGATTACGCGACGTAACATGCAGCGCACATCAGCGGCTAACAAGATAGGGTCTTTGGATAATTCTGCTGATTCCACCAGTGAGTTGGCAATGGTCACAATATCCGACAGTGAAACGCCATCGACAGTCAGTTGGCGGAAAACCCGCAATAGTTGTTGTTGAGTTAGTTTCTGCTGCAAGTCATCGGCTAATTTACCGTTTAGCGCGGCTAAGCGATCCATGATGCCTGTGACTTCTTCTGGGCTTAATACCTCTTCAATACAGTCGTTGATCACTTTACTAATGTGAGTCGAAATAATGGTTGCATGATCCACCACGGTATAGCCCAAGTTTACCGCTTTATCTTTATCGTGGGGTTTAATCCAAATCGCTTCCATGTTGTATGCCGGGTCGCGGGTCATAATGCCATCGACACTGCCGTAAACTTGGCCGGGGTTGATCGCCAATAGGCAATCCATTTCAACTTCCGTTTCAACAATATTGGCACCGCGTACCGCAATTTTGTAATGGTTGGCATCAAGTGCTAAGTCATCGCGGACATGAATTTGCGGCACTACAAAACCCCGGTGTTCGGTCAGGGTTTTACGTACCCCCAGTAAGCGACTCAGCAGCTCTGCACCTTGCTTTCGGTCGATTAAATTCACCAAGCGATAACCCACGTTGAGGCTAATCGCATGAACGATAGGAATGTCTTTTGAAGCAATTTCGCGTTGGTCGGGTTGATCGTGTTGCTCAACAATTTCTTCGGCGCGGGCTAAATCATCATCGTTGATGGCTGGCGCTTCTTCGCGCATTTTCCAGCCTGCAAACGCGACCACAGCGGCAAAACACAAGAACGCCATGTGTGGCATGCCAGGGATCAAGCCCAGTACCAGCATGATGCCAGCTACCACATACAGAGCGCGTGGGGACGCCAGCATTTGACTGGTGATTTGATTGGCTAAGTCATTGCTATCGGTAACACGAGTAACCACAATTGCAGCAGAGGTTGCCAATAATAGCGATGGGATTTGGGCAACTAAACCGTCACCTATGGTTAAGAGTACGAAGGTTTGAAACGCTTCTGAAAAGCCTAAACCATGCTGGAATACACCAATGCTGACACCCCCGATAATGTTGATAAATAAGATCAACATCCCGGCGATAGCATCACCCCGTACGAATTTAGAGGCACCATCCATCGAACCAAAGAAGTCGGCTTCTTGAGCGACATCTTCGCGGCGTTTTTTGGCTTGGTTGTGGTCGATAATGCCAGCATTTAAATCAGCATCGATCGCCATTTGTTTGCCGGGCATTGCATCCAAGGTAAAGCGGGCACTGACTTCTGAAATTCGCTCGCCACCTTTGGTCACAACCACAAAGTTGATGATCATTAAGATAACGAATACCACCATACCGACCACATAGTTACCACCGATAACCACGTCACCAAAGGCTTGGATCACTTTACCCGCGGCATCGCCACCTTCATGACCATGCAGTAATACCACTCGCGTTGATGCGACGTTCAGCGCCAAACGCAGTAGGGTGGCAATCAGCAAGATACTTGGGAAAACCGAGAAATCGAGTGAGCGTTTACTATACACACTGACCAGCATCACCAATAAAGCCAACACAATATTGAAGGTGAACAGCATATCCAGAACGACTGGTGGCACAGGCAAAATGACCATCGCAAGAATGGTCATCAGGAGCAATGGGATCCCTATCTGCCCTTTGCTGAGCACGGAGATGAGGGGAGCGAGTTTCTGTTTCATAGCAGATTGTTCTCGTTAGCGGCGAAGTTCACGGGGAATCGAGACCCGTGGAAATTCAGGTTTACTTGGCTGACGCCCTTTTTGATATTCCTTCATTTGGAAGACAAATGTCAGAATATGAGCAACAGCGACATATAAAGGAGCAGGCACTTCCTGCCATTCATTGGTGGAGTAATACACCGCACGCGTTAGCGGCGGGATCTCTACCACAGGGCAGTCATGGCGACGTGCTACTTGTTGAATTTGGAGTGCCATTTGATCAACGCCCTTGGCAATAACAAACGGGGCGCCGGCTTTATCTAAATCGTATTTTAACGCCACGGCATAGTGAGTCGGGTTAGTGATCACGACGTCGGCTTGCGGGACTGTTTGGGTTAAACTACGTTGCGACATCTGGCGTTGTAGTTGGCGGATACGCGCCTTCACTTCTGGACGACCTTCGCTATTTTTACTTTCTTCTTTTACTTCTTGCTTGGTCATTTTGAGCTGCTTTGTGTACTCCCAGCCCGAATATGGCAGTTCTAAAATCGCAATAAATAATAGTGCGATGCCAAAACTAAATAGTCCTAGCCACAAAAAATCCACGGTTTGCAGCATGGCTTCAGGCAATGGCAAGCGCTGTAAATTAACAATATCAGTCAAAGTATTGCGAATGAGCAGCACCAAGGTGGCGATAATTAACGTGACTTTAAGAATGCTTTTAATGAGCTCGGCCAGTGATTTGGTCGAGAACATTCGTTTAATGCCAGAAATAGGATTCAATTTTGAAAATTTAGGCTGTGCCGATTTGGCCGACAGGTTCCAACCACCGCGGAGCAGATTGGCTAAAATGGTGATCAACACCAATAGCCCTAACATAGGGCCGATGGCCATGACCATCAGCCACAAGCTTTCGCTCAGGTGTTGGAGCATGATTTTGGTATCGAAAGCGGCTTCTTTGGATAGCCGCATATTCAGTTGAGTGACTTGGCGAAACATTTCCGCCAAGGTGCCACCAAATGCGGTTAGCAGTAGCGCGCTACCGAGTGTCATTAGCGCGGTCACTAACTCTTTCGAGCGTGGTAGATTACCGTCTTCTCTGGCTTTACGTAGTTTCTGCTGACTGGGCTGTTCCGTTTTATCCTGACTACTGTCCTCACTCACGGGCGTGCCTCCTCTAAGGTCAGCATCAAGGAGAGGGTTTCACTGCTTAAGCGCGTGAAGTTCTCTGGGATCCCCGTGGTGGTAATTAGCAGGCAAATTAGCCCTAATAACATGGTCATTGGAAAGCCCAATGCAAACACGTTAAGTTGCGGTGCGGCGCGGTTCATCATACCGAATGAACCGTTGACCAAGAGCATGGCGCATACGGCGGGCAGTGAAAGCAACAACGCTGCAGCCATCATCCAGCCAAAACGCATAATGATTGTATTCAGCGCCATCTGACTCATCATTTCGCCAACAGGCCAAATATTGAAGCTTTGTACCATTACATCCAAGGCAACTAAATGGCCATCTAATGCCAAGAACAGCATCAAAGCATAGAGTTGATAGTATTTGCCCAGAGCAGGAATGCTGACCCCATTGATAGGGTCATTCATCATTGCCATACCAAGGCCCATCTGCATTGATAAGATTTGGCCCATAGTGGTAAAAATGGCAAACAGTAGATCGAGTAATAAGGCCAGCATCGCGCCGATGATCACTTGTTGGCCGGCCAAAATTAAGGCCTCAACAGACAGGGGATCGACGGCGGGCATCGCAGGCATTAATGGTGCGGCAAGCACGCTGATAATGAGCGCGAGGGCGATGCGTACCTGTACGGGGATTTGGCTACCACCAAAAATCGGCATCAACATTAGCGTGGTACTGATACGAAAAAACGGCCACCATACTTGGCCGATTAATGCGGTAAACTGTGCTGCTGTTAACTCCATCGTGGGTTAACCGATTAAGTGCGGGATATCGAGAAACAAGCGGGTAAACAAATCCCCCAAGGTGCGCAGTAACCAAGGACCTGCAAACCCTAGCATCGCCAAAGTGACGAGTAAGCGAGGAAGAAAGCTCAGGGTTTGCTCATTGATTTGGGTTGCGGCTTGAAAAATACTGACCACCAAGCCAACTAATAGGCTCGGGACAATTAAGACGCATACCATACTGATGATGATAACGAGTGCGTCACCAAAAAACGCAGCAACAAATTCTGAACCCATACTTTACCCCATTATCCCCAACTATGAATGGCTGATGTTAGTTAGCCAAAGCTGGCAGTTAATGTACCCACTGTCATCGACCAACCATCGACCATGACAAAAATCATCAGCTTAAATGGCAGTGAAATGATCAGTGGTGATAGCATCATCATACCCATGGCCATTAAGACACTGGCAACCACGATGTCGATAATCAAAAAAGGAATAAACAGCATAAAGCCAATTTGAAAGGCGGTTTTTAGTTCGCTTAAGACGAATGCTGGCATCACAATCAGAAAATCGAGATCATCAAGATTGGCCGGAGCGGGTTCGTTAGCGATACGGAGAATTTGCTCTAAATCGGTTTCTCGTGTTTGTTGCAACATAAACTGGCGCAGGGGCTTGGCTGCGGTTTGTGCCGCATCTTGCAACGTCATCTGGTTTTCTTGGTAGGGAATAACAGCGTTGTCATAAATGTTATAGAGCACAGGTCGCATGATGAACAAGGTCATGGTCATCGCGATGCCGATTAAGATACGGTTAGGTGGGCTCTGCTGTAAACCCATGGCTTGGCGCAAAATACCCAACACAATAATAATGCGAGTAAAGCTGGTTACCATCAGCAACATCGCGGGCAAAAAAGCCAGCGCTGTCATCAGCAAGAAGACTTGCAGCTTTACGCTGTATTCTTCTTGTCCTGCCGGGCCGTTAATGGTCAGTAATGACAAATCTTGCGCCCATGCTGGCGTACAAGTAAAGAGCCACAAGCCCACTAAAGCCAAGTAACGCATTATTTTGTTAGCCCTTTTAGCATGTCGTTGTCATCAACCACATCCACTAAACGAAGACCATATTTATTGTTTACGATAACCACTTCGGCATGGCCAAGTAAGGTACCGTTGACTTTAACGTCCATGGCTTCACCGCTTAGTTTATCTAGCTCAATCACAGTGCCTAAACCGACGTTCATTAAGTCGCCCACCATCAGTTCGGTGCTCGCGACTTCCAGCGTTAAATTAACCGGAATATTGCGAATGAAGCTCATGTCTTGTGCGGGGGTATTCATCGCGGTTGGCATTGGGTCTTGCCCTAGGCTACCAAGATCAAGGTCATCAAGATCGATATTTAAATCAGAGGCTTGTTCAGACATTTTTATTCCTATTTTGCTTAATCACGCTTTGAACTTGAAGAACGAGGCTGGCATTGTTTTCGGCAACACGAGCGGTAAACAGGGCGGTATTACCCGCTTTTACCGTGACTTCACTCGGTAGTTCTACCGGGATAACGTCACCCGCTTTCAGATCCATCACATTACCCAAGGGTAAGCGACGCTCTGCTAAAGTTGTCGTTAGGCGCATGGGTGCCTGACAGATTTTATTTTGAATTCGGGCCTGAAGTTCAGGGTCGGTATCAATATCAATGGGTTTTTGCTGATCTCGCAAGAAGTCTAATCCAGCAAAAGGCAGGGAGATCGCCAGCCAACCTTTGTGTCCTGCTACTTCCATAGTGAAATGGCAGACCTGATAGAGTTGGTTGGTTTGCATCATGTTACCGAGGCGGAGCGTATTTTTTTCGGTGAGTGTGCTTTGCCAATTGGTGATGCTGTGCCAGCCGTTAGAGAAGTGCTCAAGGGCCACACAGAAAAAACGTTCAACCAAGCGCAATTCAGTATCACTCATTTCTGTTCGTTTGCGCTGATTACTTCCCAGGCCACCAAAGAACAGATCCACCATAAAGAAAAGCAGTTCGCCATCAATTGCAATGGTGCCGTGCAAGTCATGTGGTGACACAATAAACTCACGGTACAGCGAGGGTTTAGGCATTTGCTGCAAGTAATCTTGAAGCTTTAGCGTGTCTTGCTGTTCAAGGCTAAACGATACCGGGTGACGAAGTAGATGGTGATATGACTGCCGAGCCGTTCGTTCAAATTGTTTGCAGACATTATCAATGATCGCTTGAAGCGCACCGATACGATGTTCTGGGCTGGCAAGATCAAAATCGCGAACTTCGACCAGATCAGTATTGGATATGATTTTACTCTTTTTAGTCATAATCACTTGCAAATAATAAGACTGACAGTCGATGGATAGTGGTCATTATCAAGTTAAACAAAAATACAGATAGTCTTGATAAATTATATTAAACAATAATAAATGAGTAATAAAAGTTAACGGTTTGTTTTAAATAATTAAAATGAGAAAAGTTAATTTCTATCGGTTAACATCGGTGTTTTAGTTGTTTTTATTACTGCATCATTTTGGCGAGAGAGACTACCTTTATATAGGTTATCTTGTCAAACCAATACACTTTCAGCGCCAAAGTAAAATACGGTCTCCTGTACGGTTTAGTGGCTATTGTTGGATGGATTATTAATTGACCATTTTATTGACTTTTTAATGTTCATTTTATTGACAGTTGACATGCCAGAGCGAATGCATTCTTATTAGCGCGTATAATAAAAACGAAATAATAAATCCCCAAGTTATTTGAGATGATATGTAGCCCTATGAGCTATTGTCGTCTTTATTTTTGTTTGTTGTGGTTAAGTTATTGAAATTTTAAAGTTAATTTGTTTTTCATGTTTTTGATAAATAAAATTTAAGCTTTCCTGGAAGCTGGTCGCTTTAGTGTTTCTTATGCTTTCAAATAACTTTGATGGTGTTTAAGAGTTGTTCTGGAGTTCTTTATAATGGTTTGTCGTGGAATCATTGTCGCTTTAATGGTGATTATTTCCTGCGCAGTTAATGCACGAGAAAATAAATGGATGGCAGCATTAGATGACAGTGGCTGGGATTTTTATGGGAGTAAAACTTCTTGTGTTCTTTCTCATCACATCCGAGATTTTGGTTCAGTGAAACTTATTTCTGAAGCCGGTGAAAAAACACGGTTAATGATAAAATCTACTAAAATTAAGCCATTTAATAATATTGTTGATGTGGAATCAGTGTCACCATTTTGGGCATCAGCTCCAGATATTAATCTATATTTTAAAACGCCAGCGCAACGTTCTAGATCTACTGATGAATTAATAATAAATAATGCTGAAAATGTTATTAATGAGTTAATTCATGGTCGTTGGGTGAAAGTTATCTTGACGGATGAGCGTCAAAAAAATAGCGCTGTGGTGGTGCAAAATATAAACCTCAGTGAACCTATGGCTGAGTTTCAGCAATGTAAAAATCAATTAATAGCATTTAACTATCAACAGATTAGAGATTCAGAGTTTTATTTTGACGCAGCCTCTTCGCGTTTAAATAAGCAAGACATTCAGACATTGAAAGGGATTGCTGAATATATTCGTGTTGATGCAGATGTGCAGAAAGTGTTAGTCGATGGTCATTCCGATCAGCTCGGGCAATTTAGCAGTAAGATGCGCGTTTCTCGCCAGCGAGCAGAAGAGGTTGCCGCCATGCTGATTGAACTGGGTGTACCTCGTAAATTATTGCAGATCCGTTCTCATGGTGATCGCTATTTAGTCAGCACCGAGAGTAATGCTCAGGCATTGCAATTAAATCGTCGCGCTACGGTTCGGCTGGTCAGAAAATCAGGAGCAGGTTCATGACAAAGAAAATTTGGCAAGTGCTGATGTTTCATCCCCAGCATACGGTACTTGATAACGTATTAGCGAACGGTGAAGCGGAAGGCTATAAACTTAGCCGCGTTACTAATGTCATGGGCTGCCTCAATACGTTAGATAAGCAAGCGTGGGATCTATTATTAGTACCAGCTTGTCTTGATGATGGTAGCGAAGCGGCTGATATTATTGCGCTAGTGCGTCGCCAAGGCTATGACGGTCCCATTGCTGTGTTATCTGAACTGCCGCATGTCACTCAGGTTAGCCAAGCATTGCAAGTGGGGGCGACCGATTATCTCTTGATCCCATTTGGCCATACGCACTTAAGCCAATTGGTACTGCGTATCATGCAAACCAACCAGTCATGTTCATCGGTGGTGGCGGAAGCACCTCAAAGTAAGCAACTGTTACAGCTTGCTCAGCGTGTAGCCCAAACCGATGCCTCTGTATTGATCAATGGCGAAAGTGGTACGGGCAAAGAAATTTTGGCGCGTTTTATCCATAATGCTTCGCCTCGTGCACAGTCACCGTTTGTTGCCATCAACTGCGCAGCCATCCCTGAAACCATGATTGAGTCGATCTTATTTGGCCATGCCAAAGGGGCTTTTACGGGCGCATCATCGGCACAGCCGGGCAAGCTTGAAATTGCCAATGGCGGGACATTGTTACTGGACGAAATTGCAGAGCTGCCATTGGCATTGCAAACCAAGTTACTGCGTGTGCTGCAAGAAAAAGAAGTTGAACGTTTAGGCAGCCACCAGAAAATTAACCTCGATATTCGCGTGCTCGCGGCGACCAACCAAAACCTTGAGAAAGCGGTGGCGGAAGGCCGTTTTCGTGCCGATCTGTATTATCGCCTCAATGTCTTCCCATTGTGCTGTGCGGCATTACGTGATCGTACCGAAGACATTATTCCGCTGGCTAAGCATTTGCTCAAGCGTCATATGGCGCTGGGACAAGCAGCAACACACTTCACTGATTCGGCCAAACGCGCATTAAAAGCGTATGCGTGGCCGGGGAATGTCCGTGAGCTGGAAAATATTATTCAACGTGCCTTGGTGATGAGCCACGGTTGCTTGATCCGCGCCCAAGATTTGATGTTACCAGGCCAGCCTTTGCATGCTGAGCCAGAGGTAACTATGCCTCAAGAATTACTTTCTATGAATGCAACTACGACCACCGCAATGCCGATTGAGCATGAGCCTTTGAGTGTCGTGGCGGAGCCTGAGAAAACCAGCAGCAAGCGACCAAGCTTACAAAAAAGCCGCAAGCTAGCAGAATTTAACACCATCATTGAGACCTTGCGTCGCTTTAATGGTCATCGAAGTAAAACAGCAGAAGAGCTTGGCGTATCAACACGCGCTTTGCGGTACAAGCTGCAGACAATGCGTGAGCAGGGTATGGATGTAGAGCAAATCCTTACGAATCAAAGTGCTGATTTTTCAGCTAATAACTATAACTTTTCTTAAGCATTTTTAGAGACCTTGTTATGTCAGATAACGTGTTAGCCATGCAACAACCTTTAAGCCAACTTGCTGAAGTTCAAGCACAAATTCAATCGTTTGATGCAATTCAAATTGCACCGAACCCAATTACAACACCGCACACGCAAGCGGTGGATTTCACCAGTGTGATCACTGAAACCCTTAATAGTGTGGATCAGCAAGGTCGTGATGCATCGGCAAAAATGACCGCGGTTGATACGGGTCAGAGTGATGATTTGGTCGGCGCTATGGTTGCTAGCCAAAAGGCGAGCCTCGCCTTCTCTGCTATGGTGCAGGTGCGCAATAAGCTCCTGACTGCGTACGACGATGTTATGAAAATGCCTGTGTAGTGAGAATGCTTAAGTGACTGAAGTAATGAAGCAAAAATTGGTAAATATGGCAGGCCCGACAGGAATGGGCCGCTTATTTTCAGGTATGCGGTTAGCAGGCTTATTGGCTGCTATTGCCGCCTTAGTGACTGTCGCTGTGGTATTGGGCTTATGGCAGGGCAGTAGTCAGTATCGTCCGCTGTATGGTGAAGCAGAGCAGTTTGACCGCAGCCAAGTGATCGCGGTATTAGAAGAAAAAGGATTGGATTATTACGTTGAGCCGCAAAAGGGCAGCGTGATGGTTGATCGTAACAGTTTGGGGAAAGCGCGTTTAGCGCTTGCGGCTGCGGGTGTGGAAGCGCAGCTACCAGCGGGACTTGAAATTCTAAGCCAAGATTCAAGCTTAGGTACCAGTCAATTTGTTGAAAATGCGCGTTACCGTCATGGTCTTGAAGGTGAGCTCGCACGCAGTATTATGGCGTTAGACGCGGTACGCAATGTACGCGTTCATTTGGCGATGCCAAAGCAAACCTTGTTTGTTCGTCGCGATAAAGAACAAGCTTCTGCCTCGGTGATTATCTCGTTGCAACCTGGTCAAACGCTGGATGCTGAGCAGGTCACTGCCATTGTTAACCTAGTGGCGGGCAGTGTACCAGAACTGGAAGCTGATCAGGTTAACGTGATTGATCAACAAGGTAACCTGTTATCCGCGTTAGTGGGCGAAGGTCGCCATGGTAAAAACAGTAGTGCTTACCTTGATTATGTCCAAAAGCTTGAAACAACCTATATAAACCGTGCATCTCGCATGTTACGTCCTATGGTCGGTAGCGATAACTTCCAAGTTGAAGTCGCCGCCGCAGTGAATTTTGATCGCACTGAAGCGACAGAAGAGCTCTATTCGCCTGAAGGTACCGTGCGTTCAGAATTCTCATCTTACGACCGTCGTGTAGGTAAAGCGGCTCAAGGGGTACCAGGTGCTTTGAGTAACCGTCCCCCCGAAGATGGCGATGAAGAAAAAGATCCAAATGCAGGCAATGAACGGGGTGAAAACTCACGTGATTACGTGATGGATCGCACCATGAAACATACTTACTACCAGCAAGGTCAGATCGAGCGTTTGAGTGTATCTGTGTTGCTAAACGGTGATCCAGCGACTTTCCCACCGGCTAAAATCGACAGTATTCGTCAGATGCTAAGTGATGCAATGGGTATTGAAGCCACCCGTGGTGATAGCTTTAGCGTCCATGTTTATCCGTTCAATAAAGCGGAAGCTCAGCTTTTGGCTGAAGAGCCGGTGTGGTGGATGCAAAACGTATGGTTAGATTATCTTCGTTATATCCTATCGGCGATTGTTGCTTTAGTGATCTTATTGGTGGTTGTCCGCCCTGCAATTCGTCAATTAGCGGGTGAACGTCAACGCAGTAAAGATCCGGTGCTCGACAGTGTGCTACCTGAAAGCAAAAGTGGTAGCGAAGTGGCGACACTTAACAGCAATACCGCTATGGCGCCGACAGATAGTGAATTAGAAGCACCTTCAACAGCAGCGATGGCTGAAGCGGCATTAAGCTCGGCGGTCGTGCCTGAAGAGAGCATGCCTGAGCTACCAAGCCCTGAAACGGGACTCGAAGTTCAAACCTCTTACTTACAAGCGTTATCGGAGAAAGAACCGGAACGTGTTGCTCATGTCGTTAAACAATGGATAACCCCGAAAGATGCAGATAAATGATAACAACCAAGGCATCGAACAGGCCGCAATTTTATTGCTAAGCATGGGGGAGGAGGCTGCAGCGAATGTCTTGCAGCAACTCGATCGTGAGCAAGTGCGCCAATTGTCGATTGCTATGGCCAGCATTCCAGCCGTGAAAAAAGATCAAGCCGAAGGCGTATTTCAACGTTTCTTCCAAGACTTTAAACGTGAATCTGGGATCTCGGGAGCATCGCGTAGTTACCTAGAGCGAACCTTGAATAAAGCGTTGGGGCAGTCATTGTCCCAGCCACTGTTAGATGCGATTTACGGTGATTCACTCAAGCATAACTTGCAGCGTTTACAGTGGTTAGAGCCCGCGAAGTTAGCCGAGCTGATCTCGGGCGAGCACCCACAGATGCAAGCGGTGTTCTTAGCCTACCTTGAACCTGATGTTGCGACAGGACTGTTGGCTAAATTGCCTCAAGACAACCTGGATGAATTGCTTTATCGCTTAGCGAATTTAAAAGAAATTCACCCCGACATGATGCAAGAAGTGCACGTGTTGTTGGAGAAATTCCTGGCCCAAGTTGGTCAGCAAAATAGCACCTTGATCGATGGTACCCAAAAAGCGGGTGATATCATCAATCGTTTACAAGGCGAGCAGAGTCAGAAAGTGATGACAGGGTTGAAAGAGATCGACCCTGAATTAGTGGCTCAGCTGGAATCGCAAATGTACAACTTCAGTATTTTGGTGCGCCAAACCGAAGAGACGCTGGAACGCTTGGTGGAAGAAGTCGATCAAAACGTACTGGCGACAGCGCTGAAAGGTGCCGACGAAGAGCTGCTTGCGAAAGTGTTCGCGACCATGCCTAAACGTGCAGCCCAATACTTGCGTGAAGCGATGGAAGGCAAAGGTCGAGTACGATTGAGCGCCGTTGAAGATGCCCGCAACCAATTAGTCTCAACGCTACGTGAATTGGCCGATGCCGGTGAGATTGAGTTGCAGCTCTTTAGTGAGCCAGTAGTGGAATAGGAGCAATGATGAAAAAGAATCAGCCGAGTAATGTCTTGCATCCTCAGCTTGGCCAGTATCGCCCTTATCACTTTCCACCGCTGATGCAGCCTGAAGAAGATGATTTGTTTGGTGATGAAACCACAGGTTCATACCAAGATGAATTTCATAATGGCTTCCAAGACGGTCAACAAAAAGGGCATGAGCAAGGCTATCAAGAAGGTGTTGCTCAAGGATTACAAGCAGGCCAAGAGCAAGGACTAGAGCAAGGTCGTCAGCAAGGTGTTCGCGAAGGTGTGGCTCAAGTTCAGCAACAAATGGGCAGTACCGCGGCGTCGGTTGATCACTTGATGCAGCAAATTCAGCAAGTGTTTCAACAACATGTTCGTCAGCAAAGCGAAATGATTTGTGATCTTGTGCAGAAAGTGGCGCGCCAAGTTATCCGTGCTGAGCTCACGCTAAAGCCAGGTCAAATGGTGCACTTGATTGAAGAAACACTCGCACAAATGCCAGAGCAAAAACCGGACTTAGTGATTTACCTCAATCCGCAAGATTGCCAGCGTTTGGTGGAGTTAGTGCCTGAGCAAGTCGCGACATGGACCCTACAACCTGACGACAGTTTAGCGATTGGTAGCTGTCGTGTAACCAGTAGTGAATCAGAAGCTTTTGCTGATAGTGAAGAGCGGTTAGAAACCTGCATGGATTCGATTCGAGATAGTTTACTCAGCGATGCGTGATTTATTCCAAGAGCTCAATGCCCGTCTTAGCTCTGCGGTGGAGCAGGTACCTGAAGTACCTGTTGCTCGCACTTGGGGACGGTTGACCCGAATGGCGGGTTTGACCCTTGAAGCCGTGGGTTGCCGATTATGCACGGGCCAACGTTGCATGATAGAAACCGATCACGGCACCTTAGTGGAAGCCGAAGTGGTCGGTTTTGACCGTCAAGCATCCGTCTTGATGCCGATCCGTCATACCACAGGGTTACGCCCTGGTAGTCGCGTTCTACCCTTGCACGGTGATAGCAAAATTGATGTGGGTTACAGCATGTTGGGCCGTGTGCTTAACGGGCTGGGTGAGCCTTTGGACGGCAAAGGCGCTATCCATGGTGAGCAACGCATTAACCTGCAAGGTGAAAGTATTAACCCCTTGCAGCGCCTACCTATTTCCACTCAGCTAGATGTTGGTGTCCGGGCAATTAACGGCATGTTAAGTGTGGGTAAAGGCCAGCGCATGGGTTTATTTGCGGGCAGTGGTGTGGGTAAGAGTGTGCTGTTAGGCATGATGACCCGTAACACCACCGCAGAGATCACCGTGGTGGGTTTGATTGGTGAACGTGGCCGTGAGGTCCGTGAATTTATTGAGCACTCCCTTGGCCCAGAAGGGATGAAAAATGCGGTGGTGATTGCATCGCCAGCTGACGATCCTCCCTTGATGCGACTACGTGCTTCAGTATTGTGTCACCGTATTGCCGAGTTTTTCCGCGACCAAGGCCACGATGTTTTACTACTGATGGATTCACTGACGCGCTATGCGCAAGCACAACGTGAGATTGCCTTAGCCGTTGGCGAGCCGCCCGCGACCAAAGGTTATCCGCCTTCGGTGTTTAGTTTGTTACCACAGCTGGTGGAGCGTGCAGGTAATGGCGCGACCGAGCGAGGTTCAATTACCGCCTTCTACACTGTTTTATCAGAAGGGGATGATCAGCAAGATCCGATCGCCGATGCGGCCCGCGCTATTTTAGATGGTCACATTGTCTTGAACCGTGAACTGGCAGAACAAGGCCACTATCCCGCGATTGATATCGAACAGTCGATCAGCCGTGCGATGCCACAAGTGGTAAGCCCTGAGCAGCTCAAACAAGCGCAGCAAATTAAGCAGCGTTATGCGCGTTATCGCCAAATTCAAGACTTGATTGCACTGGGTGGTTACCAACCAGGGCAAGATCCAAACCTTGATATCGCGGTTCAGCAATATCCTGCGATTTGTCAGTTTCTTCAACAAGGTATGCAAGAGCGGGTGACCCTAGATCAAACGCAGCATGCCATGATGCAGTTAACGTAAGAGAATCATCATGCGACGAGTGAAAATGTTGCAACATTGGCGTGAACAACAACAGCGTCAGTTTGATAGCATCCAGCAAGAGTTCGGTCAGATAAATAGCCAGCACCAAGCGCACCAACAGCGATTGGAGTTGCTTGAAAGTCTATCGGGACAGTATTGCATTGAAGGGGGGCAGCAAGCGTCAGCCTTGATGCTAAAGGGGATTGGACGTTTTCGCTATCAGTTGGATAATTTAACCAATTTACAGCGCCATGAATTGGCGATGTCCGAAGTTGAATTGCGTACCACCAATGAGCGCTTAGTGCAGCAGCATTGCCAAGTACGAATGGGCGAGAAAATCATTGAAAAACGTCAGAATCAAATTGCGCTTAAGCAAGAGCGCCAGCAACAAAAAATCCTTGATGAGTTGTCAGCGAATAAGTTTTATCGTCAACGGATAACCTGATGTAACGGCTCGCGAGTAACGTAAAATTACTCGCCAGGGCCGTAGCAATATTGTTGTTCAGGCTTGAGTAAGCGATCAATCAGCTGCTTTTGTTGGGCTAACAAACGGCCATTAGTGTTATTAAGCTCTTGGCAGTTTAAGGTGAGCTCATACAGCTTTTGCCATAGCATCATGCCTTTTTGCTGCACTTGTTGCGGCAGCTTACTTAACAGCTTTTGCATGCCTTCATTGTTCGCCGTCACACCGAGTCGGGTGAGAATGGCGTGGCGATTGGTGGCGTGTTGATTTAACAGTGCCATCAAAGATTGTAGCTGCTGGTTGTGGCCAATCAGAGCTTGGTTATCACGATTCACCAGTAAAACATGTTGTTGCTTCAGCTGAGCAACCAACTGTTGATAGTGGGCGACGTCTTGATTCAGTTCATTGAGCAAGGTTTTCACCATGCTGCTGTTGTCGCTCATTATTGATTACCTTGGTAATAATCAACCATAGTGCCTGCCAACTTATCAAGATCGACCGATGCTTGACCAGATTGCAGCAGTTGCTTCATTTTTGTCACTTTATCCATATCAACATCGCTCGTATGTTGCAGGTCAGCTTTCGCACTTTGTAGTGACTGCACTTCACGGCTTAACTCGACGTGCTTGGTCGTCGCTGTCTGTGCGGTTTTACTCGCTTGTGGGCGGTTTTCAGCATTCACAGCGAGTGATATTGAGTTGTGAATTTTTCCAATCATGAATGTACTCACAGGGTAGTAGGGTTATTGGTATACAGCGACCAGCTAACACAGAGCTTAACTGCTTTTTTAGCCTTTTGTTATAAAATGCATGGTAAAAAGACGTTTAAAATAGCGTTTGTACCTTTTTAGGCCCTATCACTGTGGCTAAAATGGTCTTATTTGAAGCGCTATTTTTGATTTTAATCTGTTCCCCTTTGCTGCCAGATTCTAGTGCAATCCCTTTCATTCTGGCGGTCATGTTACCCATTTTTGCTTCGATCACCACTTCCTGATGGCGCTCAACCCAGTTAGCAAATTCGACCATGCGCGGACTGATAATCTTCCCCACCGTAATGCGCCTTTTGCTCACTTGATTATCTAATTCTGCAATAGAGGTGAAATATCCCTGACGGACATAAGAAATATCAGTCCGACGGCGTTTGAAATCCTCGGCGGTTAATACTTGGTCGCGTTCTATGGTGTTTTTTGCCACCACTATTTTCTGGTACACCCGCACTTCTGCTTTGACGCGTGATTTCCAATACTTAGGTTTTTGACATTCAACGGTGAGGGTCACTTTGCCTGTCGGCGATCGCCCTTGGTGACGGCTAATGTTTAAGGGGGTATGGCATGGCGGTAAGGCTGCTTTATCTAGGTCGAAGCGAAAGTCGTTACTGCCAATGCTACCTGCAAAACGGGCCACCTCACGATACAAATAACTACGGATCTGCTGATGATCTTTTTCCGCCATGACGGAGTTACCCGCAACCGCAGCATGACTGAATGTGCTTCCGAATATCAGCAGACTAAGCACAAGAGGCAATAGGCGAATTTCCGCTCGGAAGCCATACTTCCGCTTATTGAATATTGGTCGGCAATTATTTGTGTAAGGCATTGATATTTTGGCTTTAAATGCGTGGCATGGAAATTGCTTGTAGTCGATATTCAATCTATAGGTGGTGGGTGAGATGGCAATCAACTTCGAAGATGCATTGGGGGTACACCCTAATACATTGCAGTTCCGAACACAACGCGCAAAGGTGCTGGCGAGTAACTTGGCCAATACCGATACGCCTAACTTTAAAGCGCGTGACATCAGTTTTGAAGATGCAATGAATCAAGTCGCGAGTGAAGCGCGTACCAAGCATCTAGGTCGCCGTCAGACACAGCAATCACACGAGTTATTGTATCGCAACCCACAGCAGCCAGCACAGGATGGTAACACGGTTGAATTGGGTGTTGAGCAAGCCAAGTTTGCGGGTAACGCAATGGATCTTGAAACCAGCCTTACTTTTTTGAACATGAAAATTCGCGGTCTGAAGCAGGCCATTAACGGACAATAATCTCTATGTCTTTTTCATCTATTTATGACATTGCAGGCTCTGCAATGACAGCGCAAAGCGTTCGTTTGAATACGGTCGCCAGTAACCTTGCGAATGCTGATGTGGTATCTGGTTCAGAGCAGGATGGTTACCGAGCTAAGCGCCCAGTGTTTTCTTCTGTGATGGTGGATATGAACGATCCCAATGCAGGCACTCGCGTGCGTATTGATGACGTTATTGAAAGTGATGAACCACTGCGTCGTCGCTATGAACCCAATCACCCTGAAGCCAATAAGCAAGGCTATGTCTTCCATTCAACCGTGAATGTGGTTGAAGAAATGGCCGACATGATGGCTGCATCACGCAGCTTTGAAACTAATGTCGATGTAATGAGTCGAGCGCGTAGCATGCAGCAAAGCATCCTTCGTCTTGGTCAAACGAGCTAAGGAAATAAGTAATGAGCTTACCGCAAATTAATACGGCTGGTCAGTATAACCGTGCTGCTACTCAAGCGAATGCTGAGCCACAAGTGACCAGCAATGGTCAAAAAGACATGACGCCAACCAGCAATGAGTTTTTAACCATGATGGTGGCACAGGTGCAAAACCAGAACCCGCTGAACCCAACAGATGGTACCGAGTACCTGACGCAGTTGGGCATGATGTCTGCCGTTTCCAGCTTGGAAGGGGTGAAGCAAGGCATGATGAACATGAACATCGGCATGACTAACCTTGAAATGTTGCAAGCCACTAACTTGGTCGGCAAAAAAGTGTTAATGGACGTGAAGAACGGCCTCGATATCAGTGAGGGTCAAACGCTAAATGGTCGCGTTCAGTTTGATAAACCTGTCGATAGCGCAACCGTGATTGTTTACGACGATAAAGGCAAAGAAGTCGACAAGATCAAATTGGGCGCCCAAGGCAAAGGCATGGCCGAGTTTGAAATTGACGGTGATGACCTAGGTAAAGGGACGTATTCGTTCAAAGTGGTTGCTGAAAACGGTGGTAAGGCGTGGGAGCAAAACATCATGATTGCTGCCGAAGTGGAATCGGTCAACATCCCAGCCAATGGCGGCGCGGTGTTATTAAGTCTTGCGGGCGTGGGCAAAATGTCGATGTTCGATATGCGTGAAATTACGGCGTAAATAATAAAAATTAAGTAGATAGGAATCTTTTATGTCAATCAGTGTTGGCCTAAGTGGCTTGCGAGCAACATCCGAACAGATGAACTCAATCAGTCACAATATTGCGAATGTGGGTACTGTGGGTTTTAAATCATCACGTACCGAATTCCAAGACGTTTATGCACCCCAGTTTGGTGGCGGTGAAATGAACGGTGTTGAAGTCGCGCAAGTGCGCCAAAGTTTTACGTCAGGTGGTACCACAAGTACGGGTCGTAATAGTGACTTGGCGATCAACGGTGAAGGCTTCTTCATGGTGCAAAACAATGGCCAACAAATGTTTACCCGTAACGGCGTATTCAACCTAGATACCGAGGGTTACATGGTGTCGGGTGATGGTCACCGTCTACAGGGCTATGGTGTGACAGAGTCAGGCCAAATCCAAACGGGTACCGTAACTGATTTACGGGTTGATACTGGCGATATGGCGGCGAAAACCACCACTAAAGTTCACCAAGGTCTTAACCTTGATGCTAATGCTGCCATCGTGACAAATTCTGCTGATGATAAATTCGATCCAGAAGACCCATCAACTTTCACGTCGAGTGTAACCTCTACCGTTTATGACTCATTGGGTAGTGAGCACCAAGTGACTCAATACTACGTAAAAACGGCGAGTAATGAGTGGAAAGTGCATTACGCGTTAGATGGCGATGTGCTGAAAGGGCAAACCAACACCATGGGCTTTGACAGCGACGGTAAACTTAGCACCGTCAATGGCGCGGCGGCGATGGATAATTCAACCACACCACCAACGATGAAAATCGATACTTTGTCAGTTGATCTGGCGTTTAGTAACGGTGCTGCAAAGCAAAGCGTAGGTATGACGCTGGCTGACACAACCCAGTACGGCAGTGAATTCTCAATCAACAAAAATGCGCCAGATGGTCATGCGCCGGGTCAAATTGCAGGTTGGTATTTTGAAGGCGACGGTACTGTGTATGCACGTTATTCAAACGGTCAAACCAAGGCGCAAGGCCAAGTGTTGATGGCTCGCTTCCCTAACCAAGAAGGCTTGCAACAAGCAGGTGGTACTCGTTGGACCCAAAGTTTTGCATCTGGTGCCCCTCTACTTGGTACGCCAGGTACAGGTCAAATGGGTGCACTTCGTACCGGTATGTACGAGAACTCCAACGTTAACCTGACTAATGAAATGGTCTCTTTGATGTCAGCGCAGAGTAACTACCAAGCGAATGCGAAGACCATCAAAGTATCGCAAGAGATGACTCAAATCCTGTTCCAGAACTTATAAGTAGAGGCTGGGCATGGATAAATTATTGTTCACTGCAATGTCGGGTGCGAGCCGCGTCATGATGGCGCAGCAGGTGCACGCGAACAACCTTGCTAACGTGAATACCACGGGTTTTCGTACCGATATCGAACAGGCTGATAGCGTAAAAGTGAAAGGCCAAGGTTACGACACGCGTGCCTTAGTGGCGGCGCGTGCGGGTGGTTCTGATTTTTCTGCTGGTGCGATGCAGCATACGGATAACCCGTTAGATGTATCTATTCGTGGCGAAGGTTTCTTTGCCGTTGAAGCGGGCGAAAATGATGAAGCGTATACCCGAGCAGGTAACTTCACCTTAAACCCTAATGGTCAGTTAATGCTGGGTAACCGTCCCGTGATGGGAACGGGTGGCGCGATTACCATTCCTGAGTATGAACAGTTAAGCATTGGCTCTGATGGCACTATTTCAGTTGTGCCGCAGGGTGGCGGCTTGATCCAAGAGGTAGGCCAGCTCAAGTTGGTTAAACCTGAAAACAATCAATTACGCAAAAGCGAAGATGGTTTGTTTCGTGTGGTTGGCGGTGGTGGTCAAGCGGATGCTGACGACACGGTCACGGTGGCATCGGGTTACCTTGAAAGCAGTAACGTTAATGCCATCGATGCATTAGTGAATAACATTTCCCTTGCTCGTAATTTCGAACTTCAAGTCAAAATGATGAAAACCGCTGAACAGTTGGCAACAGCGGGTAACCGCTTAGTACGTGGTAGCTAAGGAAACCTCGCTGAGTTTGAGCTTTCGTTTCAGTTCTCGGTTTTTATCTTTCCAGCGCCTTGCCCGATAAGGCGCTGCATTTATTCAGGAGTAGTCACAATGCATCCAGCACTTTGGGTGAGTAAAACAGGTCTTGCTGCGCAAGATACGCAAATGCAGGTTATTTCTAATAACCTCGCCAACGTCAATACCGTCGGTTTTAAACAAGACCGTGCAGTTTTTGAAGATTTGTTTTACCAAATGAAAAAGCAACCAGGCTCAATGGTTGATCAGCAAAATGAAGCGCCAGGTGGTTTACAGTTGGGTAATGGTGTTCGCACGGTCGGCACTCAAAAACTGATGAAAACGGGGAGCTACCAAAATACCCAAGAAGCGACCGATATGGCGATCATGGGGGCGGGTTTTTTCCAAGTTGAATTAAGCGATGGCACCACGGCGTATACCCGTAACGGTCAATTCCACCGCAACTCGGAAGGGGCGCTGGTGAATGCTGCGGGCTTACCTATGATCCCGAACATTGAGATCCCTGAAAATGCGACAGGCATGAGTGTCGGTACCGACGGTATGGTGTCTATCAAAGTGCAAGGCGAGCCTGAGCCACAAGAAATTGGCCAAATTACCTTAGCTAACTTCACTAACCCATCTGGCCTTGAAGCCATGGGCGGTAACTTATTCCGTGAAAGTGGCGCATCAGGTGCACCGATTGAAGGTGTAGGTGGTGAAGATGGCATTGGTGCGATTAGCCAATTCACGCTAGAAGGCTCTAACGTGAGTGTGGTGGAAGAAATGGTGAACATGATCACCACCCAACGTGCTTACGAAATGAATGCCAAGGTGGTCTCTAGTGCAGATCAAATGTTGAAGTTTGTTAGCCAATCAATGTAAGGGTAAGGCGATGATGCGCATTATTTTTCTTTTGGCTGCATTGGTGATGACGGGGTGCGCCCCAGTCTCTAGTGTGGTTGATCGTCAGCCACCCGAAGAGGTGCCTTATACCAATTATCCAACGTTTACGCCCGACAAAGATGGCAGTTTATTCAATGCCAGCTATGGCATGGCGTTGTTCCAAGATCGCCGTGCATTTCGCACTGGCGATATTCTAACTGTGGTGTTGGATGAGCAAACGCGCTCAAGTAAAAAAGCAGGCACGTCATTTGGTAAGGAAAGTAATACAGGCATTAGTGTCCCTAAGATCGCTGGCACCGTTTATCCTGAAGGTGAGTTTTCACTGAAAGGTGACCGTGATTTTAAAGGCGCATCATCAAGTTCGCAGCAAAACTCATTAAGCGGCAGCATCACAGTTTTGGTATCCGAAGTGATGCCAAACGGCGTATTGCGGGTGCGTGGTGAAAAGTGGCTCAAGCTTAACCAAGGTGATGAATATATTCGTTTATCAGGGTTGGCTCGTGTCGATGACATCGACGGCTCTAACCGTATTTCTTCGCAGCGTTTAGGCGATGCGCGCATTACCTATTCAGGTCGAGGCACATTGGCCGATGCGAATGAAGCTGGCTGGCTTTCTCGATTCTTTAACAGCTCATGGTTCCCGATCTAATGACTTTAAAACATATTCTTTTTGCCGCAGGTTTAGTGTTGTGCCCCTTGTTGGCATCTGCGCGTCCACTGCTAAGCTTGGTCGATATCCAAGGGATCAGGGAAAACCAGTTAGTGGGCTATGGCTTGGTCGTTGGTTTAAGTGGTACGGGTGATAAAAACCAAACCAAATTCACCTCACAATCGGTTAAAAACATGCTGAGCCAATTTGGGGTGCAGCTGCCTGCCAACGTTGACCCTAAATTGAAAAACGTGGCCGCGGTTGCGGTGAATGCCTCTATTCCAGCATTGGCTGGTAAAGGTCAATCGCTGGATATCACCGTGTCGTCAATCGGTGATGCTAAAAGTTTGCGTGGCGGTACGTTATTGCTCACGCCGCTAAAAGGTGTCGATGGCCAAATCTATGCGATGGCACAAGGCAACTTAGTGGTGGGCGGTGTTAACGCGCAAGGCAATAGCGGTACAGGGATCACCATCAACATTCCAACGGCTGGATTAATTCCAAATGGCGGGATCATTGAGCGTGAAATTCCGTCGTCGTTCTTAACCTCGACCGATGTCATTTTGAACTTAAAAGTGCCGGGCTTTAATACCGCCCGTAACATCGAAAAAGAAATTAACCGCGTATTTGGCCCTGAAGTGGCAATGGCGGAAAGCCATGCTCGGATCCGTGTGCGTGCGCCACATAAAGCGAGCCAACGGGTGACTTTTTTAGCCATGCTAGAAAACCTCGACGTTGCTCAGCAGAAGAAATTGGATCGCGTGGTCTTTAATGCTCGCACAGGCACGATTGTGGTGGGTAAAGATGTGCGAGTGCATACCGCAGCTGTCAGTCACGGCAACTTAACGGTTAGCGTGGTGGAAAACTACAATGTCAGTCAGCCTAATGCATTCAGTAATGGTAATACGACTGTCACGCCATCATCGGATGTATCGATTGATCAAGAGCGCGGCAAAGTCTTTATTTGGCCTGAAGGTAACCAAGGGACATCGCTACAAAGTATTGTTGATGCAGTAAACAGTTTAGGTGCCTCTCCCAATGATCTGATGTCGATTCTTATCGCGCTGGATGAATCGGGAGCACTGGATGGTGAGTTGGTAATTCTGTAATGAAAGCGATTGATAACGAGCAACACTCAGCCTTGTATAACGACATGAGTGAACTAAATAAAATCACAACAAACCCCGATAAAACGCAAGCGCTACAGCAGGCTGCCAATCAGTTTGAAGCGGTGTTTTTGCAAACGGTATTACGCCACATGCGTAAAGCGTCGGAGTCGATGAATGATGGTGAAGATTCGCTGTTTAATAGCAAACAGCAGAAGTTTTACCGTGAAATGTACGACAGCCAAATTGCGGTCGAAATGAGCCAGCAACAGAGCATGGGCATTTCTGACATGCTGATCAAACAATTGGGCCAGCACGAAGCATTTAAGCCACAGCCACAGGCGGTCGCTGTTAATCAACAGACACCGATTGAATCGTTAGCGGGGAGCTTTAGCCCAGCGAATGACGGCACATTGCAATCCGGTAATCAGGTTAAGTTGCCACACTGGTGGGGAAATACTACTCCGCTGTCGCAGCATTTGAAAATCCAGATGGATGACGAAGAGTTATGAGTTTGATTAATATCGGCTTGTCCGGCATGAATGCTGCGAACGCAGGCCTTTCAGTGACAGCCCACAACGTTTCTAACGTGATGACCCCAGGTTATAGCCGCCAACGTGTAGGCTTTGGTGCGGTAACTGGCGCGAATAATAGTGGCGCAGGCGTTGGCGTGAGTAATGTTGAACGCATGGCGGATAATTACCTTAATCAGCAGATATACCGTCAGCGTGGCTCATGGGGCTACAACGCAATTAGCTCGCAGTACATGCAAAAAACGGAAACGGTATTAAACAATAAAAGTACTTCAATCAGTACTGGTTTAGACCGTTTCTACGCGAGCTTAAACGAAGCATCTTCCAAGCCTCAAGATATTGCTTATCGCCAGACGATTGTCAGTGAAAGCAAATCGATGGTGCAGCGCTTTAATAATTTAAGCACTCAACTTGATAGCCAAGAAAAGCAGGTTAAAGGTCAGTTAGATGCATCGCTTACCGATGCCAATACCTTGATGGCGAGCATTGCCAGCCTGAACAGCAGTATTCGCGATGTCGGTGGTAACAGCGAAGCGGCAAGCAGCCTGCTTGATGCGCGTGACGAAGCGATCCGCCAGTTATCATCAATGATGGATGTTAATCCAACCTACCATGATGATGGCACTGTGACTGTCACTATGGCCAAAGGGCAAACGCTGGTTAGCGGTACCACCGCGAGCCAATTGAGCCAAGATCACAATGGCGAGCTAGTGCTTAAACGTGGCGATACCAATTTGGCGCTCGATGACAACTTGGGCGGCACTATCGGCGGCTTAGTGGATTACCGTGACAACGAACTGGCAGGCTTACGCCGTGAGTTGGATGTCATGGCGTATAGCTTTGCCACTGAGTTTAACGAAAAGCATCAGCAAGGTTTTGACTTAAACGGCGAAGCGGGTAAAGCCGTTTTCGGCGGCGTGGATAGCGTAGAAGGCGCGGCGGCTAAATTAACCTTATTGGTGGATGATCCTAAGCAACTCGCGTTTTCCTCTGCGGCCGATGAACCGGGTAACAGTGACAACCTAAAGGGCTTAATTGAACTTAAAAATGCCCCAGTGGATGTTGATAAGAGCAAGCTGTCACCTGAAGCGCTGAAAAACTATGAACTGACGATTGATAAGCTGAATGGCAAGTCGATTTACAGCAACTACACGGGTTTAACCGGTGACTGGGCGATCAAAACAGCGCAGCTTGAAGCGGATACTAAAGCCTCTGAGGCCTTAGTGAAACAGGCACAAGGCGAACGTGATAGTAAAAGTGGCGTCAACCTCGATGAGGAAGCGGCCAGCATTATGACCTATACCCAAATGTACCAAGCGAATGCGCAAGTGATTTCAACCGCTCAACAGCTGTTTGATGTCACCTTGTCGATGTTCCGCTAATTAATAATACCCAAGCAGGATTGAATTATGCGGATAAGCACATCGCAAATGAACAACATCATGTTGAGCAGCATGCAGAGCTCGACAACAGGTGTAAACAAGACCTTTATTCAGCTTAACTCTGGCGAGCGGATGCTGAAGCCATCGGATGATCCGCTTGGTGCCGTACAGCTGATGATGCTGGATCGTGAGCAAGCGGATATTTCGCAGTTTAAAAAGAATATCTCGAACTTAAAGACCCAGCTTGGTCAGACTGAATCGCACCTTGACGCCTCAAATACTGCGGTATTGCGTGCCCAAGAATTGGTAACAGGCGTACTGAATGCCAGCAATAGCACCATGGAAGGCCGCGAAGCCATTGCAACCGAGTTGGATGGCATTTTGGGGCAGCTAACGGATATCGCGAACAGTAAGAACCCTAACGGTGATTATATTTTTGCTGGCACCAAAACCGATACTCAACCGATCGTGAAAGATCCTGCTACAGGTAAATATGTTTACCAAGGTAACAGCGATCAGCGTGAAGTACAGGTTGCCGAATCGATGTCGATTCCAGCGAACCAGACTGCTGATGTGATGTTCTCTAATGGCAGTGACAATATTTTCAATACCCTAGATAGCGTGATCAATGATCTGCGTAACCCTGCTGTTGATGGTAGTAACCTTACTAGCAGTGTGACGCAAGCGCAAACCGACATTAAAAGTACCTTGTCATCGCTCAATGGGGCGTTAACCGATGTCGGTGGTCAGCAAAATTCATTGACCATGATTTCAGGTTCGCATGATGATAATAAGCTCATCAATGATAAACTGATCGGCGATGTGAAAGATTTAGACTACAGCCAAGCGATTTTAGAGCTCAATACTCAAATGGCTGCGCTGCAAGCGACCCAAATGACGTACAGCAAAGTACAAAATTTATCGCTGTTTAAATTGATGTAATGCCTCTGTGGGTGAGTCTGTGATTTGCCTACATAGGTTTGATGTTTATTGCCCTGAATAACAGAAGAACGCTGTGATTCAGGGCGATGTAATGAGTTAAAGAGGCCGCCTTGGTTAACCAAATTTCTTCGAGTCCCAATACCCTTCGTAGTGGTGACAGTACCCAACCTGAACGCATTGCTCAGCAACAACCCGTCGCTGCGGTCAGTCGTGTATCCGAGAAAAAATCTCGCCAAGAGCAGCAGCAATCGAGCTTAACGGGTAAGCCCCGCAGTTTATTGACTCAAACTACCTTAGCGCATAACCAAGCTGCTCAAGCGCAAACTGCCCAAAAAGCCTTGCGTGATGCCAGCGAACTGTTAAATCAGCTGCGCCAAGTGGCGCGTCGTTCCTTGAGTAGCCAAGAAGGCAAGCGTGACCAGCTTCAGCAATCGCTGCACCAGTTAAAAGGTAAGTTGGCCAAGCTAACCCGTGAAGCGAAATACCAAGGTGACCCCGTCCTGCACCATGATTTGACCCCGCGATTAGACGGCGTACAACAAACGGAACAATTCGGGATCAAAGGCCTGCGCTTAAATACCTTGCGTAACCAAGATGAGATTGTGCGTTTTCAGTTTGAATCAGGTTCGCCATCTTCTGTGCGTGCCTTGATTGAATCCGATGAAAACAGCCATGAAATTGCCAATAAGTTGGATCGGGCGTTAGCGCCACGCGGTATTCAAGTCGGGGTTGATAAGTTTGGCGATATGGCTTTCACGGTTGATAAAGCCGAGTGGGTCAATATTCGCAAAGGGGTGTGGGTCTCTGGCGGCGGTCAAATCTTGCCATCGGGGAACCCGATTAAAGCACGGCTTGAGTCGCACGATAAGCAAGCAACAGAACCTGAAGCGCTAGAGTTTGCTAAACCGCAACAGTCACGAAAAGCGCTGGCCGATATCGAGCGCATGCTACAAAAAGTGCAGCAAGCACTGAGCCAAATTGATCAAGTTCAGCAGCAAGTGGGCGCCGATCTAGAACGTATCGTGCGGACCAACAGTTTGAAATCTGGCCTTGTTAATCAGCAAGGCGAAATCGAAGCCAGCTGGATGGAAGCGCCGCAAGATGTATCGCTTCAGCTCATAGAAAATGCGGTACCGACATTATTGGCGCAAGCCAATGCGACGCGTCATAACGTGGTGGCTTTGTTAGAACCTTAGTATTTGGTGATTTATCTTGGTTTTGAACTAAGATGATAAAGACACAGCAAGGCAAGCTGCAAGCCAATAGAAAGCGGGATTATCCCGCTTTTTTTGTGCCTGTGAGTTAGTAATAAGCATGTGAGTGAATACTGATTTGTGGGCAAAAATCAGTATTTCTTCGCAGTAAGGTCACACCGCGAAATAAAGTAAAAAAAATACTTAAGAAGCGTAAAAAGTGGGTCGCTCTGAAAAAGTAACAACCGAGCCCATTGCCGTATGGCGGCACTGTGGAACACTATTACATAGAGGACTGCTCTCATGGCAATGACCATCAACACTAACTTTGCATCAATGAATGCACAGCGTAACCTTACTAGCACTCAAGGTTCACTTAATTCTTCACTACAACGCCTATCTACAGGTCTTCGCATTAACAGTGCATCAGACGATGCTGCTGGCCTACAAATCGCAAACCGTATGGACTCTCAAGTTAACGGTCTTAAAGTAGCACAACGCAACGCGAACGATGGCATCTCTATGTCACAAACGGCTGAAGGTGCACTGCAAGAGTACACTAACATCCTACAACGTATGCGTGACCTGTCTGTGCAATCTAAAAACGGTACTAACTCAGATTCTGACCGTGCTGCACTGGACAAAGAATTCCAAGCGATGGGCAAAGAACTAAGCCGTATCCAAGACACAACCACTTACGGTAAAGGTGAGAGCCTGTTTGATAAGCTAAACAAAGGTGTTGACTTCCAAGTCGGTGCTGATGTTAATCCAGTTGGTGATGTAAAAGCAGCGACGAAAGATGGCGCTGAAAAGATGGTGGGTGAAGCACTGCGTTCAGCTGGTTTAGGTTCATTAGATACTGGTACTCCAGCTGATATGATGAAGCTGAAAGACATCTCTACCATGATGGGTTCAATGCATACTGAACTTGCTGGTTCGAAAGGCGCTGACAAAGAAGTAGCTATTCCTACAAGTTTGCAAGGTGCTAATGCAGCTGCAACGAAAAAGAATGTTGAAGACCTACTAAAAGATATGGGTCTGGACAGCGCTGCAGTAACTATTTCTGATGGTACTGATGGTACTAAAGTTAAAGTTAACATGGCGGATCTAGCGGATGCGGGTAGCAAAGATGAACGCGCATTTATGGCTAAATTTGAAGAGTCAAAAGCAATTGTTGATGCAACTGCGGCTCACTTCGATGCTGCTGGCCTTTCTACACTGGCTGATACAGGTAATGATGTATCAGCGTTGAACACTGCGCTACAAGCTGCTGGTAAAAATGTAACATTGTCAGACAGTAATGTAATCAGCGTTAAAGTCGACAGCGCAGCACTAGACACATCTAAACTAGGTAACGTTAACAGCGTTGCTGGTTCTGAAACGGCTATCCAAGAAATCGACAAAATGATCGAAAGCGTTGGTGCTGTACGTGCTGATCTTGGTGCGACTCAAAACCGTTTCCAATCAACTATCAACAACCTTGGCAACATCTCTGAGAACATGTCTGTGGCGAAAGGCCGCATCATGGATGCTGACATCGCGGCAGAATCTGCAAACATGACTAAGCAAAACACTATGATGCAAGCAGGTATCACAGTGCTTTCTCAAGCTAACCAAATGCCAAGCATGGTTTCTCAGCTACTACGTTAATCGTTTCCCACTCCAATGGGCGTTAACCAGCGCTGAATATATAAAGCGGAAGTTATACTTCCGCTTTATTTTTATCAGAACCCTGAAATTCACCCAAAATGAATAAAATCAACAACTTAAAGTTGGTATGAACTTTGCTTTATACGGCTATGTATAGGGCGCTTCCTACCACATTCCCCTTTTGAATGGAGATAGCACAGCATGATAATGACAGGTATTGGTTCCGGTATTGATTATGAATCAATGATTAAAGCAATCATTGCTGCCGAACGTGCACCCAAAGACAATCAGCTGAACCGTCAAGAGGGAATGAACAAAGCTGAAATGGAAGCGCTGAAAGAAATTCAGAACACCATTAACAACTTTCGCGACACAGTAGAAGATCTTGGCTCAAAACGAGAATTAGAAAAACTAAAAGCCATTTTAAGCAACGAAGATTTCTTAAGCGTGGCGGTGGATGCCAATGCAGTGGCTGGCGAATATGCGTTTGATGTGAAGCAGTTAGCGACTGCGCAGCGCGATCAACTGTTTAAAGCCAGTGCTGATGCCACATTCACCCAAGGGGTGATCAAGTTCGGTGAGCCGGGTAAAGAAATTACGGTTGATATTGCTAAGCTGCAAACCGATTTAATCGCCGCGCAAGACACCAAAACTAAAGAGTTAACCGACAGCCAGCTTGAAGCGGTGGCCAAAAAACATGGCTATGACTTAACCGTTCCAGCTGAAAAAGCCGAAGCGGAAAAGGCGCTGACCGATCCCACCCATGCTAATTACGACAAAGATCGTCACGACAGCTACCAAAGTCGTCTAGATGGTATAGCCAAAGAAAAAACACGTTTACAAACCGATGGCGTGAAGCTCGACGAAATCCAGAAAGCGATTAATAACGACCCGAAAAATGACAGCGTCAAAGCGACGTTGGTTCGCAGTGGTGACGGGGTCGGTATTGTACTTAATGCGATGGATACGGGGGTTGAAAATAAAATTGGCCCCGTATCTGTTACTGGACTCGCGGCTAAGAATAATACGGTCGATCTGACTAAGCCTGAAAATGGTCAACGTAATCTACAAGCTGCGCAAGATGCGGAAGTGATGTTTGGCTCGATGAAGCTGACATCGGCTAGCAACAAAATGGAAAATGCCATTGATGGTATGACCCTGAATTTAAAAGCGGTAGGTGCCGTTAACGTCAAGGTAGAAGCGGATCAGAGTGGTGTAAAAGACACCATTAAGAGCTTCGTTGACGAATATAACAAGATCATCGAAACCGTAAACACTTACACCAAGTCGAGCGAAGACGGTGCGGCAGCCCTATCGGGTAACGCTTCTGTTCGTAGCATGGTCAGCCGCTTACGTGGTGTGATCTCAGATGAATACGGTGCATCAACCTTTAGTACCTTGTCGCAGCTCGGGATTACCACCAGCCGTAAAGGTGTGCTGGAAATCGACAATAAAAAGCTCGATAAAGCCATCGAAGATGACTTTGAGCAAGTGGCTAACTTGTTCGTTGGTACCGATACTCAGCCAGGCATGATGGATAAGATGCTGGTGGTATTGGATGACTATCACAAAAATGGTGGTATCTACGATCAGCGTACCGATCAGCTGGAATACAACAATAAAACATTACAAGAAGATCGTGAAAAGCTTGATGAGCGCATGAAAGCCAAGACGATCACCTTACGTGATTACTACGCACGTATGGATAGCAAAATTGCCAATATGAACCAAACCCAAAGCATGTTGATTGGCATGCTTCGCTAATAACAAAAGAATTCAACCATGATGAACCCAGAAGGCCTAGGTGCCTACCAACAATCGCAAAACCACGCCCAAGCGGCATCAGCCAGCCCGCACCGTTTGATTCAAATGCTGCTTGAAGGTTTGCTGGATAATTTAAGCCGTGCTCGTGGCTTTATGGAGCGCGGCCAAGTGGCTGATAAAGGCATGATGATCACCAAATGCCTCGATATTCTAAACGGTTTGAGCTCAGTGCTTGATGAGCAAAAAGGGGGCGATGTCACCCAAGAGTTATTCCGTTTATATGATTACTGTGGCCGCCGTTTGTTTGAAGCGAATTTACAAAATGATGTGGTTGCTATTGATGAAGTGAGTCGCCTCATTCGTGACATCCTTGATGGTTGGGTAGTGCTAAAACCTGACCGCGTTCAGGTTGCCAATGAAGATTGAGCGACAGCTAGACAGCATTCTTCAGCATTTTAAACAAGCATTAGCAGCAGGCGATTGGGATAAGTTAGCGACTTTGGATACCAAGTTACAACAGGCGCTTCCCAAGCTGAAACAGTCGCCCTTAACCGCTGAAGTAAAAGTGAAACTGGCTCAGATAAACCAATTTTATAGCCTGATGATTGCACGCGGAGAGTCGGAAAAAGCCGAGATCCGCGAGCAAATACAACAGCAGCAAACCAATACTGAAGGGATGCAGGCCTACCTGCAAAACCGTTGAGAATCATTTAATGCAAGCAGTAGCAAATCAATCGATACGTCAAAGCTCAGCGTCAAGCTCATCGAATGCCAACCCCGTAGTTAAAGCTAACTCGGCGTTGGGTGAACCTATGGGTTTTCAGCAATTTGAGCAGAAACTCAACCAGGGTGAGCGAAACAAAAATGCGATGAAAGAGGTTGATGAAAAAGCGCGAGCAGAAAGTGAACAAGATAACGAAGTAAAAGCAGAAGATGCGGCCCAACCTGCGGCGGGTTTTGTGGTTTCTGATGCGTATTTGGCGCAGTTAAAACAAATGCTAGGGGGAAACCCGAAAGCTGAAGGAGCAGCAGCAAAAGGAGGTGAGGGAGAGGCGACAGCGCAACTGTTAACCTCGGCAGGGCTACCGCAGCGTCAGGTTAGCGTTAACTTACCAACAGAAATGAACGCGATGCCTTTTAAAGGGGCGCAAGTTGTCGATGCGCGTACTGCTCAACAAGTGAATCAGCAGCTTCAAGGTCAATTACCTCAAGATCTAGCGACTGTTTTAGCCGCTAAGAAAGAGGCCTCAAGTAACCAAGCCGAATTGCTGCAAGCGTTAAAGCATCAGTTGGCTGATGGGCCGAAATCGGACCTTAGTAGTCTGGCGCTAGATCGCCTTATCGCGGCCACGCAAACGCATAGTCAAAATTTACATGCTTCGGTGTCACCAACAATGCAATTGCAAAGTGCGGCAGCGGAGCAGGCGACCAAAATGGTGCCACAACAGTTCCAAGCCAGTGTTGATATTACCCAAGCCGACTGGGGTAAGGATCTGGTTGATCAACTGCGATCACGAATGCAGTTCAGTAAAACGGATCACTTGCAGCAAGCCCATGTTCGTCTTGACCCGCCAGAATTGGGTAAGTTGGACATTAATTTGCGCTTAGAGGGCGACAAGGTCTCGGTGCACTTCACTGCGGCGCACCCGCAACTGCGTGAAGCCCTATTGGCCAATGCTGAACGACTACGGTTTGATTTCGACGGCGGTCAATTACAGTTGGGGGATGTATCTGTTTCTAGTGGCAATCAACAACAAGGCCAACACTCGCACTCTTCATTAGAAGGGGAGGATGAATTGGTGGCGTCCAATAATCGTACTATCCAGCATGGTGGTGCGTTAGCGGGTTCAGAGCGCGATTCTAGTCGTTTTGAATCAATGATTTAATTTGTGGTGTTAGCAGAAGAATGACAGAAGAAGTAAAACAAAAATCAAAATTACCGCTAATGATCGCAGCTGGAGTACTGACACTTGCGATCGCTGGTGGCGGTGGTTGGTGGTACCTCCAGCAACAAAAAGCCGTGGCCGTGGAAACCGCCGCCATTCAGGCCTTACCTGCGACGGCTTTGGTTAAAAAACCGGTGTTTTTGCCGCTGAACAAATTTGTGATGAGCGTGAAAGGCGATGACCGTTTGCATTATTTAATGCTGGAGTTGTCGATCATGAGCTACAGCGAAGATCAGCTAAAAGTGTTGGAAGACTACATGCCAGTGATCCGTAACGCGGTGATCACGCAAGTCAGTAGCAAAAATTACGAATCACTCTCAGAGCAAGGTGTCATTGTTGTTCTGCAAACCGAGTTGAAAGAGCACTTGGGTAAAGTGATGAACGAGATGAATTCAAGCAATGGTATCGACAGAATTCTGATCACCAAAATGGTCATCCAATAGGAGCGCCCATGCAAAGTGCGGCTATGTATGATCCTCAAGGGGTGAACGCGTATCAACAGCATCAGCAGCTTGGTCAAAAAGCGCAGGAGCAGCGTTTAATTGCCAAATATGCTGGCTTGGTACGTCGGGTTGCTCGTCATATGACACCTCAGGTCAATGCTGTTATCTCGATGGAAGATATGGAGCAAATTGGCCTGATGGCGTTATTGGATGTGATCCGCCGTTATCCTGATGAAGACCACGAAGCGCTGGAGCGGCTTGCCGTGCAGCGTATTCGTGGTGCGATCCTAGATGAACTCCGTCGAATGGATTGGCGGTCACGTCGTTATCGTCAACGTAGTTATGAACTGCGCGATGCTGAAAGAGCATTAAGCCGTCAGCTGGGGCGTACCCCTAGTGATGTGGAACTGGCGAGCGAACTTGAGGTTGAACTCAGTGAAGTTCATCGTCGTAGAGTGGATGTTCAAGCGGAAAGCCTAGGCAGTTTCGAGTCTTTACAAGAAGATGGCGAACAATTTTTTGGTTTGAGTTTTCAATGCCAAGCCCATGAAAAAGCTGCGTTAAAACAAGCCATGCGCAATGCGCTATCCCGATTGAGTGAACGTGAACAAATCATGCTGAATTTTTACTACGAGCATGAAATGAACCTAAGAGAAATCGCGTTGGTGTTTGAGTTAACAGAAGCGCGAGTCAGTCAAATTCACAAAAAAGCCTTGAAGACGTTACAAGCAACGTTAGTGGATTGGCGAGAAGAAGTATAACGGAGTTATTACATGCAACTTATCATAGGTTTTGTCATCGTCTTTGGGTCCATTGTTTATGGCTATACCCATGCATCAGGACGAATGCTGGCCCTTTGGCAGCCTGCAGAGTTTGTTATTATTCTGGGTGCAGGTTTTGGTGCAATGGTGATTTCGAATCCCACATATGTACTCAAAAACATCTTAACGCGTTTAAAAATGATGTTTGGTAAAGGCTATGGGGAGCCCTTCTTTAGAGCGACCCTAGAGCTGATGTATGAATTGCTAGAAGTTATTCGTAAAGATGGCATCAAAAAGCTCGATGATCATATTGAAAATCCGCAAAATAGCGATATTTTCAGTAAATATCCAGATGTTGCTAAGTCGAATGTCTTGGTCAGTTTTATTACCGATAACTTACGTATGATGGCGATGGGTAAAATGAGCCCGCATGATTTAGAAGCGGTGTTAGAGCTTGAGTTGCATGCCCTCGAAGAAGATTTATTGCGTCCATCGAAAGCCTTGGGCAAGGTGGGTGAGGCAATGCCTGGTTTCGGTATTGTCGCGGCGGTATTGGGTATTGTGGTTACCATGCAGAGCATTGGTGGGGCACTGGCATTGATTGGGGTTAAAGTTGCGGCAGCGTTAGTGGGTACTTTCTTTGGTATCTTAATGTGTTATGGCGTATTTGAACCGATTGCAGCAAGCATAGCTAATCAAGTAAAAAAAGAAATGATGGCACTTAATATGGTATCGGCAATTTTAGTGACGCAAGCGCAAGGCAAACCAACATTGCTAGCACTCGACGCTGGACGTAAAGTCTTACATTCTGAATATAAACCATCATTCATTACGATGGAAAAATGGGTTTCTGGAGAATGATGGCGTGAGTAAAGAACCTCATATTATCATCGTTAAAAAGAAACGCCGCGGCCACCATGATGAGCATCATGGCGGGGCGTGGAAAGTTGCCTTTGCTGATTTCGCGATCGCGATGATGGCGTTTTTCATGGTGTTATGGATCATGGAAATTGCCTCGAAAGAGGAACGTGAAGAAATTCAATATCGGTTGCAGCACAGTAGCGTGTTCGACAATATGGAGAACGTGTTTGATGTAGCAAACAGCCCGTTCCCGATTGATTTTGGCGGTGAGGCATCACCGTTCGAGAACCCGGTACAGTCGAATTTAAGCGGCAATAATAAATTAGACTCTTCATTACACCAGCAGATCCCAGAAGGCAAAGTGGGGGCTAATGCGGGGCGAGGTTCTAAGCTTAATTCGATGTTAGCGGGTAAACATTTATCTACCGCACAGTTGATGATGCTGGCGAATGAACTGAAATCAGTGACTGACGCTCTGTCTGCCTCTGAAAATGTGGTGCTGGAAATTGTCCCGCAAGGGCTACGTATTTTGATCCAAGATAGTACCAAACATTTTATGTTTGAGCGGGGAAGCTCAAATATGACACCTTTCTTTGAAGATATGTTATATAACCTAGCGCCAATATTAGGTCAGATTAAAAATCGGATGGTGATCAGTGGCCATACTGATGTAACGCGGTTCCATCGTGATACATATTCTAACTGGGAGCTGTCGGGTGAGCGGGCATTGAAGGCTCGTCAAACATTAGTCAGTTCCGGTTTACCGCAAGGCAATGTCTTGCAGGTAGCGGCGATGGCAGAGCGAATGTTGGTTAATGAAAACGATCCGAAAAGCGGTAAAAACCGTCGAATCGAGATGATGATATTAACCAAAGAGGCGGATACCCAATTGGCCTTATTGTTTGGTCAAGGTCCTGCAGTGACGGATTCGCCTGCATTGCAGCAAGCGCGTAACTTTGCAGAATCGAATCAACCAGTAAGCCGTTTAGATGTGATGCTGAATTAATAGTTAAGTAGAAGAGCATGATGCCGATAATATTCATATCAATGAGTGTTTTGCTAAGTGTTTGATTGAATTGAAAGCCGGAGGTGGCGTGGCTACCTTCGGCTTCTCTGTTTGTTATTGATAATAAAAATTGCGAGTGAAAAATATGACAGTTTCTGCGTTTACCTTTGCGGTTGATGACGGTTCTACAAATGTAAAAGTAAGCTGGATTGAAAGTACGCAGCTTAAGACGATTATTTCGCCAAACTCTTTCCGTAAAGATTGGAAAAGTGCGGCACTGCGTCGTGATAAGAAGGTGTTTAACTACACTATCGGCACCACGAAGTACACGTACGATGCAACGTCAGATAAAGCTTTAGAAACAACGCATGTCGATTATCAATACGATGATTTAAACCTGCTTGGTGTTCACCATGCGCTGTTGCAAACTGGTGTAACACCTTGCCCAGTTCGTTTAGTGGTAACTCTGCCGATCACTGAGTTTTACAACGCAGAAGATTGTCAGCGTAACGAAGCGAATATAGAGAAAAAACGTCAGAACCTGATGCGTGAAATTTCATTGAACAAAGGTGATTTGTTTGAAGTGGTTGACGTGGTTGTGATGCCAGAAAGTGTACCTGCAGTGCTATCAACCTTGATGGACTCTAACTGTAACGAATTCACCCGTTCGTTAGTTGTCGATTGCGGCGGTACGACCCTAGACATGGGCGTGGTAGTGGGTGAATTTGATGATGTATCAGCAGTATACGGCAATAAAGAAATTGGTGTATCTATGGTGACTGATGCAGCACGTAAAGCATTAGCCGCAGCAGACAGCGATGCCAGCTACTTAGTGGCGAACGAGCTGATTAAACGTCGTTACGATATGGACTTCGTACGTGAAGTGGTAAACGACGAATCTCAAATTGATGTGATCCTGACGAAGATTGAAAACAAAATCCAAGAGTTAGGTACTTCTGTCGCTTACGAAGCGAAGAAATTTGCCAAGAACCCGAACCGTGTTTACCTAGTCGGTGGCGGCGCACCGTTAATTGCACCTGCACTAAAAGAAGCGTATGCAACCCTGGGTGATCGTGTTGTGCTTGTCAATGATGCTCAATCGGCATTGGCGCGTGAACTATGCATGTACCATAGCGATTTTGATGAGCTAGAGGTAGCGCCAGAATCATTGATTGAGGTTGAGGATGAGTAGCCAATTAAAACGGGTTAATTATTCGATCTACCTTGATTTAGTCAAATCTCAGTCCGACCGCTTTGCGGTCGGGGTGATGCAAAAATGGGTTGATGAACGTAAGCAGTTAGTCGAAAACCCATCGGATGCAGCGGCGCTGCATTCTAGTTTGCACATGCACAAGACCATCTATTTAGCGGGTATGTACATGTACCTGTTAAGCCCGGCGTTGAGTCAGGGCTTGGTGGATAATTTGGGTAAAGACACGGTCGATATTCCAACCTTACGTCGCCAGCTCGAAATCTGTGGTTTCCAATTGGATACCGCAGCGTCGACTGACATTTCAGGCATGCTGGATCAAATCAAAGGCGCTGTTGATTTTTCATCGGTCAATCAAGGATTGGCTGAGTTGCAACAGAGTGTGATGCATTTAAGTCACCTTGAGCGTGACGCCCAAGCCGAGAGTGCCGAGCAAACGGCAGAAGCAGATTTATCTGAAGCCAGTTTAATGGCTGTGACTCAGGCGATGCAGGTACAATTTCAGCCGCTTCAAGCACAATTGATGGAAGTTGAAGGTCGCTTATCAGGGCAGGATTCAACCTCGACAGAAAAAGCTGAAATTATTCGAGCGATGGCCGAGCAACAAGCGATTGCACTGGAACAGCAAAATCAGCAGTTAGCCGAGATCAAAGCGCTATTAGAAGCACAACGACAAGCCTCAGAGCTTGCTGCCGCGCAGGCTGCGAGTGCAGAGAAAGCGGCGCAAGAAATGACAGAACTGAAAGCCATGCTGAAAGCACAAACGCAGATGATCAGAAATTTGTCATTGAATGCACCAGCAGCAGAGTTGAAAGCGGCCCCGCAAGATAACGAACCCGATCTTTCACAACGTATTGCTAGCGTACAAAAAATCAAAAAGAAAGGGCTATTCTAGACTTGTCGCGGTCACGCCTTCTTGCTGAACTGTGATCCCCCTGATTGAGTGATATCTATCCAGTCGTTAACATGACGTAACGGGAAGTTAACACGGTTAGGGGTGTTCATGGCGCAAGGATGGGTCGTCGTACCGGTATCACTGATGTACCTTGGGGTACTTTTTTTTATTGCTTGGTATGGTGATAAAAAACTCACATGGCTTGCGCGCTGGCGTCCTTGGATTTATAGCCTATCGATTGCGGTATATTGTACCTCGTGGACCTTCTACGGCACGGTCGGGCAAGCGAGCCAAGATGCTTGGTCATTTTTGCCTATTTATCTCGCCCCTATACTCGTCTTTATCTTTGGCTGGCGCATTCTTGCCCGCCTGATCCTCATTGCAAAACGTGAACACATTACCTCGATTGCCGATTTTATTGCTGCGCGATACGGTAAATCGCAAGGCTTAGCGGTATTGGTGACTGTGATCGCCGTGATTGGTATTTTGCCCTATATTGCGCTGCAATTGCGGGGGATCACCATGGGACTGACGCAAATCGCCCCTGATTTAGGAAGGCAATCCAATACGGGGAGTGTTTTTGATACCGCTTTGGTGGTTACCTTGTGTATGGCAGTGTTCACTGTGTTATTCGGCACCCGTCATATTGATACTACCGAGCATCATCGCGGCATGATGATGGCAGTGGCGTTTGAATCGATTATTAAGCTTGGTGCATTTTTAATTGTCGGCGGTTTTTCTATTTGGTTACTACTGGAACAGCCTGACTGGTCAACAAAAGCGCAACAACATCTTGCTCATAGTTCGTTGAATATTGGCAGCTTTCTCATCCATACTTTATTTACCATGGCGGCAATTATTTGTTTGCCTCGTCAATTTCACACTATCGTGGTTGAAAATAATCGGGCGCAAGACTTACATAAAGCGCGCTGGATATTTCCTGGTTATTTAGTGCTGATGGGTATTTTTGTGCTGCCGCTTGCGTTAGCGGGGGAGGCATTGATCCCACAAGTGTCTGCCGATACCTATGTCATTAATCTCCCCTTATTACAGGGCGCCGACAGTATTGCGCTACTGGCCTTCTTAGGTGGGACCTCTGCAGCTAGCGGCATGGTTATTGTGTCGACAATTGCGTTAGCCATCATGGCTTCTAATGATCTGGTTTTGCCTCTATTACTGCGTCGCTTGCGTATTTCTGATCGCAAGTTCTCTGCATTTTCTGGTTTATTACTCAATATTCGCCGTGCCCTTATTTTGGTGTTGTTATTGGCGGCGTGGGGCTTTTATCAAGTACTCGATAATATTCCTTCCTTGTCGGCTATTGGACTCTTATCTTTTGCGGCGATAGCCCAGTTTTCACCAGCATTACTCGGCGGTATTTATTGGCGAGAAGGTAATCGTAACGGGGTATATGCGGGGTTAATTGGTGGTATCACCGTCTGGGCGATCACCATGATGACCCAAACCGGTATGTTAGCAGGAAGTGCTGAAACCAATGTGTTGTTATGGCTATTAACACCGCCATCTATTCCGGTATTGGAAGTACTTACTTCGGTTGATTGGGGGATGTTACTTAGCTTGCTGGTTAATGTGAGTTTGTATGTTGTGGTATCTGTTTTCACCCGTTCATCACTGACGGAGCGACTGCAAGCGGCCACATTTGTTGGTGCACCTTTGCCTGAAACTGAAGATGTAAGTTTGTACCAGAGTCGGGTAACCGTCGGTGAACTTGAAATGCTAGCAGCACGGTTTGTTGGGCGTAAGCGAGCCCGAAAAGCGTTTCGCCAATTTACCGAGCAACATCGAGGCCGTTTAATTTCAGATCAGCAAGCCAGTGCCGCATTGATCCGTCATACCGAGCGTGTATTAGCAGGGGTGTTTGGTGCGTCTTCTGCAAGGTTAGTGCTTACTTCCGCCCTGAAGGGTAGAAACATGCAGCTTGAAGAAGTCGCGACCATAGTTGATGAAGCGTCTGAGCTGTTCGATTTCAGCCGTGGTTTATTACAAGGGGCGATTGAGCATATTAACCAAGGTATTGCCGTGGTGGATAAGCAACTCAGGCTGGTTGCTTGGAATCAGCGCTATTTAGAATTGTTTACCTTCCCCACGGGGTTGATTCAAGTGGGTCGGCCGATTGCGGATGTGATTCGCCATAATGCTCAACAAGGTTTGTGTGGTTCGGGTGATCCCGAAGAGCATGTTGCGAAACGGGTCGAACATTTGAAGCGTGGTACAGCGCATACTTCATCTCGTATTCGCAGTGATGGTCAAGTTATTGAAGTGCAAGGTAACCCTATGCCAGGCGGGGGATTTGTGATGAGTTTTTCCGATATCACTGCATTTCGCCAAGCAGAGCAAGCGTTAAAAGAGGCCAATGAAAACCTTGAAGCGCGAGTGCAGCAGCGCACCCAAGAGCTGGAACTATTAAATCGAAAACTGGTGACGGCAACGCAGCAAGCAGAACTGCAGTCTCACTCGAAAGGGCGCTTTTTAGCGGCAGTTAGTCATGATTTGATGCAACCACTCAATGCGGCACGACTGTTTTCATCATCGCTAAGTGAAGTGACTAAAGACCAAGAGAGCCGCCAACTTGCGCATCATATTGAAAGTGCACTGGGTGCTGCAGAAGATCTTATTGGCGATTTACTGGATGTATCACGGTTAGAGGCAGGCAAACTTCAAGTTCATGTTCACGCCTTTCCGCTCAGCAATGTCTTTAATACTCTCCAAGCCGAGTTTGGTGCCTTGGCTAAACAACAAGGGATTCATTTCACCGTGATTAGCACGCAAGTTGTGATTCAATCCGACCCTAAATTGCTACGTCGCGCGTTACAAAACTTCTTAACCAATGCGTTTCGCTATAACCCCAAAGGTAAAGTGACCCTTGGTGGACGGCGTACCAATGGACATTTTCGAATTGAAGTTTGGGACGATGGTCCTGGCATTCCAGAAGCAAAGCAAGTGAATATTTTTGACGAATTCACGCGGCTGGATCGCGGGGATGTCGAGCATGGTTTAGGGTTGGGTTTGGCCATTGCTCGTGGTATTGGTCGAGTGTTAGACCATCCATTGTCGCTACGATCTTGGGTTGGCAAGGGAACTGTATTTGCGCTGACCACCAAAAGAGGTCTGTTAATGCCTGCGGAAGTAAAACCTCAAGGCGTGGTGATACCGAAACCGGCCTTTGATGGCATCAAAGTACTGTGTGTTGATAATGAACCAGAGATACTGTTGGGGATGGAAACTTTACTGTGTCGCTGGGGCTGTGATGTTCGGTTAGCGGAAAGTTTAACGGATGCGATGCAGCATCTAACGGATGATTGGCAACCAGCCTTTGTGCTGAGTGATTACCATTTAGCAAAAGAGCAAACGGGTTTACAGGTGCTGCAACAATGCCGTTTGCTTTTGGGGCCAACCTTTAAAGGCGCCATTATTAGTGCAGATAGAACCACTGAGACCCAGCAAATGATTAGAGGCCATGGTTTTAGCTTTATTAGTAAACCGATTAAACCCCTAAAGTTGCGTGCAGTTTTATCTTAATAATAAACATTTGGCATAAGGACGCTTTTTTGTGACGAATGATTTTAGATATCAAAGAGATGGTCGCTTTATATAATTTGTTAGACAAAATCATGATTAAAATAAATAACGCGACATATTCTCAGGGTGTATAAATGAATGGGTTTAGAGTCAAGAATGTATTAATATAATTATTACTATAGCGATAATTAAAACAAAAATGTGATCTTGAGGGAATAGCAGATGCAAATCATGCTGCCTATGATTACAACTCATTATATATTATTGATGACTTCTTCAATAAAGCCCTTTATAAGTACGATATGTTGTAAGTGAGAGCCAATGTTCCGTTCCTATGCTATTTTCTCCTCTAATTACCCTTGGGCGCATAGATTTATTCTGTCGCTTACCTTTTTGTTCACTATATTATGCGTATATATGACGTTGGAAGAAGAGAATATACTGTTTTTGCCTTTGTTATTACTGCCTTTATTGATGACGGTTTTATTTGGTAAAGCCTCGGATTACAAAAGAAAGTTCCTTCATAGCAACAAGTAGCATCCTTTATGGGTATTGTTGGGCACAAAATAGCTTATTCTGTCTTTTTAAATAGGCATGATATGAGTTGTAGATGTAATAAGTATGAATATTTACAGCGCTAAACGATTCGTTGTTAAAATAATACATAATAAAAACGGAGCATATACTCCGTTTTTATTTGGCTAATCTATTGTTTGCACTAATTATTAGTGATCGTGTGCTGCACCCGCGCCTTTCGGATAGCGAATCGACTCCACCATCTCTTGTACTTCGGTTGGTACTTCTGCAGTAAATTTGTTGACCACAATCGATACCACAAAGTTCAAGCACATTCCTAATGTGCCAATACCTTCAGGACTGATACCAAAGAACCAATTGTCAGGCGTGCTTGCAGCTGGGTTGATGAATTTAAAGTAAATGATGTATGACGCTGTGAACGTGATACCTGTTAGCATGCCAGCGATCGCCCCTTCTTTGTTCATCTGCTTATAGAAGATACCCAAAATAATGGCAGGGAAGAACGAGGCCGCAGCTAAACCAAATGAGAAGGCAACCACTTGAGCGACAAACCCTGGTGGATTTATCCCTAAGTAACCCGCTCCCACAATGGCAACTGCTGCACCAATACGCGCCGCCATCAATTCTTGCTTGTCGGTCATGTCTGGCTTAAAGCCTTTTTTCAGTAAGTCGTGCGAAATAGAAGTGGAGATCACCAGCAGTAAGCCCGCTGCGGTCGATAATGCGGCTGCTAAGCCACCCGCTGCGAGTAGAGCCACCACCCAGTTAGGCAATTTTGCCAGTTCAGGGCTCGCCAGTACGATAATGTCGCGGTTAATATCCATCTCGTTGCGCTCATCGCCCGAGTAGAACATTTTGCCATCGCCATTTTTATCTTCCCATTTGACCAAGCCTGTTTTTTCCCAGTTTGTCACCCAGCTCGGTGCTTGTTCAGCTGCGACACCCTGCATGTTAGGGCCATTGATTGTTTGGATCATATTTACACGAGCAAATGCAGCAACAGATGGCGCAGTGGTGTACAGCAAAGAGATAAACAACAGTGCCCAACCAGCAGAAATACGCGCATCTTTGACACGTGGGACAGTGAAGAAACGAATAATAACGTGTGGCAAGCCTGCGGTACCGACCATAAGCGCAGCACAGATAAAGAATACATCCACCATGCTTTTCGAGCCATCGGTATAGGCGGTAAAGCCGAGCTCTGTGGTTAAGCCATCGAGTTTATCGAGTACATAAGTTTCAGAGCCTGTGAGGGTTGAACCTAGGCCGATTTGTGGAATTGGTGTACCTGTCATCATGATGGAGGTGAAGATAGCGGGTACTAAGAAGGCAAAAATTAACACGCAGAACTGGGCAACTTGGGTATAGGTAATGCCTTTCATGCCACCTAAAACGGCATAGAAAAATACGATGCCCATCCCGATGATGATGCCCATATTGATATCAACTTCGAGGAAACGGGCGAAGACGACGCCGACTCCTCGCATTTGACCTGCTACGTAGGTAAATGAAACGAAAATGGCACAGAAGACGGCAACCATACGTGCAGTTTTGGAATAGTAACGCTCGCCAATGAAATCGGGCACAGTAAACTGACCAAATTTACGCAGGTAAGGCGCTAAGCAAAGGGCAAGCAACACGTAGCCGCCCGTCCAGCCCATCAGGTATACACCACCGTCGTAACCCACAAAAGAGATAATACCCGCCATTGAAATGAAGGAGGCGGCTGACATCCAGTCTGCTGCGGTTGCCATACCATTAGCAACAGGGTGAACACCGCCTCCAGCGACATAGAATTCACTGGTTGATCCAGCGCGCGCCCATATCGCGATACCGATGTAAACCGCGAAGGTGAGACCCACTAAAATAAACGTCCAAGTTTGAATATCCATGAAATAACCCCTTAGTCTTCCTGTACGTTGAACTTACGATCCAGTGCGTTCATACGCATCACGTAGACAAAAATCAGGGCAACAAAGGTGTAGATAGCCCCTTGCTGTGAAAACCAAAACCCCAGCTTAAAGCCCCCGATTTGAATGTTGTTGAGGGCATCCACAAATAAGATCCCTGCGCCGTATGAGACTAAAAACCAGATGGCCAGTAGCGATCCCATTGTCGCGAGGTTTTCTCGCCAGTAGGCTTGTGCATGTTCCTTGGATTCAAACGCCATTGTTATCTCCTTACACGTTACGGAAGTAAAAACGCCAAATTTAACGTTAATAAAATGTTACGTAACGACAATAGCAATGAATAATGAAAGGCACAGTGCAACTTTAGTCGAGGCTGAAACGACAAAATCGCCACGAATGCGGCGATTTTGTGAGGTTTATGAATATTTGACAGTGTTGATCAAATGTTGCGTTAGCCTAAGGTCTAAGCCATGGTGTAGAAATCTTTGATCCCCATGAGCAGGTTATTAACCGCCACGGCAGCAAGTATTAAACCCATTACGCGGCTGATAATCGCAGCGCCGACATTGCCGATGTATTTTTGAATTTTATTGGCCCCCAGTAGCAATATTAGCGTAATGATTAACACGGCTAGCATGACCAGGGTTGTGATGATTTGATCTCCCATGGCATAGCGGTTGTTATCCGTTAGCATGACTACCGCCATCATAGCGCCCGGTGAGGCGATGGAAGGAATGGCTAGCGGGTATACGGCAAGATTACTTAGATCTGAGTGTGGGACCTCTTCTTGGCTAAGCTTACATTCTTGATCGACTTTGCTTTCACCAAAAATCATTGTTAGCGCAAAGAGCAGCAAGACTAAGCCACCTGCCGCTTGAAAGGCTGGCAGTGGGATTTGCATCGCCTCTAATAGGATCTGCCCGACAATGACAAAAAAGAGTAAGACACCTGTCGCGATGCCTACGGCTTTTAAGGCCACTAAGCGACGTTGGTGCGCGGTGAGGTGGTTGGTTTGAGCAAGGTAGACAGGTACGGAGCCGATAGGATCAACTACCGCCCAAATAAGAACAAATTGAGTAACTAAGGCACTAAGCAAATTAACCTCCAAAGATGTGCGAGAGGAATTGTGTGTAATTTGAGGGTTTAATCTTTATTTATTGCTAAGGATAGCAAAACAACATGTACATTTATGAATTTATTGCGCTTTTTTACGGTTTTAGTTGTTACAAAAAAATATGGTGATTTTTTGTTGCTCGTTGAGGTGGTAACAATATATATTATTAATACGCTATCCCTTTAAATATAAAGGGATAATTAAGAGCGGTATAGGTGAGGAATGCCGCTGTAGGAATGCACAAATGCTTATTGTCATAAATCCATTTGCTGCAATAGGATAACGGCCTGAGTCCTGTTTTTAACACCAAGTTTGCGAAAAATAGCCGTCATGTGGGCCTTTATTGTCGCTTCAGATACATTTAAATCATAGGCAATTTGCTTGTTGAGCAAACCATCCGAAAGCATGCAAAGTACTTTGTATTGCTGAGGCGTTAAGGTCGCAATTTTCTCGGCCAGTTCTGGATGAGTCTCATCATCGGCTTCACTCATTCCTTCTGGGTAAAAGGGGTCACCGGCTAAAACTTGACTAAGTGCCGACACTAAAGCACGCATATCACTCGATTTAGGAATGAAACCAAAGGCTCCGTGATTACGAACTTGTTTAACGACACTGTGTTCTTCGCTGGCAGAAATGACCACGATAGGTAATTCAGGGTGCTGGTTACGCAATTGAATCAGCCCTGACATGCCATTGGCGCCTGGCATTTTTAAATCAAGCAGCAGTAAATCGACTTCCGCTTCTTCTTTATCGAGTAGGGTTAACAGTGAGTCGAGCGAGTCTGCTTCCAGTAGGTTAGCGCCACTGAAGGCCATGTGTACCGATTGAAATAAGGCATTGCGAAACAGCGGGTGATCATCTGCAATGACAATCGTGTATTGGGCTTCCATATCCATCTCATTATTTGTCTTTTTATCTACGCTATCACTGCCTTATGTTGAGATCAATTTGTTAACACTCAAGATCTGCGTTAGATCAGAGCAAGTCTACATGGACTAAGGGGCGGCTATCGTTGGGCGTTATAACCACCTAGCCAATTCGCCAGTAGAGTGACTATGACGCCTCTGGTTTAGCCAGTGCATTTCGCATGAAATCAATGAAGTGACTAATGTGCAAAGGGACATAACCTAGACGCTGATAAAGCATATAAATAGGGCGTGGTGGTGAGTACCAGTCGGGCATCATCGTCGTGAGTTGCTGGGTATTGATGGCGTCGGCAACCACATAATTCGGTAAACAAGCGATGCCTAAACCATTAATGGCGGCTTGCTTAATACTGTTCAGATCCGCAATAGCCATTCGTACGGGGGAGTTAAGCCATACCGTTTGCTTATCTTGAGTTGAAGTAAGTGCCCACTCAAACTCTGGCACACTAGCAAGACGAGCATGAAGGGCTAATTCTTCAGGATTGTGAGGCATGCCTTGCTGTGCTAAATAGCAGGGGGAAGCAACCAATATTCGTTGAGACTCTCCGATGGTTGCCGCGGCAAAACTGGAGTCAGGTTGGTGGCCAACCCTAAACACCACATCGTATTGTTCAGGGTTGTAGTCGTGTTGCTGATTCGATAAGTGATTGAGTGATAGCGTGACTTCAGGATACTGGGCTAAGAACTGATTAAACAGTGGCATCAGCTGATAGGTAAGCAAACCCACAGGGGCTGAAATACGTAACGCGCCGCGTGGGGTATTTTGGCTACTGTCTTGAATTTCGCTGGTGGCCGCTTCTAAATCATCGATTAATGGCTGGCAGCGTTCGAAATAATTTTGGCCAAGCGGGGTCAGTGACACATTACGGCTGTCACGGATCACCAGTTGGCTACCTAAGGTATCTTCTAGTCGTTGTAATCGACGACTGAGGGTCGCAGGGGGGATATCCAGTGCACTGGCTGCGGCTCTGAAACTTCCATGCTGAGCAATCGCAATTAGGGTGCGTAGGTCATCTAACTTCATACCATTTTTGCATCGCTGCATCACGCTTTTACCTCTATCGCATTAGGCGTGCTGTGACTACTATAAGGGCTCAGGTTGTCCTGTCTTCAACCTGAATCTGTAGCAAAACACTGAGACATATCGAATAAGACACTGGGATTGGTGAATTATTCGAGTAGAACACGAACGATGGGAATCCGTTGGTGTTCGGGTCTTCGCCCTAGGATGGGGCGGAGACAATAATTACCTTTATTTTACCGCGTTTCTCTCCTGCTTTACTCCTTTCTTAACGCATTAAAAACGTAACACTATTTTTCATTCTCTTTGATTATTCACCCTCGATAAAATAATGCACAAAACGATAGTAAGCAAATACTAACCAAGTTGAGTATGTTGTCGCGATTCAGCAGATTGACCTGCACGGCCTATTCTTATGCTATTTGTCTTTACGGCATAAAAAAGGCCACCCGAAGGTGACCTTATTCTGTCTTAGTACTTATATTATTAAGCGATTACAGAATCATACCGCCGAATAGGAAGCCTAGTGCAACCGAGGTTGAAATGGTTACCACACCTGGAATAAAGAACGGGTGGTTAAAGACCAAGTTACCAATACGGGTAGAGCCTGTGTCATCCATCTCAACCGCCGCTAGAAGCGTTGGGTAAGTCGGCAGTACGAATAGCGCACTTACTGCTGCAAACGATGCGATAGCCGTTAGTGGTGCGACACCGATAGCCAATGCTGCTGGCATGAGGGCTGTTGTTGTTGCCCCTTGAGAGTAAAGCAGCATAGAGGCTAGGAACAATACTAGAGCCAGCATCCATGGGTAATCACTCAGTAGTGAACCTGCCACTTCTTTGATGCCATCAACGTGAGAGTTAACGAACGTTGAACCTAACCATGCCACACCCAGAACACACACACATGCTGTCATACCAGAACGGAACGTTGGTGCCGCTGCGATTTTTGATGCGTCGATTTTTGTGAATGTCACGATAGCCGCTGCTGCTGCCAGCATTACTGTCATGATCGCTTCGTTACGACCCAGTGCCGGGTTTTCGATAAGGCCGACAGAGCTTGAGATAGCGGCTGCGTAGCACACTACGAAGGCGATAGCCGCTAGGAAGATGTAAGTCGCTGTTTTTGCTGTTGGCAAAATTTCGCGTTTCTCAGTACCCTTCAGCTTAATCAGACCTTTCTCAAGGCGTTCTTGGTAGATAGGGTCGTCTTTTAGTTCACAGCCAAGGAAGTTAGCCACAAACGCACCAGCCATACATGCTAGGAACGTGGTTGGAATACAAATCGCAAGTAGGGTTAAGTAACCCACGCCTAGAGGCTCAAGAATACCTGAGAAAAACACAACCGCTGCTGAGATAGGCGATGCTGTGATAGCGATTTGTGACGCTACAACGGCAATAGAAAGTGGGCGAGAAGGACGAACACCTTGCTCTTTAGCTACTTCTGCAATAACAGGAAGGGTTGAGAAAGCCGTGTGGCCAGTACCCGCCATCAGTGTCATTAGGTATGTCACGATAGGCGCGTAGAAAGTGATGCGTTTCGGGTTTTTACGAAGGAAGTTTTCTGCTATTTCAACTAGCCAGTCCATACCACCTGCTACTTGCATCGCGGCGATAGCGGTAATGACCGACATGATGATAAGGATTACATCTACCGGGATAAAAGATTGACTTGTTGGTACGCCTAAAAAGAGCGATAACACAATGACACCAGCGCCACCTGCCAAACCAATACCAATACCACCGATACGTGCGCCTAAATAAATAAACGCGAGAACAACAAAGAGTTCTACACCAATCATAGGGATCTATCCTGTCTTAAAGTTAATCAAAAAAATAAAAGGGGGGAATCTGTAGCAAAGAAGGGCGGACACTCGTCCTGAATATCCGCCAAATTTTATATTGCGAGGGTCGTTACTATTAGTTGTAACGTTTCGCTTTGTATTCTGGGTGCATTAGGTTTTGTACTGAGAAGATGTCGTCTAGTTGTTCTTCAGTTAGAAGACCACGCTCTAATACAACTTCACGTACACTCTTACCTGTTTCCGCACAAATCTTACCAACGATGTCGCCTTCGTGGTGGCCGATGAATGGGTTTAGGTAAGTAACGATACCGATAGAGTTAAACACGAAGCTTTCACATACTTCTTTGTTCACTGTGATACCAACAATACACTTGTCTGTTAGGTTGATAGCGGCATTTTTCAGTAGGTCGATAGACTCAAACAGTGCCTGACCGATAACTGGTTCCATAACGTTCAACTGAAGCTGACCTGCTTCTGCTGCGAATGTTAGGGTAGTGTCGTTACCAATTACTTTGAAACACACTTGGTTAACCACTTCTGGGATTACTGGGTTAACTTTAGCTGGCATGATAGAAGAACCAGCTTGCATTTCAGGTAGGTTTAGTTCGTTTAGACCTGTACGTGGGCCTGAAGATAGTAGACGTAAGTCGTTACAAATCTTAGACAGTTTCACCGCGGTACGCTTAAGTGCGCCGTGAATCATTACGTAAGCACCACAGTCTGATGTTGCTTCGATAAGGTCTTCAGCAGGTGTACAAGGTAGACCTGTGATTTCTGCTAGACGTTGAACAGCTAGCTCTTGGTAGCCAGTTGCCGCGTTCAAGCCAGTACCGATAGCTGTTGCACCTAGGTTAACTTCAAGTAGAAGTTCAGCGGTGTGCTTCAGGTTTTTGATTTCTTCTTTAATTAGAACACCAAACGCGTGGAATTCTTGACCTACAGTCATAGGTACTGCGTCTTGAAGTTGGGTACGGCCCATTTTCAAGATGTGTGAAAATTCTTTATTTTTTGCATCGAAAGCAGCTTTTAGGTGCTCAAGTGCTTCAAGCATGTTGATGATGCTGTTGTATACAGCAACACGGAAGCCCGTTGGGTAAGCACAGTTAGTAGACTGAGACTTGTTTACGTGATCGTTAGGGTTAACGATGTCGTATTCGCCTTTTTCTTTGCCCATTAGCTCAAGTGCTAGGTTAGCAACTACTTCGTTAGCGTTCATGTTAACAGAAGTACCAGCACCACCTTGATATACATCAGATGGGAACTGATCCATGCACTTGCCTGTATCTAGGATCAAGTCACATGCTTTGATGATGTACTCACCAACTTCAGAAGGAATAGCACCTAGTTCTTTGTTTGCCATAGCAGCAGCTTTCTTAGTGAAAACCATACCACGAACAAATTCAGGAACATCTGAGATAGTAGTTTTAGAGATGTTGAAGTTTTCAACAGCGCGAAGAGTGTGAATACCCCAGTAAGCGTCAGCTGGAACGTGACGATCACCAAGTAGATCTTCTTCAATGCGGGTTGCAACGTTAAGAGTTGCTTCGTTTTTTTCTAGATCAATCATCTGAGACATATTGTAGCCTTATGGGGAATCTGCTAAGAAAATTCAAATGTTGAGCCAGTTCTGAATAAGAATCCATTCTGCAGAAGTGTTGGCTAGATGATCGTACCTGACACCTTATTTGCAGACGATAATACTCCCCTTTAGGGGTAAAAACATAACCCAGATCACTTTTTTGAATGGCCTGGTTTTATTTGCATAAAAACGAGAGTTGGCTCACATTTGCTGTTAACAATAGAGGCGATGAATAAGATGAAAAATGACCGAATATAATAGAATGTGAAAAGTTTGTTTGTTTTATCTTGTCACAAATAATGCAGGCTTGGTCTACGCCTCAGCGCTTGAAAAATGCCACAATGCCCGCATAGTTTAGATATACCCTAATTTTTATGTTGGCCAGCGATCGTGAATGCGCTGGGCGGCAATTATCACAGACCACCAAGAGGTAAGTCGTGTTTCCTATTTTAATGTTTCTTTTTATTGTTGTGCCGATTGTTGAGATCGCCTTATTTGTTCAAGTCGGCGGTTTTATTGGTATGTGGCCAACTATTGGCCTGGTGCTGATTACAGCCATTGTTGGGGCATCGTTGGTACGTAGCCAAGGCATTGCCACCTTAATGTCGGTGCAAGGCAAATTGGCGCAAGGTGAGCTGCCAGCCCAACAAATTGTAGAAGGTGTGATGCTCGCGGTTGCTGGTGTTCTCTTACTGACACCGGGTTTTATGACCGACTTTCTTGGTATGGCAGTACTTTTGCCAGTGCCACGAGCGTACTTAGCTAAGCAGCTAATGAGCCGAGTGAAAGTGAGTGGTATGGGCGCAGGGGCTGGCTTTAGCGCTGGTTTTGGTGGTGGACAAGGGTTTAACGGCCAAGGGCCATTTGATCAACAAGGCCCGTTCGATCCGCAAGACCCCTATAATACTCAGCGTCGCGATCAAAACGGTGATGTGTTTGATGGTGAGTTTGAACGCAAAGATGGTGAGAAAAAAGAGGATGATTCTCCACGCTTACCTTAATACCGCAATGATATTGAGAGAGTCATGACAAGATATGAATAACAAAAAAGCAGCCTCGGCTGCTTTTTTTGTTCATATCTTTTTTTATTTGGCTCGAGACGTCACTTATCCCCATCGAGCTTTATGACGATTACAGGGCGGTTTGAGCAAGGTGGCGGCGTTGCACTCGTAACGCATAACAGTAAGCGCCAATACCACTTAAAATGTTGGCAACGGCAATCCCGATAAAGAGCCCTTCTGTGCCATCAATCTGGCTGCCTAGCCATGCTGCTGGCAATAAAAAAGCAAACAACCGAAGCAGATTCCAAATTAATGCATTCATCGGTTTATGCATCGCGTTGAGTCCACTAATTAGCAGCATACAAACCGCTTGTAAGCCATAGCTGATCGGCACCACCATCAAGTAATGCCACAGTAAATCTTGGACTTGGGTATCTTGGCTAAAAATGGCTGACAGTGGCCAGCTAAGCGGTACCATCATCACAAAGACCAAGAGTTGGAACATAATGGCAAAACGCATCGCTAGAAAGAGGGCTTTAAACGCGCGCTGTGGATTATTGGCCCCCAGATTTTGCGCCATAAATGGCATCAAAGCGGAGCCTAAAGACATCATCACAATAACAAGTATCGATTCAATTCGCATCGCAGCGCCATAGGCCGCGACAGAGGTTGTCCCTTGCGCGGCTAACATGGACATCAAGAATGCGCCTGACAGTGGTGTGAGCGCGTTAGACAAGCCGGCGGGGGTGCCAACTTCTAACACTTGGCGCCAATCTTGCGTCAATTTATTCAATTGAGGCCACGCCAATAGCTTTTCGCGTTTGGTGAGCACATACAAAGATCCGATCAAAGCAACCGCCCAGCTCACACCACTGGCAATGGCTGCTCCCTTTACGCCCCATTCAGGGAAAGGGCCGTAACCAAAGATCAACAGTGGATCTAAAATCCCGTTGATCAAGCCCGCTAGCATCATGATCTTGGCGGGGGTTTTGGTATCGCCCGTGGCACGTATCGCACTGTTCCCTGCCATTGGGATCACTAATAGTGGAATAGCCATGTACCACACTGACATGTATTCATGAATGATAGGTAACAGGCTTGGCGATGCGCCTAATAAAGAAAATAAGGGATCGATTGTGACTAAGCCAAGGCTTGAAGCCGCAATCATTAAGATGACAGCAAGTAATAAGCCATGGCTGGAAAAGCGTGCAGCAGATGCGGTATCCCCTTGGCCTAATAAGCGACCAATAGAGGTGGATAAGCCTACGCCAACACCCATGGTGATACAGTTCAATGCAAAGGTTACCGGAAAGGTAAAGCTGACAGCAGCCAGCGCGTCGGTGCCGAGCAAAGAAATAAAGAAAGTATCAACCAGATTGAACATCAAGATCGCTACCATACCAAACACCATCGGGATGGTTAGGCGGCGCAAAACGTCATCAATGGGAGCCGTAAGAAGCCCATGTTTATCTGGGGTAGTAGTTCGCGTCATAGTTGTCTCGACGTAAAGATGCTCGCTCACCCTAAAGCAAAGAATGTGACGGGGCAAAAGTTCTCGAAGAAATTTTTAAATTATTTAAGCTATAAGGCTTGGGTTACAGAAAATCGACCCAACATGCTATGTATCGAAGGAGTAAGCGCCTTACATTATCTTACTCACTTATTTTATTGGACATAACCAAATTAGGAGAGACGACCGATGAATATTCGTCCATTACACGACCGAGTTATCGTTGAACGCCAAGAAGTTGAATCAAAGTCTGCTGGTGGCATCGTTCTTACTGGTTCTGCCGCTGAAAAATCAACGCGTGGTGTGATCCTTGCTGTAGGTAAAGGTCGCATTCTAGAGAACGGTACTGTACAAGCGCTGGACGTAAAAGTTGGTGACACAGTTATCTTCGCTGAAGGCTACGGCACTAAATCAGAAAAAATCGACGGTAAAGAAGTGCTAATCATGTCTGAAAACGACATCATGGCAATCGTTGAATAATCCATTCACCAATATTAAGAATTAAGAAAGGAAACTGACATGGCTGCTAAAGACGTAAAATTTGGTAATGACGCACGCGTACGCATGCTAGAAGGTGTGAACGTTCTAGCTGACGCGGTAAAAGTAACGCTAGGCCCTAAAGGTCGTAACGTTGTACTAGACAAATCTTTCGGTGCACCAACCATTACTAAAGATGGTGTATCTGTAGCGCGTGAAATTGAACTGGAAGACAAATTCCAGAACATGGGCGCACAAATGGTTAAAGAAGTCGCGTCTCAAGCTAACGACGCTGCGGGTGACGGTACAACAACGGCAACGGTACTAGCACAAGCAATTATCACTGAAGGTCTTAAAGCGGTAGCTGCGGGTATGAACCCAATGGATCTTAAGCGTGGTATCGACAAAGCCGTTATTGCTGCGGTTGAAGAGCTAAAAGCACTGTCTGTACCTTGTGAAGATACTAAAGCTATCGCACAAGTAGGTACTATCTCTGCAAACTCTGACGAGACTGTAGGTAACCTTATTGCAGAAGCAATGGAAAAAGTAGGCCGTGACGGTGTTATCACGGTTGAAGAAGGTCAAGCACTTCAAGACGAGTTAGACGTTGTTGAAGGTATGCAGTTCGACCGCGGTTACCTATCACCTTACTTCATCAACAACCAAGAAGCGGGTTCTGTTGATCTAGAAAGCCCATTCATTCTACTTGTAGACAAGAAAGTATCGAACATTCGTGAACTACTTCCTGCTCTAGAAGGTGTAGCAAAAGCATCTCGTCCACTACTGATTGTTGCTGAAGACGTAGAAGGCGAAGCGCTAGCAACACTTGTTGTGAACAACATGCGCGGTATCGTGAAAGTAGCAGCTGTTAAAGCGCCTGGCTTCGGTGACCGTCGTAAGTCAATGCTACAAGACATCGCAGTACTAACTGCAGGTACAGTGATCTCTGAAGAGATTGGTCTTGAGCTAGAAAAAGTACAACTAGAAGATCTAGGCCAAGCGAAACGCATCACTATCACCAAAGAAGCAACCACTATCATTGATGGTGCTGGTGAAGAAGCGATGATTCAAAGCCGTGTTGTGCAAATTCGTCAACAAATCGAAGACGCAACATCAGATTACGATAAAGAAAAACTTCAAGAGCGCGTAGCGAAACTGGCTGGCGGCGTAGCAGTTATCAAAGTAGGTGCTGCAACAGAAGTTGAAATGAAAGAGAAAAAAGACCGCGTAGAAGATGCACTACACGCAACTCGCGCAGCGGTTGAAGAAGGTGTGGTTGCTGGTGGTGGTGTCGCACTAATCCGCGCAGCATCAAAAGTTGCCAACCTAGAAGGTAGCAACGAAGAACAAAACGTAGGTATCCGCGTTGCACTTCGTGCAATGGAAGCGCCTATCCGTCAAATCACTAAAAACGCAGGTGATGAAGAGTCAGTTGTGGCGAACAACGTTCGTGCAGGCGAAGGTAACTACGGTTACAACGCAGCAACAGGTGAATACGGCGATATGATCGCAATGGGTATCCTAGATCCAACTAAAGTAACGCGTTCTGCACTACAGTTCGCAGCATCAGTTGCTGGTCTAATGATCACAACAGAAGCGATGGTTACAGACCTACCAGCGAAAGATGCACCAGCAATGCCTGATATGGGCGGTATGGGTGGCATGGGTGGTATGGGCGGCATGATGTGATAGCCAGCCTATCTCTTTGCTGTAAGGCTTAATTACTGTGTCGAGCATGCTCATTTACTAGCGTAAACTCCGCGTGCTCTCCTTGTACTAAAGCCATACAGCGTTGAGTTAGACCACCTATTTATCCAGTAGGTTTAGAAAGCCGAAGTATAAGCATACTTCGGCTTTTTTACGCCTGTAGAAAGCGTACGGGCCTGAAAGGGAAGACATACACTTTGTGCCAGTTTGGTGTGAATGGGGTTGGAGTGTTGGCGTACGATTTATGACTAAAGGTATGTCGTATTCTGGCTGAATATCGCTTATATCTTTAGTTCCTCATGCTCATTTCCACCTGTACAGTTCACCCATGAAAAAGCTCAATAAGCTGTACGTGTTTTTTGTCCTTTTAAATCAGTGGTTTAGTGTGTTTTTGATGTTTTGGGAGTGTGGGTGTTAATTTGATCACCATTTTCTAGTACATTTATGGTAAAGCTGTACGTGTTGGTGTGTGAGGGGAGAGAATCTTTTATCTGACTTGAATATCAGCAGTATCAACTTCACCAACCACCTCAGTTTCGGTTCTAAGTCTCTGGCTTTGCTGCTTAGCCTTGGAACATCTGCTCCTTATTTTGCTTTTCTGCTTGCTCAGATATCCACTATGCACTGTTGTTTTCATCATTATCGCAGGGCAATCTCACCGTCATTTGAGCTGTTATTGATGAATAAAAAAGATGGCACCCTTTACGCGGTAAAAATCCAGAAAAGCTGTACGTAATTTTAAATCATTTAAAATCAAGCGCTTATATGTGGTGAGTGTTGTGTTTAGGTAGTGGTGTTATTTATGCTTCCCTTTTCGCTGTTTTTAGCTTGAAAAGCTGTACAGATAGCATGGTGAGAAAAGATGCTGGAATTGAAAAGACAGTTATAGGCTTAAAAGTATGATGTGTAGTTCACTTTGGAAAAAGCCAGAAAAGCTGCACATAATTTAAAGTGATTAAAATCAGTAACTTAGCGTTAGCCTCGGTGTTTTTAATTCACACTCTGAAAACGCACACCATTTTGCTGTCATATGTTAGTTAAGCTGTACGTGCGTGGCCTGGCTGAGTGGCTTGATATTTGAAGGACTATTTGTAATAAGACGATTAGCGCTATGTCTTTACATCTTGGGCTGAAAAAGAAAGGGGAAATAGCAGGCTGATAAAGTGGGTGTACTTATACCCATTTTCGAAATGGCTGTAAAAATACAATCAGAATAATGAGTAGCGATTGTTTAAGGTTATGATTTGTAGGTCTTATTTTTGTTTTATGCTTTTGGCCAAATTCGGTGTGTAATCTGAAGATAAAGATAAAGATAAAGATAAAGATAAAGATAAAGATAAAGATAAAGATAAAGAAAAAGCAGCTGAAAATTCAGCTGCTTTTGATTAAAGCGAATTAAAAATTCGCAGAGAGGTTTTGTGGCTAAAACACGTTACCGTTGTTTTATCTATCGTACTTGCTGCTGTTTATTACTGATCTTGCAACAAGCGACGACTTTTTTTCTGTGCGTTTTTTTCGATATAGTCGATAATCATGCCAGCAATATCTTTGCCTGTAGCCGCTTCAATGCCTTCTAGGCCTGGTGATGAGTTGACTTCCATCACTAGCGGACCACGTTCAGAGCGAAGTAGGTCAACACCTGCTACGCTTAAGCCCATTGCTTTTGCGGCTGCAACCGCTGTTTTACGTTCTTCTGGCGTGATCTTAATTAACGATGCACTACCACCACGGTGAAGGTTGGAGCGGAACTCGCCTTCTGCCGCTTGGCGCTTCATTGCCGCAATCACTTTATCACCAATCACGAAACAACGAATATCAGCACCACCCGCTTCTTTAATGTATTCCTGCACCATGATATTGGCTTTTAAGCCCATGAATGCTTCGATGACACTTTCAGCCGCTTTTTGAGTTTCGGCAAGTACAACGCCGATGCCTTGAGTACCCTCTAGCAATTTAATCACTAGCGGTGCGCCGCCAACCATTTTAATGAGGTCTGGCACATCATCAGGTTTGCTTGCGAAGCCTGTGATTGGCATGCCAACGCCTTTACGGCTTAGCAATTGTAATGAACGCAATTTGTCACGAGAGCGAGAAATCGCAATCGATGGGTTAATCGAAAACACATTCATCATTTCGAATTGGCGTAATACCGAACATCCATAAAAAGTGATGTCAGCACCAATGCGCGGAATAATGGCGTCGAAGCCTGTTAAGTCATTACCTTCAAAATGAATAGAAGGCTGAACCGAGTTGATATTCATATAACAGCGCAATGCGTTAATGATCACGGGTTCATGACCGCGTGCTTCACACGCTTCACGTAGACGACGGGTAGAGTATAAGTTTTCGTTTTGGGAAAGAATGCCAATTTTCATTGCGTTACTCGCGACAAATAGAAATTTAATGACCAGCAGAGGGAAGTTTGGCGAACTTCCTTAGAGCCTTGTGCCCGTTGCTGAATGGATGGCGACTATGCACGCAAATTGAGCGGAAATCGAGAGTTATGACGATGATATTTTTTTATCGATAAGATATGAAATATCGATGATGCGATGAGCCCAGTCAGCTGGCTGCTGACTGGACGAGGTACGCTGAATTAGCGATTTAATATGTGCAGAGTTATTGCCAATTAACGGTAGATACGAGGGTTAGTTGCACCCCAAATGGTGTAATGCTCTGGCAAAATTCGCCCACTGCGCTGTTCTGTTTCATCGCTTGTAATCGCATCTTTGCCTTGCGGGCCAAACACAACAACTTCACTGTTCGCTTCAACGCCAACAAGGTCTGTCACATCGACCATCGTCGTGTTCATTGATGCCATGCCAACCACTTTCGCACGCTGGCCATTAATAAGTACTTCGGCTTTATTGCTGAGCGAGCGTGCAAAACCATCAGAATAACCAATGGGTAAGTTAGCTAAGACTGAATCGCGCTCTAGTACAGCGGTGCTGCCGTAACCGACGGTGCTACCTGCTGGAAAGTGATGCAGCGATGCAATACGTGTTTTAAATGACACGATACGTTGAAAGGGTGGTTTAGCCGGTGCATCGCCGTAAAGCAGGCCACCAGGGCGTACCATATCGAGATGGGCTTCAGGCACATTCATGGTGGTGTAAGAGTTAGCAACGTGAAGGGTAATGTCTTCACGCTGTAGCTCGGTGCTATCGATTAGCCACTGAGTTTCAGCTTTAAATTGCACCACTTTTTGTTTGATTTCATCAATTCCTTCATTCGGGAAGTGGGTCATCATGCCGACAATCTTTAAATGTGGGTTACTCGCAATTTGGATGCCTTCGTCTTTACCCTCTTTAGTGGTTAGATCCAGGCCATTACGGCCCATACCAGAGGTGTTTAGCGCGAGGTGAACAGGGATGCTTGTATCATGTTGCTTGGCAATCGCAATGATTTGATCAGCTTGTGCTTTGGTGCCGATCAATTCTTCGATCTGGTAAGCAATACCAGCTTCAATTTCATTGCGGCTAGCGGCACGTACACGGGCGAGTTCACCTTTGAAACCATGTTCGCGTACTACGCGTGCTTCTTCATTACTGGTAATGCCCACACAAGGGACATTGTTGGCAATAATGGTCGGCATTAGCCCTGCAATACCGTTACCGTAAGCGTCTGCTTTCATGATGGCACAGATTTTTGTGTCGGCTTTTAATTTCGCTTGCAACAGTTTGATATTGTTGTCGAATGCTTGAGTATCCACTTCTAGCCATGCATTGCTAGCTTGAATGCGCTGTTCAACGTCAGGTTTATCGACATCGACCAGTAGGGGAGCGGCAATGGCATTTTGGCCCATAAGAGCAAGGGCGATCAGGCTTAGTTTTAGTTTCAACGGAATGTCTCTTTGTTGGTTGATGATAAAAGGGTGAATGACAAGGCGAACGGTCGCACTACATCATGTAGAGCGGTGGAATGAATGGCATACCTGACACTGTGTTACTTAGTGTATCGACAGTGTTGATGAGTCTTGTTCAAAGCCGGTTATCGCTTTTTGACGTTATGATTCTAATTCCATAGGTTTACTTATGGAATTAGCGGCATAAAGATCCAGAAGATTAAGTATTTAAAGCTGATTGGATGCTTATTGAGCATGTAGGGCGGTGTGCTGGGTGAAGTGAGTTTGCGCCATGTCTGACGCAAACGGAGTAAAGCGAGAATGATTAAAGCTATAACGATAACGGTTTAAGGTGGTAAACCTGCTATTCAAGATGTAAGTCGAGAGGGGTTTTACTGCTTCGCCCGCCAATCTCTCGCGTTAGTTTTGGAACTAAATAGCCAGACACTTCTTGCATTAATCCCGCCATGAGCTTCTTGGCTGCTACATCATCGACCATGAAGTGGGCTGCGCCTTGTACTTTGTCTAAGACATGCAGGTAATAAGGCTGGATCCCAGCATCGAACAGGGATTCGCTTAAATTAACCAAGGCCTCGACAGTGTCATTCACACCTTGGAGTAATACACCTTGGTTTAATAAGGTGACATTGGCTTGTTTCAGCTTTTTCATTGCGATGGACAAGGCGGAATTGATCTCATTAGCATGGTTGATGTGGGTTACAACAATGCATTGGAGATGTGTCTTATCCAACAATTGGCACAGTTCATCGGTAATTCGATTGGGCATAACCACAGGCAGACGAGTGTGGATCCGTAATCGCTTAATGTGCGGGATTGTTTCGATCTTTTCGATCAACCAAGCCAGCTCATGATCTTTCGCCATTAAAGGATCGCCACCTGACAAAATCACTTCATTGAGTTCTGGGTGAGCGGCAATATAATCGAGGTTCACTTGCCACTGGCGTTTACCGCCTTTGTTGTCTTCATAGGGGAAATGACGACGGAAACAGTAACGGCAGTTCACCGCACAGCCGCCTTTTAAGATCATGAGTACGCGGTTTTTATACTTGTGCAGTAACCCCGGTGTTTCGTTATCTTGTTCTTCGAGAGGATCTAACGAGTACCCTGAATGCACATCAAATTCTTGCGCTAATGGCAGTACCTGACGCAAGAGAGGATCGTGTGGGTTGCCTATTTCCATTCTTTCAACAAAACTCATTGGTACCCGCAGCGCAAACAACTTTCGGGCTTCTAACCCTTGTTGCCACGGTTCAGGATCGATATTTAGCGTTTTAAGCAAAAGAAAGGGGTCAGAAATCGCATTAGTCAGTTCTTTGAGCCAGTTTTGCTCAACAGATGATGCGTTTCGGGTTACTATATGCGGCATTAAATACAACTCGAAGATGTTAAGAGGATAGAAATGGCGTCTTTCAGCACCAATGAATTCCGCAGCGGAATGAAAATTATGCTAGATAATGAACCATGTGTCATTATCGAAAACGAATTTGTTAAGCCAGGTAAAGGCCAAGCATTTAACCGTGTTAAGATCCGTAAGCTACTATCAGGCAAAGTGCTTGAGAAAACTTTTAAATCTGGCGAGTCAGTTGAAGCTGCAGACGTAGTCGACATCGAGCTTGATTACCTATACAACGATGGCGAATTCTACCACTTCATGGACAATACTTCATTTGAGCAGCTTGCTGCTGACGTGAAGTCTGTTGGTGATAGCGCGAAATGGTTGGTAGAAAACAACACCTGTACGCTAACGCTGTGGAATGGTAACCCAATCACAGTAACGCCACCAAACTTCGTAGAACTTGAAGTAACTGAAACAGATCCAGGTCTGAAAGGTGATACTCAAGGTACGGGTGGTAAGCCAGCGACACTATCAACAGGTGCCGTAGTACGTGTACCACTGTTCATCGCTATCGGTGAAGTGATCAAAGTTGATACGCGTTCAGCTGAATACGTAGGCCGTGTGAAGTAATCACACCGCATACAGTCAAAAAGGTCGCTTAGGCGGCCTTTTTTGTATCTGGCGATCGTGGATTTAGGTGGTTGATTAAAATCGCAGTGAGTAGGCATAAAAAAACACCGCCGAAGCGGTGTTTTTTGAGGCTGGGTTATCTTGATGATTAGATCATGAAGACAAAGATAACAGCCAGCGCAGACACTAGGAATGCTGTTGCGTAACACGCAATTTTACCAGCAACGCCTGTGTGGAATTTCAGGTCATGCATACCGTGGTGTAAACGGTGCATTGCATGCCACATTGGCAGTGCTAATGTCGCGATAGTGAATAGCGCACCAATGATGCTAGTTACAAAGCCTGTGACGCGCTCGTAGCTCATTGCTTCTGCATCGATCATGCCTAGCGGCACCATGATACCCAGAACAAGCACTGTTACTGGTGTTAGCATTGCGAACCAAGTACCACCAGCACCGAACAGACCCCACCATACTGGCTCGTCAGAACGTTTAGGATTTAGATTGACCACGTGGTTCTCCTTAAACTAGTACTAGAACGAATAGTGAGATAGCTGCAACAGCGGCCCACTGTGCTAGCACAACAATTTTCTTATCAAGTGTTTTGCCTTTGATTTTAATCGGCATTACTTGAGGCATCATGCTGAAGAATGTTTGTGCGTGGAACAAGCTGCCCGCAAGAGCGAGGATGTTCAGCACAACAACAACAGGGTTAGACATAAAGCTTAACCAGGTTGCCCATGCTTCAGGGCCTTTCACTAGGCTACCTAGACCAAAAGTCAGGCAGATAGTGAAGAAGATTAACGGTAAAATTGTTGCTTCACGAACCATGTAGAAGCGGTAGAAAGGGTGATCTTTCCACCATGTACGTGTCATTTCACGAACGTAAGGTTTACGGTTGCTCATCCTTATGCCTCCTGAGGCTTAATCATGGCAATAACGAAATCTTTAGAAGATTCTACTTTGCCTTGGTTAACTGCTGCCGCTGGATCAACGCTCTTCGGACAAACTTCAGAACAGTAACCCACAAACGTACAACCCCATGCGCCATTTTCGCCGTTGATAAGCTTCATACGCTCATCAGCGCCGTTATCACGGCTATCTAGGTTGTAACGGTGTGCCAGTGTTAGCGCCGCAGGACCAATGAACTCTGGGTTCAAACCAAACTGAGGACATGCTGCGTAGCAAAGACCACAGTTGATACAGCCAGCAAATTGCTTGTATTTCGCCATTTGCTCTGGTGTTTGGTTGTTCGGGCCATCTTCTGGTGTACGATCGTTACCAATGATGTAAGGCTTGATTGCTTCTAGACGCTCGATGAACGGTGTCATATCAACAATTAAGTCTTTCTCGATAGCAAAGTTAGACAGTGCTTCGATTTTTAGACCATTTGGGTAATCACGTAAGAAGGTTTTACAAGCCAGTTTTGGTACCTTGTTAACCATCATGCCGCAAGAACCACAGATCGCCATACGGCAAGACCAACGGTAAGCCAGATCTTTGTCTAGGTTATCTTTGATGTAACCTAGCGCATCAAGTACTGACATAGTTTCGTTAAACGGTACTTCAAACATTTCAAAGTACGGTTCTGCGTCTTTTGCTGGGTCATAACGCAGGATTTCAACTTTTTGGATACGATTGCCTGACATTATGCCTGCTCCTCTGCTTTCTTCGCTTCAGCTGCTGCTTCCGCCGCCGCTGCTTCTTCTGCCGCTGCACCGTATAGACGCGCTTTAGGCTGAGACTTAGTGATTTTCACGTCGCTGTATTCGATACGAGGTGCTTTATCACCGTTGTAGAATGCTAGCGAGTGTTTCAGGAAGTTCACGTCATCACGTTCTGTGCAGTTGTCGTCTAGACGTTGGTGTGCACCACGTGATTCGCGACGAAGAATTGCTGAGTGAGCCATTGCTTCTGCAACTTCAAGGCCGTAACCCACTTCAATTGCGTATAGCAGATCAGTGTTGAATACTTTGCCTTTGTCTTTAATGCTGATTTTTTTGTAACGCTCACGAAGCTCGGCAAGTTTGTCGACAGTCGCTTGCATCAGATCTTCTTGGCGGTAGATACCACAACCTGCTTCCATGGAGTGACCCATTTCAGTACGGATATCAGCCCAGTTCTCGTCACCTTCTTGAGAAAGAAGCGTATCGATACGCGCTTGAACCGCAGCAACTTGTTGTGCGATAGCCTCGTCGTTCCAACCTTTGAATTCTTCTGCACGTTTTGCTGCGCCTTCACCCGCTAAGCGGCCGAATACAACAAGTTCTGCCAGTGAGTTAGAACCCAGACGGTTTGCACCGTGAAGACCAACAGATGAACATTCACCAACAGCGTATAGGCCTTTGATGCGTGTTTCATTGTTCTTGTCTGTTTCGATACCACCCATGGTGTAGTGAACGGTTGGACGAATTGGAATTGGCTCTTCCGCAGGGTCAACGTTTACGTATGCTTTTGAAAGCTCACAGATGAATGGTAGACGTTCGTGTAGGTATTCTTTACCTAGGTGGCGCAAGTCAAGGTGAACAACATCGCCCAGTGGGTGTTTGATGGTGTTGCCTTTTTGCATCTCGTGCCAGAACGCTTGAGAAACTTTGTCACGTGGACCCAGTTCCATGTATTTGTTTTTAGGCTGGCCGATTGGAGTTTCAGGGCCCATGCCGTAGTCTTGCAGGTAACGGTAGCCGTTTTTGTTCAGCATGATACCGCCTTCACCACGACAACCTTCGGTCATCAGGATACCTGTGCCTGGTAGGCCAGTTGGGTGGTACTGAACGAATTCCATATCACGTAGTGGTACACCGTGGCGGAACGCCATCGCCATGCCATCACCTGTTACGATACCGCCATTGGTATTACAGTTGTAAACGCGGCCTGCACCACCTGTTGCTAGTACAACAGATTTTGCTTTAATACAGATCAGTTCGCCTTCAGCCATGTGAATAGCAACAAGACCCTGTACTTCACCGTCTTCTACCAGTAGATCAACCACGAAGTATTCGTCGAAGCGGTTGATTTGCGTGTACTTGATAGACGTTTGGAATAGCGTGTGTAGCATGTGGAAGCCAGTTTTGTCGGCTGCGAACCATGTACGCTCAACTTTCATACCACCAAAACGACGAACATTCACGTCACCGTTTTCTTTACGGCTCCAAGGACAACCCCATTGTTCTAGTTGGGTCATCTCGCGAGTCGCGTTTTCTACGAAATATTCAACAACGTCCTGTTCACATAGCCAGTCACCACCACCAACGGTATCGTTGAAGTGATTGTCTAAGCTATCCTCATCCTTGATGACGGCAGCGGAGCCACCTTCTGCAGCTACTGTGTGTGAGCGCATTGGGTAAACTTTAGAAATCAGTGCGATCTCTAAGTTTGGGTTTGCTTCTGCAGCAGCGATGGCAGCACGTAGGCCTGCGCCACCTGCACCGATTACAGCGATATCTGTGGTAATAGTCTTCACAGCTATCCTCCGAAGGTAAGACGATAAAATTAAAAAAAGTGCGTAGTACGCACTTATCCTTGAAATCCTGATGACTATTCTATGAAACAAATCTTCATGAAAATTTGATTTAGACGCAGCTTTTTCACCGAAATAGCCCAAAAGTATAGGTTGATTACATTTTTTGTGATTATTGTCACAACTTGTCATTACTTATAAATATTAATTAACTGTTTTAAATTGTTTTAGTTGTTTGTGGCGTGTTGCTAGTGTGTTTCATATATTGCAGCCAAGTATTTAAAAATAAAAAGTTTATCAATGCTTCCGCTACGGTTACTAAGTGGTAATGTGCATATAATGATAATTTGGTTGCTAAGTTGTGTTTAATGACGTTGTGTTGATGTATTGGTTATGTAACGATGATGATCGTCAGCTTAACTTTTTATTCATGATTTTTCATAACTCCTCGTGGTTTTTTAATCGGAAAAATAAAATAACGCTCTGATAAACACGGTGGTGTTCTGGTGAGTTACGCTAGGTTTCAATCCAATAGGTTTGGTAAACTGACAACTCTTTATCAATTCCTTTCAACGGTGATCCCCCATGACTTGGCAACCGACAGCCTCTATCAGCAAGTTAAAGCAGCGTGCGGCTCTTCTTAAAACCATACGAGATTTCTTTGCAGGGCGTGATGTATTAGAAGTTGATACGCCAGCAATGAGTCAAGCAACTGTCACGGATGTACACCTGCACACTTTTAAGACTGAGTTTGTGGGGCCGGGGTACGCGCAAGGGCAGATGTTATATTTAATGACTAGCCCTGAGTTTCATATGAAGCGTTTACTTGCTGCTGGAAGTGGTGCTATCTATCAGATTTGTAAGTCATTTCGTAACGAAGAGTCAGGACGCTACCATAACCCTGAATTCTCCATGTTAGAGTGGTATCGTCCTGATTTTGATCACCACCAACTGATGGATGAGATGGATGAGTTGTTGCAGTTGATTTTGCAATGTTCGGCCGCAACCCGCATGACCTACCAAGCTGCATTTTTGTCGGTGCTGAATGTATGTCCTCTTGAAGGGTCGATGGCTGAATTAAAAGCGGCGGCGCGAGAACTAGGTTTAGCCGATATTGCTGATCCTGAACAGGACCGCGATACGCTATTACAGCTGCTATTTAGTGTGGGTGTTGAAGCTAAGATTGGCTTAAATGCGCCCGCTTTTGTCTATGATTTTCCAGCATCACAAGCGGCGTTAGCGCAGATAAACCCCAATGATGTGCGTGTTGCAGAGCGCTTTGAGGTGTATTTCAAAGGTATTGAGCTCGCCAATGGTTTTCATGAGCTGTCGAATGGTGATGAACAATTGGCGCGATTTGAAGAAGATAACGCCAAGCGTGTCACTATGGGGCTTAAACCACAGCCAATTGACATGCATTTGGTCAACGCGCTACGGGCGGGCTTCCCTGATTGTGCTGGTGTTGCCTTAGGCATCGATCGGTTGATCATGCTGGCAATAGGTGAGGATCATATTGATCAAGTAACGGCGTTTCCGATCGATATTGCTTAATTGATCAAACTATACCGCCCAAAGTGATCCAACGACAAAAGCGCGATACGAATATCGCGCTTTTTTATCGTATGAGGGCGACCAAGCACCATACTAATACTGCTTTTTTGATAATACGATGTCATCGAGGTGAGTGACCCGATTACCAAACGGCTAAATAGCTTCACTTTCACTCATCAGAAAGTGGGGGAACAGCTAGTTGTTGGTTTAGGTAGCTTCTTCACAAAATGATTCATGAAGATGAAGCGGATAAGGGCAAGTTAGGATTTCAAGGCATCTTATTCGTCAAGCTGAAGAAACTATAAGCAATTCAGGTGTTAAATGCAAGTGGTTATCATTTGCGTTGTTAGGTGGGTAGTGTCAGATGAGTTGGTATCAGAGAGGCTAGCTGAGAGCTTAAAAAAAACGCCGAAGCAAGGCTTCGGCGTTTGATGAGCGTAACAGCAATATGTTTTATTGGCTATTGCGCATTACACTTTGAAGCGCGACACATCACTGCGCATAGCTTCCGCTGAGGCGTTCATGTCACGGGCGCTGCTGCTCACTTCTGCGGTTTGTACAGACAGATGATCCGAGACATCTTTGATTGCTTGGGTATTACGGCTGATATCTTCGCTTACAGCACGTTGCTCTTCGGCTGCGCTGGCAATTTGTGAGGCCATGTCCGAGATCTCTGTGATGGTTTGAGTGATTTGATTCAAGCTATCACTTGCTGCTCCTGCATAATCGACACTTTGTCCTGCCAATTCTGTACTTGATTGCATGCTATCGACTGCTTGGCGAGTGTTTTGCTGCAAGGTATCAATCATGCTACGGATTTCTTCAGTCGAATCATGAGTACGTTTGCTTAATACCCGTACTTCATCGGCAACCACGGCAAAGCCACGACCTTGTTCACCAGCTCGCGCAGCTTCGATAGCGGCATTCAATGCCAGTAAGTTGGTTTGCTCTGCAATGCCCTGAATAGTGGAGAGGATTTGGTTGATATTTTGTGCGTTGCTTTCTAGTTCATGAATAACGTTTGCCGCATCTTGCACTTGGTTGGCTAGCGAGGTGATTGCTTCACGGTTTTGGCTGATCACGTGCTTACCAGATTCACAGGCTTCAGTAGAGGCCTGTGCTGCTGATGCGGTCATTTCTGCATGACTGGCCACTTCGGCTGAGGTCGCTGACATTTCATGAATCGCAGTTGCAATCTGATTTACATCATTTTGTTGGTCAGACACTTTCAATGATGCTTGTTCAGCTTGTTCTGCCGATTGTTCAGCATATTGGCTTAGGTTCATTGACTGGCTGACGATGCCTTTGATCATCATTTGTAGCTGACCAAGGAAACTATTCATGTTCTCGGCTAATTCACCAATCTCATCCATGCGCTTGATTTCAATGCGTTGGGTCAGATCACCGCTGCCTTGTGCTAATTGCTCAACCGATTTGCTTAACTCTGTAAGTGGGCGTAATAGGCTGGTAATGATGTAAGTCGCGATAGCGGCAATGACAATATATAGAATGATTGATGCAATCAGAACAAACTTCATTTGCTGGCTAATTGACGCAAAAGCTAAACCTTCGTCTTGCACAATACCCAGAGCCCAGGTTGTCCCTGCAATCGGGGTGACGAAAATCAACTTACTGAGCCCTTCGCTATCTTGGTAGATAGTTTCAACTTTCTGCTCGTTGGCAAGTTTGCGGATCATATCTGCGGTTAATTCATTATCGAGTTGAGTCAGTGGTTGCTGACTTAAACTTTCATCGCGGTAAGCCACAATGCGATTTTCACCATCCACTAAGAATGCGTAGCCAGCGTTATCAATATTTAGGTTAAGCACTTCTTTAATAATGTTGGTAATGGTTAAGTCGGCAGCTAAAACACCGCTGTATTGGCCTTGGAATGATTTAGCAAGGCTGACCACTATGCTGCCATCGAAATCTTGGTAAGGTTCCGTTATTACCGTTTTACCTGCGTTAATCGCATCACGGTACCAAGGGCGAGTGCGAGGGTCGTAATCGGCTGGCCAATCTTCAGTCTTATCACCAAAAGCGATACGGCCATCGGTGAACCCCGCGTATACCGACAGGAAGTTACCCGCGCGTTTAGTAACTAATAGTTCACGGTCAACATCACTATTGGTATTAATGAGGCTTTCATTTGCTAGTAGCATATCACCACGAGTTTCTAGCCAATCAGCGATGTAGCTGCTGGTGGCTTGGCCGATATCCATCATCTGACCGTAGACCTGTTTGGTGGTTTCAGTTTTTAGTTGGCTAATGGAGATCCAAGCTTGAACGGCGCTTACCGAGGCTATAATGATGGCGATAGCCACCTGAATTTTAAACTTGATCGTATGTTTCATCGCAGACTCTCTGGTTATTTTCGCTATTCCATTGCGTCAACCGCAAAAGAGTAGAATTATTTTTGTTTGTTAAGGTTATCGACTGATATCTCATTTCATTAATGATAAAGCGCATAAAAGGTACAAAGTGCCGATGTTTGATTCGATAATTGTGATCGTTATCTATAAATGCAAGCACTTAATTGCTAATCACATATTCTCATATATGATGGCGCAGCCATGGCTCGGTGAGTTCAATCGGTAAACTTGCCTATCTCGCTACAACTCGCTGTTCAACGGAAATGAACCTTTGCTATGTTTCCTTCGAGTGTTATTTCAGCACCTTTAACCGTGGTGCGTATTCGGAGAGAATGAGGTTGAGATAAAACGCATGTGGAAAATTTATAAAAAGTGCTTAAAGGCATCTTATTTACAATGAGTTCATGTATATCTAAATATAAATCCAACTCATTTTTTATTAAATAAATCTCTATTTATTGCGGCTTGGTATTAACACGTCGCTTTAATTATTGATGACGTTACTCTCTTATTAAAAAAATAATCAGGACATTTTCATGAAATTAAATGCGTTATTATTCGCAGCATTAAGCCTTTCTGCTGTTTCAGTTGCTCAGGCAGACGTTAAAACAAGTGGCTTCTATGTTGGTGGTGCTATTGGTTCAACAGGGGTTGATGCCAGTAGTGATATTAGTATTAACGCTGATGGTTCAAGTTATAAGTTTATTGGCGGTTATCAGTTTAACCGTATTGTAGGTATCGAAGCGCAGTACACGCGTTACGGTGATATTACTCTCCCTGCAGACAAGAATACATGGTCAGCGTCATCAACGGCGGTAACAGCTAACCTTGGATATACGTTTGATAACGGTTTACGTCCCTACGGTTTGATTGGTTTATCATCGATTAATCTTAATGAGTCAAAGGAAACGTTAGTTGATGATCAAGGCATTGCTTTACGTGCCGGTGTTGGCCTTGAATATGCTCCAGCTATGCTTAATGGTTTAGCTTTTCGTTTAGGGTATGAAATGGATTATTTTGGCATCCAAACACAATATAGTCTTTTCGGTTCAACGGTTACCGAAGATGTCACCTACGGTATTAGCTCGTTGAACTTAGGTGTAACGTATAAGTTTTAATCAATAGATATATTAAAAAGAGGCTGTTAGACAGCCTCTTTTTATATTCAATGCATAGTGAAATTTGCATTTAGGTCAAAATGAGTGCGCCTATATAAACAATCACTAGACCGAGTAAGCCAACAATAAGACCTGTTTTTGCCATATCTTTACTTTCAATAAGGCCTGTGGAATACGCCAAGGAGTTGGGTGGTGTTGAGACGGGTAAGATCATCCCAAGTGAAGCTGAGAAAGCGACAACGACCAAGACACCTTGCAAGCCTCCCATTGACGCCAAGCTTTCCATGGAAGTGGCAACCGCGGCAGCGATAGGCATTAATAAGTTTGCGGTAGCAGTATTCGACATAAAGTTAGCCATTAGCCAACAAAGTATGGAAAGGGTAAACACGACGGCAACAGGTGAGAGCGCATCATAATCAATCGCATGGGCTAAAGCAGCGGCAAGCCCTGTTTTATCCAGTGCTAAGCCAATAGCGATCCCCCCAGCGACTAACCAGAGCACATCCCAGTTAATTAACTTCAATTCGTCTTTGCCCATAATGCCGGTAAGGGTGAAGACTGCCAGTGGAATAATCGATACAACATAGGTATTCATGCCATGTAACGAGGTAGTCATCCACATAATGATGGTTAAAGCGAATGTGATATACACCACGATAGCTTGCCAGCTTTTTTGAAATTTACCGTCGAGCTTTAAAATCATTTCTTGCTGGCTTGATGGGAACATTTTTTGTAATAGCCACCATGCAAATGCTAGTTGAACGATCACAAAAGGCAAACCCATCATCATCCAACCAAGAAAGCTAATACTGTGCTCTCCTGTTAAATATTGCAGGGCGATAGCATTGGGTGGTGTGCCTATTGGCGTGGCAATACCGCCGGTGTTGGCGGCAATGGGAATACATAAAACTAACGCTTTAATGCCTATATCCCCCTTAGGCACCGACGCAACAATAGGGGCTAGTAATGCCAACATCATGACTGTGGTGGCGGTGTTAGACATGAACATGGAAAACACCGCGGTGATAAGCATTAACCCAAGCATGATGAACTTAGGTTGATGGCCGAAAGGCTTGAGGAGCACTCTAGCTAAATTATTATCGAGTTCATATTTCGATGCGGCGATTGCGAGGGCAAATCCCCCCATAAAAAGAATGATGATCGGTGAAGAGAAAGCGCCAAAAATATCGGTGTATTTCATCATCTCGCCCATTTCATGCCCAGCTGGTGGCGTACGAAATAAATGCAAACCTTTATCTGAGATCATGATCAATTCAAGGGCGATGATAAGAATGGATGTAGCGAAAACGGGAACGGGTTCTAAAACCCAAAGGAGTGCAGCGAGAGCGAAAATAGCAAGAAGACGGTGTTGGACTAGGGTTAAATCATCAATGGGGATGGCATCGATGGGCATCATTAAAATACCGAGCGGGATACCAAATGCAATAAATAGCCGTATGAGCTGTGAGACTGATAAATTTTTCATAGTAATGTTGGTTTGCTTTTTATAATGAGATTACAAATCAGCATACTATTTGACCAAAAAAAATCCGTTGGTAAGGTCAATTTTTGGTACGAAAAAAGGAACGCGCTGCGTTCCTTTTGTTCAGAAATGTTAACTGGTTAGTCGTTTAAGACTTTTTCAGTTCAGCATAAGGTTGGCCCATGCGCGTGCTCTGAAGTGGCTTCATATCTTCGACAAAATGGATCATGTCTTTCGGGAACAAGTTGATTACCGTTGAGCCCAGTTTAAAGCGGCCCATCTCTTCACCTTTTTTCAGAACAACAGCATTATCGCCTGTTGCTGGGTAATCCCAACGACGAACAGCAGGGCCTGTAGGCGGTGTGACTGTTCCAGCCCATACCGTTTCGATGCTACCGACGATAGTTGCACCAACTAGCACCTGTGCAACTGGGCCGTGCTCGGTATCAAAGATACATACAACACGTTCGTTACGGGCAAATAGGTTAGGTACGTTCTCGGCCGTTAATGGATTAACTGAGAATAAATCACCGGGTACGTAAATCATCTGACGTAAGGTGCCATCACATGGCATGTGCACACGGTGGTAATCACGCGGTGAGAGATACAGGGTGGCAAACTCACCATCGATGAACTCTTCGGCCAGTGCTTTATCACCGCCTAGCAGTTCGCACGCATCAAAGTAATGACCTTTAGCTTGGAATAGGCGACCTTCTTTAATCGGACCTAACTGGCTCACACAAGCATCTGCTGGGTGTGAAATGATGTTGTCGTCACCATTAATTGGACGAGCGCCATCTTTAAGTTCGCGAACAAAGAACTGATTGAATGTCGGGTAGGCTGCTGGATCTGGATTACGCGCTTCAGACATATCAATTTTGTATTGGTTGATGAACCAACGAATAATTGCAGTGGTGAATTTACCACCTTCAAAAGCTGCAATTTTGCCAACTAAGCGGGTTAACGCATGTTTCGGTGTGCAGTATTGCAGGCCGATTTTGAGGTTATCTAGCACAGTATATTTTCCAGAAAGTGTCAATTAATCAACAGTCTAGTTACTTGTCTTAACAAACAAATAATAACTCGAACCGATAATAATACCGAAAGTATTTTCTAAAGTCAGTTAAATCAGTCAGCAATTAAATGCGATGAAGTGAAAAGTAAGGTAAGCATGTCATTGGGATGAAGCTAGGAAATGCCTCTGTATAAAGCAGAGGCATTGGATGTTAATCAACTTTATTACGAGAGAACTGACGGTTAGCGACATTCTCAGACATGCTTTCAATGATCTTATGATAGCTATCGTAGCGCTCACGGGTGATTTTTCCGTCTTGCATTGCTTCACGGATCAAACAACCAGGATCGTTTCCATGTTTACAGTCACGGAATTTACACCCGCCAAGGTACTCTCTAAATTCAACAAAAGCATTTGTGACTTGCTCTGGCTCTAGGTGCCATAAACCAAATTCACGTACCCCTGGTGAATCGATTAAATCACCGCCTTCTGGGAAGTGGTATAAACGTGCCGCGGTTGTGGTGTGTTGGCCTAGCCCTGAGTTTTCCGAGACATCACCGATTTCTGCGTCGACTTCTGGCATTAGGGTATTCACCATACTGGATTTCCCTACACCTGATTGACCGGCAAAGATGTTAATGTGGTCTTTCAGATCAAGCTTGAGCGATTCCATACCTTCACCGGTTGTAGAGCTGACATAACGCAACTCATAACCAATGTCTTGGTAAAGCGATAAGGTTTCTTCGACTTGTTTACGTTCTTCGTCACTCAATAAATCGACTTTATTCAGGACAATTAAAGGCTCGATACCGACAGTCTCGGCTGCAATTAAGTAGCGGTCGATGATATTAAGTGATAGCTCAGGTAAAACGGCTGAAACGATGATAATACGGTTAACGTTAGCCGCTACCGCTTTTACACCATCATAGTAATCTGGCCGAGTCAGCATAGACTTTCGTTCATGCACGGCTTCAACAACGCCGGAAATCCCATGCAGAGTTTCAACGCCTGGGCGCCAAACAACACGGTCACCAGAAACTAGGCTTTGGATGCTTCGACGTAAATTACAGCGATGGATCGTACCTGTTTCAGGATCTTCAACATCAGCATGTTGGCCGAAACGCGTGATCACAAGCCCTTCACGAGCGGATTCCAGCAGGGCTTCGTCCCACTGGACATCATTTTTTTCGCGTTTCAGTCGTTTGTCTTGGTTTGAGCGAACACGTCGGCTCTGTCCTTTAGTCAGCTTTTTCTTTTTGGCCACAAGATTATCGTTCTGTATTGGTTGGCTTTCGGTATAAGCCAAGTATGATACATGGTTTAGTCACAAAATAGGCAATAATCCAATGACAATCAGCGATCAGAATTTAATTTGGATCGATCTTGAAATGACAGGTCTGGATCCAGAAACGCATAAAATCATTGAAATCGCGACCATAGTGACGGATGCCCAGTTAAATATTTTAGCAGAAGGCCCAACACTTGCGATTCATCAACCAGAATCTGAACTTGATAAAATGGATGATTGGTGTACCAACACGCACACAGGAAGTGGCCTTGTGGAGCGTATTCGCCAGAGTAAATTGACTGAAGAAGATGCCATCCGCGAAACCATTGCCTTTTTGGAGCAATGGGTACCGAAAGGTGTATCCCCAATCTGTGGTAACAGCATTGGTCAAGACCGTCGCTTTTTGTATAAGCATATGCCTGAGTTAGAGCAGTATTTTCATTACCGTTATCTTGATGTGAGCACGTTAAAAGAGCTGACTCGCCGTTGGCAACCAGAGTTACTTGATGGTTTTTCTAAGAAAGGTAGCCACCTAGCGCTTGATGACATCCGTGACTCGATTGCTGAACTGCGCTATTATCGTGAGCATATTTTCAATATCTGATTGTAAAATAATCACTTGGCGTGATGAAGACAGTTTTTTTGTGAGAAGTGTTGCATCCGCCAATTTTCCTCGTATAATGCGCAGCCTCGAAGACAATAACGTGTTTATTTTCTTTCGATAAAATCGGACGCGGGATGGAGCAGCATGGTAGCTCGTCGGGCTCATAACCCGAAGGTCGTAGGTTCAAATCCTGCTCCCGCAACCAATCACTTGTTGAAATACAAGTATGCGACACTAGCTCAGCTGGTAGAGCGCAACCTTGCCAAGGTTGAGGTCACGAGTTCGAACCTCGTGTGTCGCTCCAATTTGTAGATAATGGCTTTAGCGGTTATCGAAAGGTGAAAGACCTTTCCATTCTCGATAGAGAATATGCGACACTAGCTCAGCTGGTAGAGCGCAACCTTGCCAAGGTTGAGGTCACGAGTTCGAACCTCGTGTGTCGCTCCAATTTGTAGGTAATTGCTTTAGCAGTTATCGAAAGGTGAAAGGCCTTTCCATTCTCGATAGAGAATATGCGACACTAGCTCAGCTGGTAGAGCGCAACCTTGCCAAGGTTGAGGTCACGAGTTCGAACCTCGTGTGTCGCTCCAAATTGAATCTCATGACGAAAGTGGTGAGAAAGTGAAGCACAGGTAAAGCTGGTAGAACGCAACCTTACCAAGGTTGAGGTCACGCCTAGCTCCTCGAAGATCGGGAACCTCGTGTGTCGCTCCAATTTAATAAGCTCTCATTATGCTTTGAATAATGACATCCGGACGCGGGATGGAGCAGCATGGTAGCTCGTCGGGCTCATAACCCGAAGGTCGTAGGTTCAAATCCTGCTCCCGCAACCACATTACGATTAAACGCTTTAGCGATTAATCATGCGACACTAGCTCAGCTGGTAGAGCGCAACCTTGCCAAGGTTGAGGTCACGAGTTCGAACCTCGTGTGTCGCTCCAAATTGAATCTCATGGCGAAAGTGGTGAGAAAGTGAAACACAGGTAAAGCTGGTAGAACGCAACCTTACCAAGGTTGAGGTCACGCCTAGCTCCTCGAAGATCGGGAACCTCGTGTGTCGCTCCAATTTTATAAGCTCTCATTATGCTTGAATAATGACATCCGGACGCGGGATGGAGCAGCATGGTAGCTCGTCGGGCTCATAACCCGAAGGTCGTAGGTTCAAATCCTGCTCCCGCAACCACATTACGATTAAACGCTTTAGCGATTAATCATGCGACACTAGCTCAGCTGGTAGAGCGCAACCTTGCCAAGGTTGAGGTCACGAGTTCGAACCTCGTGTGTCGCTCCAATTTGAATCTCATGACGAAAGTGGTGAGAAAGTGAAACACAGGTAAAGCTGGTAGAGCGCAACCTTACCAAGGTTGAGGTCACGCCTAGCTCCTCGAAGATCGGGAACCTCGTGTGTCGCTCCAAATTGGTTTTATAGTCACTGACTGTAAGACAATAGTTGTTACCGTACTTAACGGTGAATATAAATCGGACGCGGGATGGAGCAGCATGGTAGCTCGTCGGGCTCATAACCCGAAGGTCGTAGGTTCAAATCCTGCTCCCGCAACCAATTTACTTGTTGAAATACAAGCATGCGACACTAGCTCAGCTGGTAGAGCGCAACCTTGCCAAGGTTGAGGTCACGAGTTCGAACCTCGTGTGTCGCTCCAATTTGAATCTCATGACGAAAGTGGTGAGAAAGTGAAACACAGGTAAAGYTGGTAGAGCGCAACCTTACCAAGGTTGAGGTCACGCTTAGCTCCTCGAAGATCGGGAACCTCGTGTGTCGCTCCAAATTGGTTTTATAGTCACTGACTGTAAGACAATAGTTGTTACCGTACTTAACGGTGAATATAAATCGGACGCGGGATGGAGCAGCATGGTAGCTCGTCGGGCTCATAACCCGAAGGTCGTAGGTTCAAATCCTGCTCCCGCAACCAATTTACTTGTTGCAATACAAGCATGCGACACTAGCTCAGCTGGTAGAGCGCAACCTTGCCAAGGTTGAGGTCACGAGTTCGAACCTCGTGTGTCGCTCCAATTTAATAAGCTCTCATTATGCTTTGAATAATGACATCCGGACGCGGGATGGAGCAGCATGGTAGCTCGTCGGGCTCATAACCCGAAGGTCGTAGGTTCAAATCCTGCTCCCGCAACCACATTACGATTAAACGCTTTAGCGATTAATCATGCGACACTAGCTCAG
>NZ_JAKJSO010000040.1:0-4057 GCF_050337045.1 Photobacterium kagoshimensis | reverse complement strand
CGCCACAGCCGAACCATGGTTAAAAGCAAATACAGAAGTTGGCGCGGTTACCAGCGAACATTCACGCAAGTAGTTAAGACGTTTAAAAATAAGAATCCGCTACAAACGACGAACGAATCTTACTGCATACGGATTTCACTGGAATTGACCAACTCGCAGCGACTACGGAGTTAGGTACACAAAAAGAACTGAACCAAGTCGGGTAACGACCTGCCATAAAACGCCAGCAACGCATTACGACTTATTGTCAATATCCGCCGTAAACACCAAAGCTAATTCATACCTAGAATGCCGAGCGTTGAGGGTCGTTTTGATGGCTTTGTTATGTGCTTTGTAGTTCCCAATATTTATGAGGGCAATACATAGTGGCATTTGATTTATTTGGCAGTACCTTTTCTAAATATTTAAAAAGCTCAAAATACTTATTTTTAGCATCACTATTCATAATTTCGAGTCTTGTATAATTATTCTTTAAATTTTCAACTTCTAGTTCTAACCTTTCAATCATAATTGCTTTCCTGATTAAATTTGACTCGAGACCAAAAGTATAACTCTGAATATCAGCTATTTTTTCATCATACTCATTCTTAACAATATTTAACTCCTCATCAGATAATAAAACGTAATTATCGAAAGCCACTTCCACCTCTGAAATGAAATCAGCCAGTTCGACATCTTTTTTATTAAGCTGATCCTTATAGCCTTTAATTTCGGTTTGTAAATCGTCACGTATAATATTTACTAACTTTTCATCAATATACTTATATGCGACAAACCTAGTAACATCCTCAACATTAACTTCAAAAAACTCACGGTTTTTTGAATGCCTTCGATGTGAAAACTCTTTATGAATTGCCTGTTCAACACTATATGGGTCATCACATAAAAAGGAAAACTTGACCACAAAACCATCAGGTAAACCTGATGAGGAATTAATCTCTCTTACTCTCTCTTTGACTGTTCTAGTTGTGTACCCAATTTTAACTAGATGTGGGAACATTGGATTCTGCAAAACATAAATATAACCACTTGATTTATCGTCAACTGCACTTGATTCAAGTGAAAACTCAGTGTTCATTTTCCCGCCAATAAAGCTTAACATCAAATCATTATAGCAAATTTTTTCCTTTGTCACACTTAGCACATAACGCTCGCCATAATACGCCACAACGTATTACGAACATGTTGATAGACCACCGAACACACCACACCCAATTCATACCTAGAATGCCGAGCGTTGATGGTCGTATTGATGGCTTTGTTATGCGATACCTTCACCAAATCTAAACAGATATGAAGCAAATTCAGTACGATAATCTTTTGATGAAAGCTTCGTTTTATTTAAAAAAGACAATATGTCTGCTTCAGTTTCTAACTGTGAAGCTAGGACTTGGTATAGATAAAATATTGAAATGCCTTTACTAACTGAAGTTTTATCTTCTTCTAAATTACCTGCTCTATCGGAAGCACGCCTTAGAATATGGACTCTGTATAAGTTAATGATGTCTTCAAGCTGCGAAATAGTATCCACATTAAAATAATCCAAATATTTTATATGCCTTGACGCATTATCCTTCGTTAAATCAATTAACGGAACATTTAAAATTTCAGAAACTTCAGCATCTAAGCCTGATAATAACTGACTCGACTTAACGTAGTTATATATTGAGACAGTATCTATACTCACATCTTCTGGAGAGCTTACAATCGAATCTGGTATCTCACGCTCATATTTAACTAATTCATTTCTAATTTGGATGAATTGGTCATCTGCAAGCTCAAGCAAACCAGCTAATTGTGAAAATCTCCTTCTTACGGGCTTAGGGATTTCATTTTTAGATTTATAACCTATATCATGCTCAATTTCAGCCCATGTATGTTGTAAAATTGAACGAATTTGAATTTCAAATTTTAGACCGTCAAATCTTTGATATTCAATTAAACGAGAGCGATTAGCCGATAAACCAACAACATAATGTAATGAAAGGTAGCCAAATCTATCAGGATCTAAGCTTGTACGTTTATCTATTGAGTTTTCTTCATCAACCAAAAACTCCTGTTCAATAATATTTGCTATCCTATCAACATCATCTGAGTAATGCGTAATAATGCGCAAACCTACGACATCTGTTAACTCACTTAATGAACTATATTTATCTTTTTTTACTATTTTTTTAATTAAGCTAGTCCTTTCTTTAACTCTAGCACTAACTGAATGAGGTGTGATGGATGAGGATCTCAATAAAATATTTAAAAGGGACTCCATTGCTTTTGAAAACTGTTTATACAGTTCAATATTTTCATCATAATCAACTATTATATCTTTTTCCAAACCACTTACTCTTTTTTAATTTGAGGAATTATTGCTTAACTTTTAATCGCATAACGCCTTGGCATAAGGTGCGCCAACGCTGAACTTACAAAACCGAATACACTTCAAACCAAAACCGCCGAGTGTTAAGCGTCACATTAATGCCTTTGTTACCCGGCCGTTCGACTTGGGTTAAGCAGCTTGCCTGCCATGATGAAATGCAATTAAAAACTGCGCTGATTCAGCGCGACAAACACCCAACTCAAGGCAGATAAATTCAAAACTATAACCACGAAAATTACTGCGCGTTTACCCACAAAATAGCGGCTACGATGATGTTAGCACTATGGTTTATCTAGAAAAGATTAACTAGAAACGCTCGCCAATATTGATTAAAAGGCAGCCCAAACTAAAGCCGCGAACAACGCCCACAATTATATTCCTTTAGGTAACCACCAAAATGTAACCACTTCCCTGCCAGCGCACCGACAACAATATTGAAAGCGGCTATCCTCGATGACGGCGCGGCAATAGCTAAGAAATTTAAGAACTGGTAAGTACACGGAGTATCAACCGCCACGGCCGAACCATGGTTAAAACCCAATAAAGAAGTTGGCGTGGTGACCAGCGAACATTCACGCAAGTCGTTGAGACATTTAAAAATAAGAAGCCGCTATGAACGACGAACGATTCTAACTGCATACGGATTTATCTGGAATTGACCAACTCACAGCGACAGCGGAGTAAAGTAAGCAAAAAGAACTCAACCAAGTCGGGTAACGCTCGCCATAATACGCCACAACGTATTACGATAATGTTGATAGACCACCGAAAACACTAAAGCCAATTCAGACCTAGAATGCCGAGCGTTGGTGGTCGTATTAATGGCCTTGTTACCCGGCCGTTTGACTTGGCTAAAGCAGCTTGCCTGCCATGATGAAATGCAGTTAATAACTGCGCAGATTGAGCGCGACAAACACCTAACTCAAGGTAAACAAATTCAAAACTATAACCACGAAAATTACTGCGCGTTTACCCACAAAGTAGCGGCTACGATGAAGTTAGCACTATGGCTTACCTAGAAAAGATGAAGCCGAAACGCTCGCCAATACTGATTAAAAGGCAGCCCAAACTAAAGCCGCGAACATCGTCCACAATTTTACGGCTTACGGCAACCACCAAAATGTAACCACTTCCCTGCCAGCGTACCGACCACAATATTGAAAGCGGCTATCCTCGAAAATGGCGCGACAATAGCTGAGAGATTTAAGAACGAATAAGTACACGGAGCATCAACCGCCACGGCCGAACCATGGTTAAAACCAAATAAAGAAGTTGGCGCGGTTATCAGCGAACATTCACGCAAGCCGTTGAGACGTTTAAAAATAAGAAGCCGCTATGAACGACGAACTACTCTTACTGCATACGAATACTGCTGGAATTGACCAACGCACAGCGACAGCGGAGTTAAGTACACAAAAAAAACTGAACCTAGTCGGGTAACGCTTGGCATAAGGTGCGCCAACACTGAACTTAACAAGCCAGCGGCCTTCATACCAAAACCGCCGAGTGTAACGCGTCACCTTGATGCCTTTGTTAACTGAAAATTACAATGCACGTTTAGAGTTAGTAACAAAGCTTGTGTTTGATAAAGGTGATTTGTAATAATCCTCATCTAAAAATCTTAATAAGACTTTCAAATCAGACTTATTACTTGGGATTTTTATAACCTCATCACCATTTACA
>NZ_JAKJSO010000039.1:0-4313 GCF_050337045.1 Photobacterium kagoshimensis | reverse complement strand
TAACATTGCCTTCAGAAATAGCGCTGCTTTCACGTTAGACAAATGAATATGATTTTTGCTGGATCGAGCAGAGATAACTCGCTGTGCGTTGTAGAGTGGAAGGGGGATCCGAATAACTGACGAGATTATGAAAGCCCCCCTTTACTGGCGTTGGGGAAGCAGTTGCTCTTGATAAGATGCTACTAAACAAGCAGTTAAACATCAGCGAAGCTACCATAGAATTACCAGCCTTATCGCTTTTGAAGCTCAGCAAATCGCTGCCAATATTTCAGATCATCGAGCTTCAAATACGACTATCTTTTGTAGCCATAACGCCTGCCATAATACGCCACAACGTATTACGATAATGTTGATAGACCACCGAAAACACCATTGCCAATTCAGACCTAGAATGCCGAGCGTTGATGGTCGTTTTGATGGCTTTGTTATGCCTGTTCTTCAGACAAGCGCGCTATTTCATTTTTGTGTAACTCTTCTATGACCTTTGGCGTTGAAGTGGTTCTAAATTTCCCACCCGTTGTGATGTATTTATACTCTGCTTCTATCGGCTCTGGCGTATAACCAGCAAAATCACACAAGTTTAAAAAGTAATCATGAGCATATCTGTATGCCGCTACTAACTCATCAGTCGTAGTACCTACAGATAAATACTCATCCTTCCCCTTGCCTTGGACATCTAGCTCAAGTGAAACACCTTTAAGTGCAAGCTCATTATAAATTTCACGTAAGCCCAAACAACGGCTTAGATAGTGGATGGTCACACAAGCATTGAGCATATAAAAACGGAATGTGTTATCCGGATTTCTATTGGTAAGAACACTATCAATTCCGAAACGAGCCGAAGATAGAGTTTGTTCTATATGCTTAAACATATCTTCATTTACTTCAGGAATACCGGAGCTAGGACTACCGACAAAGAAGTTTTTGTGTAAACGTGGATGAACTGTGAATTTTACTTTTATAGCACCAAAATAATCCGTTTCTTCGAGCTGAGAGAAATAAGAAAACAATTCCTTTCTATGCGCGTAAAATGCATCTAAGTTGTTTTTATGGCTTGTGATAGCAATTTGTTTCGCTGTTTGTTCTGTTGAGTGAAAACGAGCAACCAATATTGTAAGCGGTAAAGCCATAGACAGAAAAGTTAGTGGTACTGTGCTTATCTCAAAAAAGGTCGAAAGACCGCCAGAACTAATATCAATACCATAGCCATTCCACGCAATGGCACCAAAAACAAAAAAATACGAGGAAGGTAGCAACATTGCCAACCACAATAAACCCTGATTTAGTAGCCCTTTACTGGCATCTAACTTAAATGAATTAAAACCTAAAACAAGGCTAATCCCACATATGATCAATAACGACGGTGCCACTATTATCAATGCTAAATTGAATACTTCTGTCAATATTTCCTCCAAAGGCATAACGCCCGCAATAAGGTGTGCCCCACTGAACCAGCAAAGCGCACCGAACTCCGTACCAAAACCGCCGAGTGTAACGCATCACCTTGATTGCATTGTTATGTTTATAGTGTGAAGTCCCAAAATGGATTCAACTTCACCAAACCAGCTTGAACGATCGCACAAATTGATAGAACAAACGTCAGTATAGCCAACACACATTGCAGCTTAGTATTTAGTCTATGACGTCTTTCTTCAACTACAAATTTCTCTATTGATACAATAGTTTTACCGACAACATGATATTTATCACCGTCAAATGTAATTTCACCAGAGGCTACAAAAGAATCAAGATGCATTTTTAACTGATTTTTATATTTATCTCGATCTGGGTGACCATAGAAACGCAAAGAATGCATTTCAGATAGTAGCGAGTGTAGATCAAAAGCTTTATTGGTATAGCCGTAATTTTCTAGCAGGTACTCTAATAACTCATATCGTGAACTAAGCCTCAAATCAGTTTTATTGTAACTTTTTTGAGCTAACCAGTTACCAAACCTTAAAGTGTTTATTTTTAAGTAATCTTTCTTTGATAAACAGTGGAAGATAAAGGCATTTATACCCTGATAGGTCGTATAATAGTTTTTATAGTAGTGAGTAACAGATAGCGAATTTAAATCAATATCAGTTAAATCTATAACATCCTCTACATCAAATGAGCCAGTCTCTGGGTTCTTTTTTTCTAACATGACCACATTTTGATCCAACTCTCGTGCATTGGCTAACTCATTGTTAGTCAAAGTGATAGTCACTGAATAGAAGTCATTTTTCTCACTTTCAGGCCCAGACATAGGAATCATTGTCGGCCCAGGCTTAGCCAATGCCTTTCTCAAAGCCCATTCTTTAATATTTAACCGCATAACTATCCTTTAAACATAACGCCCTGTTAAGGTGTGAGCAACGCAATGCCAAAGCCGCCGCATACCACCTTAAACACTAAGCGCAACGCATAGTAAAAATGCCACGCGTTGCGAATCACTCTTAAACAGTTTGTTATATTTTTATTCTGCCATGATTTGTTGCCATTTATGCTCACAATAACCACAACGCCCCTCTAAATATTGCTCTTCAAGAGACATTCGTTCACCACAATCATCGCAATGAGTATATTCCTGCGTATATTCACACTTAATGCAACATTCTTCTTCATGTATGTAGGTGTCCCCTTGACACTCTGGACAAGTATCATAAGGACTCTCCCCCCCATCCATTACAGAACGAACATAGTCTCCATATAGACTGTCTTTTACGCAGGTTGAAACTACGTCATCAAAACAAAAGTCATTATCACAAGAGCGGCAAGTTAAATTGATGGTTGGATAACTATCTTCAGCATAAGGAGCAAATATAAGAGAAGAATGGCATAAATTGCAGCGAATTTGGGGCAAAATAGATGTAACAATGCCATATTTCCAGTCTATTTTGTCTAATGACGCTCTACACTCTGTATTCTCTTTTTCATATACATCGGCAACATTGAGCAAAGATTGCCAGCATTCTTCTCCAAACAAAGATACTGGATTTTCCTCGAGTTCATTTACAGTAAAGTCACGAATTAGTAAAAATGACTTACTAACAATTTCACGAACTGCGTCAGGGCTTTGCTCTGTGTAATAATGTTCGAGATTATTTCTTAACTTATTAACTTCATTAAAACGTTGCCAATCTACATTAACTTTTAGTGATTTAAACAACTCTTTAATCATCTGAACATCAACAGTGTTATGACCGTTCCCTTGAAACTCAAGTTCACCATTTTCATTAATGACCGGACTGATTTTCTTTTTAATCAATAACTCTTTATCGTTTTCAGGTGAAAGCCGACAAAGCTTTTCTTTATATAATAAAAGAACACCGGCAAAAATATTTCTTATCGCTGATGAATTTCGGCGATCATCCCCCATATCAAAGTCTTCCACACCGACTTGAATAGAATCAACCGCATTGTTCAATAGACTCATAACTCTCCTTAAAAATATAACGCCTTGGCATAAGGTGCGCCAACGCTGAACTTACTAAACCAAATACACTTCAGACCAAAACCGCCGAGTGTCAGGCGTCACATTAATGCCTTTGTTACCCGGCCGTTCGACTTGGCTAAAGCAGCTTGCCTGCCATGATGAAATGCAATTAAAAACGGCGCTTATTAAGCGCGACAAACACTCAACTCAAGGCTGACAAATTCAAAAATATAACCACGGTAATTACTGCGCGTTTACCTACAAAATAGCGGCTACGATGAAGTTAGCACTATGGTTTACCTAGTGAAGCCGTACCTTACACTTGCAATCAAATTGATAACAACGCAGCCAAAACTAAAGCCGCGAACATCGCCTACAATTAGAATGTTTACGGCAACCACCAAAATGTAACCACTTCTCTGCCAACGAACTGACCACAATATTGAAAGCGGCTATCCTCGATAATGGTGCGGCAATAGCCAAGAAATTTAAGAACTGGGAGTACGTGGAGCATCAACCGCCACGGCCGAACCATGGCTAAAACCAATAAAGAAGTTGGCGCGGTTACCAGCGAACATTCACGCAAATCGTTGAGAAATTTAAAAATAAGAAGCCGCTATGACCGACGAACGATTCTTACTGCATACGAATTTATCTGGAATTGACCAACTCACAGCGACTGTGGAGTTAGGTATACAAAAAGAACTGAACCAAGTCGGGTAACGCCTTGGCATAAGGTGCGCCAACGCTGAACTTACAAAACCAAATACACTTCAAACCAAAACCGCCGAGCGTTAAGCGTCACCTTAATGCCTTTGTTACCCGGCCGTTTGACTTGGGTTAAGCAGCTTGCCTGCCATGATGAAATGCAATTAAAAAAGACGCTGATTAAGCG
>NZ_JAKJSO010000038.1:0-4325 GCF_050337045.1 Photobacterium kagoshimensis | reverse complement strand
ATTTTGGTGGTTGCCGTAAGCAGTAAAATTGTGGGTGTTGTTCGCGGCTTTAGTTGGGCTGCCTTTTAATTAATATTGGCGAGCGTTTCTGGTTCATCTTTTCTAGTTAAACCATAGTGCTAACTTCATCGTAGCCGCTATTTTGTGGGTAAACGCGCAGTAATTTCCGTGGTTATAGTTTTGAATTTGTCTACCTTGAGTGGGGTGTTTGTCGCGCTTAATCCGCGCATTTTTTAACTGCCTTTCATCATGGCAGGCAAGCTGCTTCACCCAAGTCGAACGGCCGGGTAACAAAGGCATTAAGGTGACGCTTGACACTCGGCGGTTTTGGTTTGAAGTGTATTTGGTTTTGTAAGTAATGCGTTGGCGCACCTTATGCCAGCGTTACCCGACTTGGTTGAGTTCTTTTTGTGTACTTAACTCCGCAGTCGCTGTGCGTTGGTCAATTCCAGACAAATTCGTATGCAGTTAGAATCGCTCCTCGTTTGTAGCGGCTTCTTGTTTTTAAACGTCTCAACGACTTGCGTGAATGTTCGCTGATAACCGCGCCAACTTATCTATTTGGCTTTAACCATGGTTCGGCCGTGGCGGTTGATGCTCCGCGTACTTACTCGTTCTTAAATTTCTCAGCCATTGCCTCGCCATTTTCGAGGATAGCCGCTTTCAATATTGTGGTCGGTGCGCTGGCAGGGAAGTGGTTACACTCTGGTGGTTGCCGAAAGAAATAGAATTACAGGTGATGTTCGCGGCTTTAGTTTGGGCTGCCTTTTAATCAATATTGGCGAGCGTTTCTGGTTCATCTTTTCTAGGTAAACCATAGTGCTAACTCTATCGTAGCCGCTATTTTGTGGGTAAACGCGCAGTAATTTTCGTGGTTATAGTTTTGAATTTGTCTGCCTTGAGTTATGTGTTTGTCGCGCTTAATCCGCGCATTTTTTAACTGCCTTTCATCATGGCAGGCAAGCTGCTTCACCCAAGTCGAACGGCCGGGTAACAAAGGCATTAAGGTGACGCCTGACACTCGGCGGTTTTGGTTTGAAGTGTATTTGGTTTTGTAAGTTCAGCGTTGGCGCACCTTATGCCAGCGTTACCCGACTTGGTTGAGTTCTTTTTATGTACTTAACTCCGTAGTCGCTGCGAGTTGATCAATTCCAGAAGTATTCGTATGCAGTAAGAATAGTTCGTCGTTTGTAGCGGCTTCTTGTTTTTAAACGTCTCAACTGTTTGCGTGAATGTTCACTGGTCACCGCGCCAACTTCTGTATTGGGTTTTAACCATGGTTCGGCCGTGGCGGTTGATGCTCCGTGTACTTACCAGTTCTTTAATTTCTCAGCTATTGCCTCACCATTTCCGAGGATAGCCGCTTTCAATATTGTGGTCGGTTCGCTGGCAGGGAAGTGGTTACATTTTGGTGGTTGTCGTAAGCAATAGCATTGTGCGCGATGTTCGCGGCTTTAGTTGGGCTGCCTTTTAATCAATATTGGCGAGCGTTTCAGGTTCATCTTTTCTAGGTAAACCATAGTGCCAACTTCATCGTAGCCGCTATTTTATGGGTAAACGCGCAGTAATTTTCGTGGTTATAGTTTTGAATTTGTCTGCTTTAATTTTGGTGTTTGTCGCGCTTAATAAGCGTCGTTTTTAATTGCATTTCATCATGGCAGGCAAGCTGCTTAACCCAAGTCAAACGGCCGGGTAACAAGGCCATTAATACGACCACCAACGCTCGGCATTCTAGGTTTGAATTGGCTGTGGTGTTTTCGGTGGTCTATCAACATTATCGTAATGCGTTGCTGGCGTATTATGGCAAGCGTTAAATTTACTTCATTTTAGTAAGGAAAAAATATGACTGAAAATGAGTTGGTTGGATTTATAAAAAAGTCTCAGAGAGAGCACTCTGATTCTGGTATTTTATTACCAGATAAACCCACTGCAAAAATAGCTTTAAACTTATTGTTGAACAGTAGTAGTAGCGATATAAAAATGCTGTTGTTATTTGATGAGAATGGAAAGAATAGCAGTTTGTTTGAATTGATTGAAAATGACATCTTCATAAAGAATACAATTGATTTTTTAAACGATTCTAATGCGGATTTTCTGATTGTCAGTAATAAAGTTAAAACAATAAGAAAGTCTATATTCTTTAAAGTAGTGTCTGACCAAGTTGATATTAAAAATAGGCTTAAAGTTCGAGCTATAAATGAGTACATAAATAATGACATGAAGTCCAAGGGATTGACAAATGAGTTCGTTATCAGTAGTACGAATGCAGTTTTGTTTGGTGACTTTAGCTTCAAAAGTGATTTTGAACCATATTTGAATTTCAATGATAAGTCATTTAATCAGACACTCTGTCGTTTCTTCGATATAGCGTCAAGCTTCGATTATGAAACATCATCAAAGGCTAAAGTATGAATGACGCAGTAGAATTAATACAGTTGTCTGGTTTTTCATCATTATTTGAAGTGGCAGTTGGAATAAACCTTGTTTTTTCCGCGTGGGATTCACTACGTGATAATGCATTAAATAAATTTAATAGTCGTACTGAGAATCATCAAATGACACTGCAAGCAAAACTTGGAGATAAGTACGATAATTCGAGGTGTTCAGTTAAATTTGACACTAAAGTATTAGGATATAAGAATAAGCTCGAAACATTATCAAAATTTGCAAAGTGGGGTGGGATGTTTATATCTGCCTTGCTATTACTACTATTAGCGTATTTGGGTTTTTATCCGAATTTTTCATTGACTTCTTATCAATGCCTAATGGTTTCATCTATTTCTGTTTTACCATCAGTATTATTTTTACTTATTGGGCAGTTATATGTCGGCTATGCTAATTCCAGTTTAGAGTCGTTTATGGAGCAGCAAACGGACGCTGTTGCTGATTGGGAAAATGTTTACAGTGATGTTGGGCAGTAAATTTAACAATGCAATCAAGGTGATGCCTTACACTCGGCGGTTTTAGTTTTGAGTGTGGTGTGCTTTGCTGGTTCAGTGGGGCACACCTTATTGCAGACGTTACCCGACTTGGTTGAGTTCTTTTTGCTTACCTAACTCCGCAGTCGCTGCGAGTTGATCAATTCCAGAAGTATCGTATGCAGTAAGAGTCGTTCCTCGGTCATAGCGGCTTCTTGTTTTTTAACGTCTCAATGACTTGCGTGAATGTTCGCTGATAACCGCGCCAACTTCTTTACTTGGTTTAACCATGGTTCGGCCGTGGCGGCTGATGCTCTGCGTACTCCCAGTTCTTAAACTTCTCATCTATTGCCGCGCCATCATCGAGGAATGCCGCTTTCAATAATGTTGTCGGTGCGCTGGCAGGGAAGTGGTTACATTTTGGTGGTTGTCGTAAACAGTAGAATTGCGGGCGATGTTCGCGGCTTTAGTTTTGGCTGCTTTTTTATCAGTATTCGAGCTCGTTTTTGGTTCATCTTTTCTAGGTAAATCATAGTGCTAACATCATCGTTGCCGCTATTCTGTGGGTAAACGCGCAGCAATTTTCGCGGTTATAGTTTTGAATTTGTCTGCCTTGAGTTGCGTGTTTGTCGCGCTTAATCAGCACAGTTTTTAGTTTCACTTCATCATGGCAGGCAAGCTGCTTTAGCCAAGTCGAACGGTCGGGTAACAAAGGCATTAAGGTGACGCCTGACACTCGGCGGTTTTGGTTTGAAGTGTAATTGGTTTAGTAAGTTCAGCGTTGGCGCACCTTATGCCAGCGTTATGTGTCAACGCGAAAAATCCACAAATTAGGATGAGTAATATCTAAGGAGAGATATTGTGGGGTGGTCAGTTTTAATACTATTTGTGTTGTTAATATTCATCGGTCACAGAGAGTTATCTGCGATGAAATACAAGCATAAATTACTGGAACGCAAGATAGATTTCTTGCTTGAACGTTCTGGTTTGTCATTAGATAAACACTTTGGTGTGCCAGTACAGGTGTTAGATGCTGTCAAATCAGGTAATAAGCTAAAAGCGCTCCGGATTTATCGAGAAGAAACAGGCGCTTCTTTAGTTGAGGCTCGAAAAGTCATCGAAGAACTCTGGGCAGACACATAACAAACTGTTTAAGAGTGATTCGCAACGCGTGGCATTTTTACTATGCGTCGCGTTTAGTGTTTAAGGCGGTATGCGGTAGCTTCGGTATTGCGTTGCTCACACCTTAACAGGGCGTTACCCGACTTGGTTGAGTTCTTTTTGCTTACTTAACTCCGCTGTTGCTGTGAGTTGGTTAATTCCAGATAAATTCGTATGCAGTAAGAATCGCTCGTCGTTTGTAGCGGCTTCTTATTTTTAAACGTCTCAATGACTTGCGTGAATATT
>NZ_JAKJSO010000037.1:0-4514 GCF_050337045.1 Photobacterium kagoshimensis | reverse complement strand
ATTTTGTGGGTAAACGCGCAGTAATTTTCGTGGTTATAGTTTTGAATTTGTCTGCCTTGAGTTGAGTGTTTGTCGCGCTTAATTAGCGCAGTTTTCAACTGCATTTCATCATGGCAGGCAAGCTGCTTAACCCAAGTCAAACGGCCGGGTAACAAGGCCATTAATACGACCACCAACGCTCGGCATTCTAGGTCTGAATTGGCTTTAGTGTTTTCGGTGGTCTCATTAACATAATCGTAATACGTTGTGGCGTATTATGGCGAGCGTTAGGTGCTTCTGCAACCTTGTTATTTGTCAATTACATCAAAGTTAGGCCTGTATCACCTATCTGAAATTTCATTCCTTTTTTTAATACCCACACCTTGTTTGTTGATATTTCAGCCCCATATATTCCGTGTCTGAGGGAGGTTTTAACTATATATAGTGTTTTCTCTCGGCGATGTTTAATAACTATGAGGGTCTTATATGGCGCGAAAAACAACGCATGTAGTACCGCATCCGGATGGTTGGGCGGTAAAGAGTGGTGGCGCTTCGAAAGCTCACCGAGTGACTAAAACTCAAGCTGAAGCCGAGAAAATTGCTCGGCAAGTTAGCCAAAACAAGCAAGGAGAAATGTTGATTCACGGAAAAAATGGCCGCATCCGTAAGGCTAGTAGCCATGGAAATGATCCTTGTCCTCCAAAGGACAAATCATAAAAGGCTTTGAAAGCGGCAACTTTCAAAGCCCCGTAAGAATCAATTAGGTGGGACGGCAATCCCAAGTGTAGACAAATACCCACTGATCAGTGCGATAGTAAACAACTTTTATATTTTACAAAAGTGTTTATTCGTACAGTGGGTTACTTAAAAGGTAACTAAAGATGCAAAGATATTTGAATCGAGGTGGTAATTCCAATGTACATTCATTCGCAATTGAAGCTGACTCAATTACAGTGATGTTTAATGGAGGAGCTACGTATCTCTACACAGTTGCAAGTACCGGCGTAGCCCATATCCAACAGATGAAAGAGCTAGCAGTAGCAGGGCAAGGACTTAATAGCTTTATTGGTAGGATCGTAAAGAAACGTTTTGCTCGGAAGCTACGTTAAGCACCTAACAAGGCCATCAAAACGACCACCAACACTCGGTATTTCAGATTTGAATTGACTTCAGTGTTTTCGGTGGTCGTATCAATTATGTTGAAATTTGTTTGTGGCGTTTTATGGCAGGCGTTACCCGACGTGGTTGAGTTCTTTTTGCTTACCTAACTCCGCTGTTGTTGTGAGTTGGTCAATTCCAGATAAATCCGTATGCAGTAAGATTCGTTCGTCGTTTGTAGCGGATTCTTATTTTTAAACGTCTTAACGACTTGCGTGAATGCTCGCTGGTAACCGCGCCAACTTCTGTATTGGTTTTAACCATGGTTCGGCCGTGGCGGTTGATACTCCGTGTACTTACCAGTTCTTAAATTTCTTAGCTATTGCCGCGCCATCATCGAGGATAGCCGCTTTCAATATTGTGGTCGGAGCGCTGGCAGGGAAGTGGTTACATTTTGGTGGTTGCCGAAAGAAATAGAACTACAGGCGATGTTCGCGGCTTGAATTTGGCTGCCTTTTTATCCGTATTCGAGCTCGTTTTTGGTTCATCTTTTCTAGGTAAACCATAGTGCTAACATTATCGTAGCCGCTATTTTGTGGGTAAACGCGCAGTAATTTCCGTGGTTATAGTTTTGAATTTGTTTGCCTTGAGTTATGTGTTTTTCGCGCTTAATCAGCGCAGTTTTCAACTGCACTTCATCATGGCAGGCAAGCTGCTTTATCCAAGTCAAACGGCCGGGTAACAAGGCCATTAATACGACCACCAACGCTCGGCATTCTAGGTCTGAATTGGCTTTAGTGTTTTCGGTGGTCTATCAACATTATCGTAATACGTTGTGGCGTATTATGGCGAGCGTTAGGTTAATAAAGGGTAAGTTAATTAAGGATGATAAATGGATGATGATCTAACGTTATTAAGTGAATTTAACAAGCTGGTGAAAAATAAAGCAACCATATATGGAAGAAACTATATATATGATACTAATGGGTGTTATACAGTTAGCTTTTATCGGTTATTTGAAGGTGTAGATAGCTCAACTGGAGTTTGCAAACTGAAATATCTAGGGGCTTTTAATCACGGTGATGTTTTTGAAGAAATGGAACCTAGCAATACTGGTTTTGTCACTTCTAGTGAAGGAGCTGTGATTGAGGGCTATCCTCTATCCAAAAATACAGTTTCTGTTGGTGAGTTTAGAGTTGAATATAAATCAACATATATAAAAACAAATACTCATGAATCGCTTTTATCATTTTCTCGATATTGGGTGTCAGATTTTGAGATGATTAATAAGAGTTATCCAAACGAAGCAAAAAAAATATCAGAGTTGTTAGATCAAAGTATATCTAGCTTAGCGAAAATTCAAACATCGAATGGTTATAAATCAGCTTGGGTTTATTATCGTTTTCTTGAAAGTTATGAGTATTTATTATCCATAGTAAATTCAAGTATATTAATAAACACTTGTTATTACTTTTGCCCTAAAATTTACTACAACAAGTATGCATCGCGTTTTATATCTAAGTCGAAGCAGGAGAGAACTCTATTTTATAGGAGCCGAAAACCTGACTGGAACCGTTGGAATTAACCTAACAAAGCCATCAATACGACCACCAACGCTCGGCATTTTAGGTATGAATTGGCAGTGGTGTTTTCGGTGGTTCTATCAACGTCATCGCAATACGTTGTGGCGTATTATGGCGAGCGTTAGGCATAAGGCTCATATCTGCCGATGGCGTAGCGCTCCGGAGTTGTTGTCAAATAGCAAAAAATCCGACATCGTTGAAAAAGGAACATATATGCAATCTCATAAGCGCGACTGGCATGGTTCGCATCAACCTTGGAGTTATCACCCCCAAGCGTTTCGATGGTCGGGGGAGATTATTTGTGGAATAAACTTTTTGCCGATCGCCACTGAAATGCGTGCATGGATGTTACAGCAAGGCCAGCTCTCTCTTATGCCCGCTAAGGAAGCCCCTGAAAAAGGCGGCTTTACGAATCCCTATACGAATAATGGCGTTACGCTATCGCTTCTTATGAGTCGAGTTATAAACTGTTCTCACGACTATGCCAATGTCGTTAATCCTACCTATGACGAGATTGACTCAGAAATCGAAAGGTTACGCCTATATAACGAGATACTTCTCTATTCTGCAAGAATATGCGAAGTTACGATTAAGCAACTTCTCTACTGCACACAGATCCCCAAAAACAGGTATGGAGTTCGGCGCGCTTGGCTAGTTCAGAGTTGGCACACCTTATGGCAGGCGTTATATTTTTTGGGAGGTTAGGTGTGCAACTAAATCAGAGTTTTATTTCTAAAATCGAGGCGGCGATAGATAATACAGCCTTCACAGTCGACGATTTTGACATTAAGTATCCACAATATGGAGATCTTATTCAATTGTCATTTAAGCATCACCCATCTTTTCAGTTCAATGTTAAGGAAGTTGAATATGAAGAGGAGGTCAAGAAATCTCAACCTAAAGGTGGCATATTTGCTGCGGCAGGCTTTCCTTCAACGGAAACTTCAGAGTATAAAAAAGTAAATAAAATTAAATATGTAATTACAGAACGTCCTGGTGATATTAAGTCAGAAGACATATACGATTTATCATCACTAAAACCGATTATAAGTAGCATTCAGGGTTGGTGCGAGAATATAGAGACGGAATTGTTGGTAATTTACTCTCCAAAAATAGTTGATGATGAACAATTACATGATCGAATTGAAAAGATTTTTCCTAGTAATGTTGAAAACCCTGAGAGTCATTTTTCATCGACTGAGGTGGATGAGTTGCGGAATAATTTAGATTCATTATTTGAACGAATTCAGGTCATTAAAGAAGAATGTAAATTATCAGAAGAGAAATTAGAAAAATTAAAATCGGCTTTAGATAAGGCAAGTACTACGGCTGAAAAATTGCCTAAAGGTGTTTGGCTTAATGTTAATAAAAGTAAGATATCTGCATCTATAAAAAAGGTATTTTCTGTTCCTGAAGTAAGAGATTTTGCCTTAGAGGCTATTAAGAAAATAGCTTTGGGTGCATAAAATATAACAAATGCATCAACACGATTTGCTACATTCGGCATTCTAGGTTTCTTTGAGTTTACCGTGTTTAGTGGTAAATTTGGGCTTAGTCTGTATCGTAGCAAACGTGTTATGCAGGCGTTACCCGACTTGGTTGAGTCCTTTTTGTGTACCTAACTCCGTAGTCGCTGCGAGTTGGTCAATTCCAGTGAAATCCGTATGCAGTAAGATTCGTTCGTCGTTTGTAGCGGATTCTTATTTTTAAACGTCTTAACGACTTGCGTGAATGCTCGCTGGTAACCGCGCCAACTTCTGTATTGGTTTTAACCATGGTTCGGCCGTGGCGGTTGATACTCCGTGTACTTACCAGTTCTTAAATTTCTTAGCTATTGCCGCGCCATCATCGAGG
>NZ_JAKJSO010000036.1:0-5509 GCF_050337045.1 Photobacterium kagoshimensis | reverse complement strand
GGCATAAGGTGCGCCAACGCTGAACTTACAAAACCAAATACACTTCAAACCAAAACCGCCGAGCGTTAAGCGTCACCTTAATGCCTTTGTTACCCGGCCGTTTGACTTGGGTTAAGCAGCTTGCCTGCCATGATGAAATGCAATTAAAAAAGACGCTGATTAAGCGCGACAAACACCTAACCCAAGGCAGGCAAATTCAAAACTATAACCACGAAAATTTACTGCGTGTTTACCCACAAAATAGCGGCTACGATAAAGTTAGCACTATGGTTTACCTAGAAAAGACGAACCAGAAACACTCGCCAATATTGATTAAAAGGCTGCCCAACTAAAGCCGCGAACAACACCAACAGTTCAAATATTTGCGGCAACCACCAAAATGTAACCACTTCCCTACCAACGCACCGACCACAATATTGAAAGCGGCATCCTCGATGATGGCGCGGCAATAGCTGAGAAATTCAAGAACTGGTCAGTACGCGGAGCATCAACCGCCACTGCCGAACCATGGTTAAAACCCAATACAGAAGTTGGCGCGGTTATCAGCGAACATTCACGCAACTCATTGAGACGTTTAAAAATAAGAAACCGCTATGACCGACGAACGATTCTAACTGCATACGGATTTATCTGGAATTGACCAATTCACAGCGACAGCGGAGTTAAGTACACAAAAAGAACTGAACCAAGTCGGGTAACGCCTTGGCATAAGGTGCGCCAACGCAATACTTACAAAACCAAATACACTTCAGACCAAAACCGCCGAGTGTCAGGCGTCACATTAATGCCTTTGTTACCCGGCCGTTCGACTTGGCTAAAGCAGCTTGCCTGCCATGATGAAATGCAGTTAAAAAATGCGCTGATTAAGCGCGACAAACACCAAACCCAAGGCAGGCAAATTCAAAGCTATAACCACGAAAATTACTGCGCGTTTACCCACAAAATAGCGGCTACGATGATGTTAGCACTATGGTTTACCTAGAAAAGATGAACCCGAAACGCGTGCCAATATTGATTAAAAGGCAGCCTAAACTAAAGCCGCGAACATCACCTGTAATTCAATTTCTTTCGGCAACCACCAAAATGTAACCACTTCCCTACCAACGCACCGACCACAATATTGAAAGCGGCTATCCTCGATAATGGTGCGGCAATAGCTGAGTAATTTAAGAACAAGTGAGTACGCAGAGCATCAACCGCCACGGCCGAACCATGGTTAAAATCAATACAGAAGTTGGCGCGGTGACCAGCGAACATTCACGCAAGCCGTTGAGATATTTAAAAATAAGAAGCCGCTATGAACAAAGAACGATTCTTACTGCATACGGATTTCACTGGAATTGACCAATTCACAGCGGCAGCGGAGTAAAGTATGCAAAAAGAACTGAACCAAGTCGGGTAACGCTGGCATAAGGTGCGCCAACGCATGATTTACAAAACCAATTACACTTCAAACCAAAACCGCCGAGTGTCAGGCGTCACCTTAATGCCTTTGTTACTAGGCCTATCGACTTAGCTTAAGCAGCTTGCCTGCCATGATGAAGTGAAATGAAAAAGTACGCTGATTAAGCGCGACAAATACCCAACTTAAAGCAGACAAATTCAAAACTATAACCACGATAATTACTACGCGTTTACCCACAAAACAGCGGCAGCAATGAAGTTAGCACTATGGTTTACCTAGAAAAGATGAACCAGAAACACTCGCCAATACTGATAAAAAGGCAGCCCAAACTAAAGCCGCGAACAACACCAACAAAGTTACACCGTCACTACAACCACCAAAATGTAACCACTTCCCTGCCAACGTACCGACCACAATATTGAAAGCGGCTATCCTCGATGATGGTGCGGCAATAGCTGATAAATTAAAGAACTGGTGAGTGCGCGGAGCACCAACCGCCACGGCCGAACCATGGTTAAAACCAATACAGAAGTTGGCGCGGTTACCAGCGAACATTCACGCAAGTCGTTGAGACGTTTAAAAATAAGAAGCCGCTATGAGCGACGAACGATTCTTACTGCATACGGATTTCACTGGAATTGACCAACTCACAGCGACAGCGGAGTTAAGTACACAAAAAGAACTCAACCTAGTCTAGTAACGCCTTGGCATAAGGTGCGCCAACGCATTACTTACTAAACTAAATACACTTCAAACCAAAACCGCCGAGTGTCAAGCGTCACCTTAATGCCCTTGTTACATGCTTTGTGCGCTTAAGTGATGTCTTTTGCTTTTTATACGTATATCAGGATTAATCTTAGAAATTAAGTTTTTAAAAAAAACTTTATCATTCTTATCCATTTTACAACCTAAAATAACTTCACAAACCTCAACATCAACGAAATCCTCTCCACGGGTAAAAACTCTCACTTCTTGTTCGTAATCCCAAGCCTCAAGCTTATGAGTTAAGATATTTAACGCACTTTCATAACCGTCGTGATATTTAGTAGAAGTAAGTTTAGAGAGTCCTTCGTATTTTATATTTCTAATTTCATTACCTCCTTTAATCCTTACACCTATAGCAACTCCTTTATGACCTTCAGCATAGTGCGCCCACATCAAATCATTACTTGAGTCTTCTGAAAGAGAACAAATACCTATATTTCTTTTCTCTATTCTTATTTCCTCAATTAAATCTCTCGTAACATAATCAGACTTATACCTGTATACACCTTCCATTGGATCATTCATATCAGTATATTTTGCTGCATACAATCGATTATTTAAAAAGATATCCACTAAGAACTTTAAATCTGAAATACCTCTGTACTTATATAGCATCATTAAGTTTTACCTATTTTTATCAATGAACTCAAACCAGCATGTAACGCCTTGCTAAGGTGCGGCTAAACCACTAGACCCGAGCAAAACCACCTTAATCACTAAACTCAACTGAACCAAAAATGCCAAAGGTTAGCCGTCACTCTTAAGCAATTTGTTATAAGCACCTGCCTGTGGATAGAAAATGAACCCAGTCATTTCTGCCTCGCTTTTGGGCTTCACTTACTGCACTTTCAACATCATACGTTACTTTATGGAAAACAACGTCCCACTTACCGCCTGTGTTTTGCTGTAATGTTGCGTATGATGCTCTTGAAGAAAAGTTTTGCATTGAGTGAACACTTGGTTCGTCATCCGTATATGCCTGCAAACCTACACTACCAGGGTTTATGACTAATTGCCCCGTAGATAGCTCAACACACCTCGGTGTATGTGTATGACCACAAATGATAACCGGAGAGGTAATACCATTTAGTCTTTTGAGTATTTCGTGATCAGACCGAACTGTTGGTTTTCCAGTACTAATGTCCTCTAGCAAATACACAAGGTCATCCGTGGGTGTTCCGTGACATGCATAAATATCATTTGTGATGTGTAAGTCGAATGGTAGTTGCTTCATCCAACTTAATGGCTCCTGCCCCAACTCACATAGAATAAATTGCATTGTAGGATTTGACTCTATTTCAGCTTCCGTAGCCTCGTATATCTGACGGTCTTGATTACCCGATATAGTTATAGCGCCCAATGATTGTAAGTATTCGTATGTCTGCCTTGGGGCTATTGGACCATATAAAATATCACCTAAATTAACAAAATCCGTAAAACCTTTCGCTCTAGCATCCTTAACCACTGCCTCAAGCGCAAAAATGTTACTATGAATATCTGACAATATTGCAAACTTTCCCACGATGCACTCCTTGTGCTTATAACGCCGCATTAAGGTGTGAGCAACGCTACCAAAAAACCAAACCATACCACCGTAAACACGAAACCCAACGATGGAATGAAAAATGCCAAGCGTTGGGAATCACTCTTAAATGCTTTGTTATAGCTCAGCGATGTGCGACAGGGTTTCCGGGTGGCGCTGAACCAATTTTAAAAGAGTTACCGCTTGTCCATTTGGTGCACTACGTCCTTGCTCCCAATTTTCTAATGTTCGAGATGATGTATGCAGCAAACGCGCAAACACACCACGAGACATATTAAACTGTTCACGGATACTCACGATTTCATTAGGTGAAATATCTAACTCACTGATATCGTTAACTTGATGAGTTTTAAGAGTGAGTTTACCCTCGGAATGCTCTTTAGCCTCAACAAGAGCAGAACTTAACTCTGCAAATAGGTCACGATTGCTCATTACGCCACGCCTCCATAAAAGCCTTTAGTTGTTTCTTTTGATCTGCGGTTAAATCGGACATTTCATTCTTGCCATAAATTGTCAGCAAGTAGAAACGACGCTTTTCATCGAGGAAGTAATAGATAACACGAGAGCCGCCACGCTTGCCCTTACCTTTACTTGCAACTCGAATCTTTCGCAAACCACCTGTACCTTGAATCACGTCACCCTGTTTTGGGTTAGACATTAACTCAGCTTGAAAAAGMCTAAACTCATCATCGCTGAGATATTCATTACGGTACTTTTCAAATATGSTCGATTCGACAAATACACTTTTCATACGCAAAGTATACGCAAGTAACGTACACATAGCAAAACTATACGTGATTAACGTAGTTATGACGTTTCGGAGGGTGAATCTGAACTGAGCTATAACGCCGCATTAAGGTGTGAGCAACGCTACCACGAAACTTAAACATACCACCATAAACACGAAACCCAACGATGGAATGAAAAATGCCAAGCGTTGGGAATCACTCTTAAATGCTTTGTTATGTGCTTGCTAACGTAGTACTACAGATTGAACGCCTACGCCGTCATCACCGGTCAAGAAATCGATAAACAACGAATGTCTGTAGCCTAATTGACTTTTGAATGCTGCAAGTTTTGCATGGTCTTTATACCTATTTTCACCATTGCAGACTTTCTTTATTTCAACAGCTAACAAATTTTCACGAGTACCACGACGATGAATGATTATATCTGGGACAACATTGCGGCTAATAACTTCAGAGTCAGGGTCGATAGCATAGTTCAATCGCTTAATAACTCCCATGTTCCTAGAGTACTCGCAATCTACATCCCAGCCATCTGCAAATTCTGCTAACTTTCTTGCTAATTGGCTTGAAATAGACTGTTCGCTATTATTCTGCACCAACAGAATCCCATGTTCTTCTACAAAATCTTGTAGCAATTCATTAATATTTAAATCTAATTCTTCTATTCTCATACATCTTTCTTACTAAAGCACATAACACCCACTTAACTTACTGGCAACTGCGCCGCACTCAAACAGGCCACCGTAATCACAAAAGCCAAACCGAAGAAAAATGGTTCTTCGCGGATTAGCGGGAACTGAAAACAAAAACGGTAGTTAATGGTATGGTTACATCGCCAAACACAACCTTCCAAAAACTACCGTTTTCATGTCGAATAATACTTTCCTATCTTCCTTCTGGGAAGGCTTTCAGATTATAAAGTCCCATAAAACTGATTCTTTAATTACAATCACTTTAAAGCCTGATTCCACCGCTGTGTGTCAATGCGGTCGCTCATCCAACTCTATCCATGACTATCATTGGCGAGTTCTAAAAGAAGCGATGATG
>NZ_JAKJSO010000035.1:0-6399 GCF_050337045.1 Photobacterium kagoshimensis | reverse complement strand
CCCATGCCGAACTCAGTAGTGAAACGTAATAGCGCCGATGGTAGTGTGGGGTCTCCCCATGTGAGAGTAGGTCATCGCCAGGCTTCAAATTTAGATATTCATTCTTGAACGGTGAATATCGGATAGACAGGCAACTGTTTATCACCGTGTGGAGCGGTAGTTCAGTTGGTTAGAATACCGGCCTGTCACGCCGGGGGTCGCGGGTTCGAGTCCCGTCCGCTCCGCCACTTATACTAAGCCCGAGTCTTACGACTTGGGCTTTTTTACGTCTGAAATTTATGAAAGGTCTCGCTGAGTGGTCGTTCAGTTGGTTAGCCTCTTTACCTTGAAGGCGGCGGCCTATCACGCCGGGGGCGCTGATTTTCGGTGTGGCAGGTTATCTATATAAAGTCCCGTCCGCTCCTTATACTAAGTCCCCTTTTGTTCGCAAATAAGAAAGTACTGCTTGGGCTTTGTTATATCAGTATCGAAGTGAAAATGTTGATGTCAATTAGCATTACCTTAAAAGTGCTAGTCCGATACGACAGGGGGTCATGCCAGTGATTGATATGCTGTAGCCATATCAATCTAACTTACTTCATAACTGTGAGCCTTTAGGTCTGCAAATGAAAACGCACGCCCAGGTCAGAATGTTTCCTATTTACGAGGTCTTGATTGAGGCTGATATAGAGGGAAACAAAAAAAGGCCAGTGATTACTTCACTGGCCTAAGTGTTGTGCTTTATTCGCGGTATGAATTATAGGATCTGATTAAGGATGTGATCGGCCTTGATTGTCTTAATTCGCTTAATAAGTTTTCGAACTGGCGCTGGGTATGACTCGATTTTCTCTATGTATTTGTAGCTGTCAATGCGTAAAGTATGAGTCAGGATTTGATCTAGCTCTTGCTGTTTTTGTTCAGCAAGAAGTTGATGTTTGTCGTGTACTAAAATGGCATTCTCAAGATCTAGCTTCCAAGCGCGAGGATTCAGGTTGTTACCTGTAATCAGCATGTACTTTTTATCTACCCAAATACCTTTAAGGTGGAAGCTATTGTCATTGTGCTTCCATAGATGGATTGAAAGTTGGCGCTGTGCAATGGCTGCTTCATTTTGTTTGGCAAAATTGCGTAGGTTCACTTCGTATAAGTAAGGTAAGCCTGCAATTGTTTTGAAAGGTTCATTGGGTGGAATGAAAAAATCATTCGCTGTTTTGTCACCAACAACGATAGTTACTTTAACCCCGCGTCGAATAGCGCGACGTACTTCACGGCTTATGGTACGTGGGAAATTAAAATACGGCGTACAAATTGTTAGTTCTGTTTGGGCACTCGCGATAAGCGTGCATATATGGCGATTAAGCTTGTTCTTACGCTTACCTAGACCAACAAGAGGAGTAAGCCCAACTTGGTTTTCGCTAATTGTTTCAGGCTCGAATTCATAGCTTGCGCGTTGCAGAGAACTACGTAGCTTACGAATTGCCCCTTTAAGGTTCTTTGTATCAGGTCTATTTTTCTGATTGAGGCAATTTACGGCTTCACTATCGACTAATACGTCACAAATGAAATTCGCCATGCTATTGGCAAGTTGTTCATTACGAATTACGTGGTAGCGGTCATAACGGTAACGATCATGTTGAGCAAGATAAATGTCATTTAGACTTGCACCGCTGTAGATCACGCTGTTATCAACCACGAAACCTTTAAGGTGTAGTACACCAAAGACTTCTCTATTCCGTACTGGTACACCTAAAACTTCGATCTGGAATTGGTGTTTCTCTGCAAATTCACGGTATAACGCAGCGTTACCGTCTGATTTTTCTGCACCAATAAGTCCACGTTGAGCGCGGTGCCAATCAACAAGCACTTTGATATCTAATTCGGGATTGGCTTGCTTAGCATCGTATAAGGCTTGTAGTACGCTGCGGCCAGCTTCATCATCTTGTAAGTAAAGCGCCACAAGGTAAATGCGGTGTTTTGCTTGTGCAATCTCACTCAGTAAACGTTCACGAAAAGACCCTGCATCAAGCAGCGTTTCAAGATCTTCCGGGTTGTGTGCAATACGTGGTAATTGCTCAATGAGCTGTCTATTGACTGTAGCTGAATCCATCATCGCCTCGTTTCGCGACCTATACGATATAAATCTGTTAATTTGATGGGCAATTATATCAGAAAAATATTAAACACCATCACATGTATAGCAGAGTTCGCCTTAGTTCTGACCTAACGCAGGTTTCTGATAAATCATTGGAACTAGATTTTTTCCGCTTTCGCAATATCGCTTGAAGCGCGAGGCAAGATAATGAGGTAGTTCAGTGTCTTCGATCACAATGAAATGAGCCCTTTGATATAAAGGCACAAGATGGTCGAAGGCAAAGCAATAACATGGTTGGCTTTCGATTTGTGTTGTCGTTGCCGCTAACAGTGAATCACCTATGCCTTTCCCTCGATAGTCAGGAGTCACGAGCATTCCTGTGAGTAACTGAACATTTTCAATTGTCTTAAAACGAACGCAGCTAATGATGCTAGTTCCATCCTCTCCTATCCAAATAGTTTCGTCTTTCTTGGCTTTTCCTGCAGGGTAGTAACTCTTATATAATCGGTTAATGAGCGGGAATCGTAGTGGCTGTAAAATATGGAAACTTAGCTTGTTCATGGGAAAACACTGCGTTGATTGAATGAATCGGTTAAAATACTGCAATTATTATACAAAGGTATGGTTCGATAGCTGCATGAATATTTTGCCTGAAAGGTCACTAGCCCCTTTCCATACATTCCATTTGGATGTGAATGCTGATGTGATCGTTGAAGCGACTAGCCCTGCTGACTTACTAGAAATTTGGCAGAGTGAAGCGTACCAAAACCAACCTAAGTTATTACTTGGACAGGGGAGCAATATGCTCTTCACTGCCCATTATCAAGGTGTTGTTGTACTTAATCGCATTAAAGGCATTAATACAATCAAAACAGATGATGGCTTTCATCTCCACATCGGTGCTGGCGAAGATTGGCATCAGTTGGTTAAGTGGACTGTTGATAATAATATGCCTGGGCTAGAAAATTTAGCCTTAATTCCTGGTTGTGTTGGTTCTTCTCCAATACAGAATATAGGGGCTTATGGTGTTGAGCTAAAAGACGTGTGTGAGTACGTCGATGTGCTTGACTTGCAAACAGGTATTCAGCAACGCCTATCGAATCGTGATTGCTTATTCGGGTATCGCGATTCTATCTTTAAGCATGCTTATAAAGAAAATAAGGCGATTATCGCGGTTGGTTTATTCCTTTCTCATGATTGGCAACCCAAATTAGCGTATGGCCCGTTGGCTGAGCTGGATGCTGCAAATGTTAATGCATGCGATATTTTTCAAAGAATCTGCGTTATTCGCCAAGAAAAACTACCGGATCCCAACGTAATTGGTAATGCCGGTAGTTTTTTTAAAAACCCTGTTATCACCACAGCCCAACGCGACCAAATATTGGTTTCATACTCTAATTTGCCTAGCTATGGTGTCTCTGCCTCTGAGTGTAAGCTCGCGGCGGGTTGGTTGATTGATCAGTGCGGATTGAAAGGTCACCAAATTGGTGGGGCTAAAGTGCATCAGCAACAAGCTTTGGTTTTGACCAATACAGGCACTGCAACGTCAAAAGATGTAACAGAGTTAGCGGCTTATGTTGTAGAGCAAGTAAAATTGAAGTTTGGCATTACCTTAGAGCATGAAGTGCGTTTTATGTCTGCGAAGGCTGAAACGAACTTGGCAGAGGTGACAGGATGAAAGAGCATACAACTCGTTTAGCGTTAATTAGCGCATTATCGGATGGTGCTTTTCATTCAGGTGAGGCATTAGGTCAGAATATAGGGATCTCACGAGCGGCAATAAGCAAGCACATAAAGGCACTTCAAGATTGGGGCCTAGACATCTTTCGCGTTCAAGGAAAAGGGTATTGCTTAGCTAGTAAGCTGGAACTGCTTGATTGCGATAAGATTTTGGCTCAGGTAAAGTGCCCTCACTTAAGTCTTATTCCTGTTATTGATTCGACAAATCAGTATTTGCTCGACCGTGTTGGCCAGTTGCCTAGTGGTTCTGTTTGTCTTGCTGAGTACCAACAGGCTGGTCGTGGTCGTCGTGGTCGTCAGTGGTTGTCGCCTTTTGGTAGTAATCTGTATTTGTCGATGTATTGGCGACTGGATGCTGGTATGGCTGCAGCCATGGGGTTGAGTCTAGTGGTTGGTATTGCGATTGCTGATACATTGGCCTCACTCGGTGCACAAAGTATTAAGTTAAAATGGCCGAATGATTTGTACTACCAAGACAAGAAGCTTGCTGGAATATTAACTGAAATGACAGGCCAAGCAGGAGACGCTGCTCACTTAGTCATTGGTATGGGGTTAAATATCGCGATGACAGATCGTGAAGGTAGCCCGATTGATCAGCTATGGACTAACCTTGCTGACGCATGTGAAAGTCTTCCATCGCGTAATGTATTAGCCGCGACGCTAATTGAGCGCCTTCAGTGCATACTTGTTGAGTATGAACAGGTTGGTCTTGCTGGGTTTGTCGAACGTTGGAATGAGTACGATAATTTTTTGAATCGTCCTGTAAAACTATTGATTGGAGAGCGCGTGGTTGAAGGGATTGCCCGCGGTATCGATAAGCAGGGCGGGTTATTATTAGAAACTGAGCAAGGTATTACACCTTATATCGGTGGTGAAATCAGCCTTAGGGGTTGTTGATGCAGTTATTAATAGAAGCGGGTAACACCTATGTCAAAGTGGCCCAATTGTTTCAAACGGGCGAACTTGAATTATTAGGGCGCTATCCAAGTAAAAAGCTAGAGATGGTATTAGAGCCCCTGTTAGAAAAAGGAATAAACAGGATAGTGTTTGCAAGCGTAGGGCCTGTTGAGGTGGATAATTCAATCCAGCGCATTGCACAGCTTGCAAATATCCCCGTACTTCAAGTGAAAACGCTGCGCAAAGACTTTGGTGTAAAAAATGCCTATGCGGAGTACCAATACCTTGGTGTCGATCGTTGGTTAACGCTTGTTGCAATCCGACAAGAATTTAAAAAGCCAACCGTGATAGTCGATATAGGTACCGCGCTAACATTTGATGTGATGTCTGATGATGGTAAGCATCTTGGCGGTTGGATTGCGCCAGGTTACCAATTAATGATGAAGTCTGTATTAGAGAACACCACTAAAGTTTTTTCAGATCGTGAGCATAGCGAAACACTCACTTTTTCTGATAATACGGCTGATGGCCTGAAGAATGGCTGTCGTGCTGCTTTACTTGGTCTTATTGAATACGGTCTTAAACAGGCTAAGGAACGACTCGGCGATGAGCCAGAGGTCATTCTATGCGGTGGTGGCGTGCGTCATTTACCTGTGTCATGGGCGAAGCATTATCGACATAAATCTGAGCTAGTGTTGGAAGGATTAGCACTTTACGCTAAATGTCGTTAGTGGCGATAAAATAAACACTCAATAAAAAAAGCAAAAAAAATCACTGAAAAGTATTGCAAGCTTTATGCGCATTCACTAGAATGCGCAGCAATTACGCCGACTTAGCTCAGTAGGTAGAGCAACTGACTTGTAATCAGTAGGTCACCAGTTCGATTCCGGTAGTCGGCACCAGTTTTTGCTACACCCCTGGAGGGGTTCCCGAGTGGCCAAAGGGAACAGATTGTAAATCTGTCGGCTCTGCCTTCGATGGTTCGAATCCATCTCCCTCCACCATTTTCAAACGTTTGAATAGCTCTACGAGTTACGAGTTTTGCGGGCATCGTATAATGGCTATTACCTCAGCCTTCCAAGCTGATGATGCGGGTTCGATTCCCGCTGCCCGCTCCACACTTTTGTGTGCTGATATAGCTCAGTTGGTAGAGCGCACCCTTGGTAAGGGTGAGGTCGGCAGTTCGACTCTGCCTATTAGCACCACTCCTCCCAAGTTACTCTCAAACATTTGATATATACTCTACAAACCCATGATTGGTTGTGTGGTCGTAATGCCACCAAATACCGTGCCTAGAGGGACTATCCATGTCTAAAGAAAAATTTGAACGCGTAAAACCGCACGTTAACGTTGGTACTATCGGCCACGTTGACCACGGTAAAACAACTCTAACTGCTGCTATCTGTACTACACTTGCAAAAGTGTACGGTGGTGTTGCTAAAGATTTCGCATCTATCGATAACGCTCCTGAAGAGCGCGAGCGTGGTATCACAATCTCAACTTCTCACGTTGAGTACGATACTCCAACTCGTCACTACGCACACGTTGACTGTCCTGGACACGCCGATTACGTTAAAAACATGATCACTGGTGCTGCTCAAATGGACGGCGGTATCCTAGTTGTTGCTGCAACTGATGGCCCTATGCCACAGACGCGTGAGCACATCCTTCTTGGTCGTCAGGTTGGTATC